>DAIPIU010000015.1:0-50834 GCA_036770645.1 Rubrimonas sp. | reverse complement strand
TCGAGCGCGGCGTGGTGACGGTGGGCGAGGAGATCGAGATCGTCGGCATCCGCCCGAACCGCAAGACGGTGTGCACGGGCGTGGAGATGTTCCGCAAGCTGCTGGACCGCGGGGAGGCGGGCGACAACATCGGCGCGCTGCTGCGCGGCATCGGGCGCGAGGACGTCGAGCGCGGGCAGGTGCTGTGCAAGCCCGGCTCGGTGAAGCCGCACACCAAGTTCGAGGCCGAGGCCTACATCCTCACCAAGGAGGAGGGCGGCCGCCACACGCCGTTCTTCACCAACTACCGCCCGCAGTTCTACTTCCGCACCACCGACGTGACCGGCACGGTGCAGCTGCCCGAGGGCACCGAGATGGTGATGCCCGGCGACAACCTGAAGTTCACCGTCCAGCTGATCTGCCCCATCGCCATGGAGGAGAAGCTCCGCTTCGCCATCCGCGAGGGCGGCCGAACCGTCGGCGCAGGCGTCGTCTCCAAGATCATCGAGTAAGTTCACGTCGCGACGCGCCGGGCCGGGGGCCCGTCCCCCGGCCCGTCCGTTTTTCGCGCTCCAAGTTACGGCCCAGAGAGGCGATCCGATGCAAGGTCAGAACATCCGCATCCGGCTGAAGGCGTTCGATCACCGCGTGCTCGACCAGAGCACGCTGGAGATCGTCAACACCGCCAAGCGCACGGGCGCCGAGGTGCGCGGGCCGATCCCGCTGCCCACCAAGATCGAGAAGTTCACGGTGCTGCGGGGTCCGCACATCGACAAGAAGTCGCGCGAGCAGTTCGAGATCCGCACCCACAAGCGCCTGCTCGACATCGTCGACCCCACGCCCCAGACGGTGGACGCGCTGATGAAGCTCGACCTCGCCGCAGGCGTGGACGTCGAGATCAAGCTCTGAAGGGGGCCGGGACATGCGCTCCGGAGTGATCGCCAAGAAGCTGGGCATGACCCGGCTGTTCATGGAGGACGGACGGCAGGTGCCGGTGACCGTGCTCCAGATGGATGCCGTGCAGGTGGTGGCCCAGCGCACGGCCGAGCGCGACGGCTACACCGCCGTCCAGCTCGGCGCTGGCAACGCCAAGCCGAAGAACGTCACGGAACCGATGCGGGGCCATTTCGCGCGCTCGAACGTCGCGCCGAAGCGGCGGATCGTCGAGTTCCGCGTCGCGCCCGAGAACCTGATCGATGTGGGCGCGGAGATCACCGCCGATCATTTCGTGCCGGGCCAGGAGGTCGATGTCTGCGGCGAGACCATCGGCAAGGGCTTCGCCGGGGCCATGAAGCGCTGGAACTTCGGCGGCCTGCGCGCCAGTCACGGCGTCTCGGTCAGCCACCGCAGCCATGGTTCGACCGGACAGCGGCAGGACCCGGGCAAGGTCTTCAAGGGCAAGAAGATGGCTGGCCATCTCGGCGCCGAGCGGGTCACCACCCAGAACCTCGAGGTGGTGAAGACCGACGCCGAGCGCGGCCTGATCATCGTGAAGGGGGCGGTCCCCGGTGCCAAGGGCGGCTGGGTCACGGTGCGCGACGCGGTGAAGCGTCCCGCGCCGACCAATGTGCCGCGGCCCGGGGCCGTCCGTGCCGCCGAGGTCGCGGCCGCGGCCGAGGCCCCGACGGAGGGGGGCGAGGAATGAAGCTCGACGTGATCACCCTCGACGCCGCCCCTGCGGGCGAACTCGAGCTTTCGGACGACGTGTTCGGCCTCGAGCCGCGCGCCGACATCCTGCACCGCGTCGTGCGCTGGCAACTCGCCAAGCGCCAGGCCGGCACGCACAGCGTCATCAAGCGCATCGACATCGACTACTCCACGCGCAAGATCGTGAAGCAGAAGGGGTCGGGCGGCGCTCGTCACGGCTCGAAGGGCGCGCCGATCTTCCGGCACGGCGCCGTCTACAAGGGCCCCACGCCCCGCAGCCACGCCCATGACCTGCAGAAGAAGGTGCGCAAGCTGGGTCTGAAGATGGCGCTGTCCTCCAAGGCCAAGGACAACGCGATCATCGTGCTCGACACCGCGGCGATGGACGCCCCCAAGACCAAGGCGTTGGCCGAGAAGCTGAAGGCGCTCGGCTGGTCGAAGGCGCTGGTGATCGACGGGCCGGAGGTCGACCGCAACTTCGCGCTGGCGGCCCGCAACATCGACGGGCTCGACGTCCTGCCGAGCCAGGGCGCGAATGTCTACGACATCCTGCGCCGCGACACCCTCGTGCTGACCAAGGCGGGCGCCGCGGCGCTCGAGGAGCGGCTGAAATGAGCACCGATCCCCGCCACTATGACGTGATCCGCCGGCCGATCGTGACCGAGAAGGCGACCATGGCCTCCGAGGCCAACGCGGTCGTGTTCGAGGTCCAGAAGTCGGCGACGAAGCCCGACATCAAGGCCGCGGTCGAGGCGCTGTTCGGCGTCAAGGTCAAGGCCGTCAACACCGTGCTCACCAAGGGCAAGGTGAAGCGGTTCAAGGGCCGGCTGGGCGTCCGCAACGACGTGAAGAAGGCGTATGTCACCCTCGAGGACGGCAACGCGATCGACGTGACCACCGGGCTCTGAGTGCCGGACACAGGGTCACTGGACTGAACGCAGACAGACGGAAGACAGCAAGATGGCGTTGAAAACATACAAACCGACGACGCCGGGCCAGCGCGGGCTGGTTCTGATCGACCGTTCCGGGCTCTGGAAGGGCCGCCCCGTCAAGACTCTGACCGAGAGTCTGAGCCGTTCGGGCGGTCGCAACAACACGGGACGGATCACCGCGCGCCGGATAGGCGGCGGGGCCAAGAAGCTCTATCGCGTCGTCGACTTCAAGCGGCGCAAGTGGGACGTGGCGGCGACGGTCGAGCGCATCGAGTACGATCCCAACCGCACGGCGTTCATCGCGCTGGTGAAGTACGAGGACGGCGAGCAGGCCTACATCATCGCGCCGCAGCGACTCGGCCTCGGCGACAAGGTCGTGGCCGGCGCGAAGGTCGACGTGAAGCCGGGCAACGCGATGCCGCTGTCGGGCATGCCGATCGGCACCATCGTGCACAATGTCGAGATGAAGCCCGGCAAGGGCGGACAGATCGCGCGCGCCGCCGGCGCCTATGCGCAGTTCGTCGGCCGGGACGGCGGCTATGCGCAGTTGCGTCTGATGTCGGGCGAACTTCGCCTCGTGCGCCAGGAGTGCATGGCGACCGTGGGCGCGGTGTCGAACCCGGACAACAGCAACCAGAACTTCGGCAAGGCCGGCCGCACCCGGCACCAGGGCAAGCGCCCGTCGGTGCGCGGCGTGGCGATGAACCCGATCGACCACCCGCATGGCGGCGGCGAGGGCCGCACCTCGGGCGGCCGCCACCCGGTCACGCCCTGGGGCAAGGACACCAAGGGCACCAAGACCCGAAGCAACAAGGCGACCGACAAGTACATCCTGCGCTCGCGCCACGTGCGCAAAGGCAAGAAGTGAGGGGCTGACGCATGGCGCGTTCCGTCTGGAAGGGTCCGTTCGTCGACTCTTACGTTCTGAAGAAGGCCGAAAAGGCGCAGGGGTCCGGCCGCAACGACGTGATCAAGATCTGGTCGCGCCGTTCGACGATCCTGCCGCATTTCGTGGGCCTGACCTTCGGCGTCTACAACGGCAAGAAGCACATCCCGGTGAACGTCACCGAGGACATGATCGGTCACAAGTTCGGCGAGTTCTCGCCGACCCGCACCTACTACGGCCACGCCGCCGACAAGAAGGCGAAGCGGAGGTAACATGGGCCAGGACGCAAACCCCCGCCGCGCCGCCGACAACGAGGCGCTGGCCATCAGCCGGATGATCCGGACGAGCCCGCAGAAGCTGAACCTCGTGGCCCAGCTGATCCGGCGCAAGCCGGTCGCCCGGGCCCTTGCCGACCTGACCTTCAGCAAGAAGCGCGTGGCCATCGACGTCAAGAAGACGCTGCAGAGCGCCATCGCCAATGCCGAGAACAACCACAACCTCGACGTCGACGCGCTGGTCGTCGCCGAGGCGTGGGTGGGCAAGAACCTGGTGATGAAGCGCGGCCATCCGCGCGCCCGCGGTCGCTACGGCAAGATCATGAAGCCGTTCAGCCAAATCACGATCAAGGTGCGCCAAGTCGAGGAGCAGGCCTGATGGGGCAGAAAACCAATCCGATCGGCATGCGCGTCGGCATCAACCGCACCTGGGACAGTCGGTGGTATGCCGACAGCAAGGAATACGGCCGCCTGCTGCACGAGGATCTGGCGATCCGCGCCTTCATCAAGAAGGAATGCGCCCAGGCCGGCATCAGCCGCGTGGTGATCGAGCGTCCGCACCGCAAGTGCCGCGTCACGATCCACAGCGCGCGGCCGGGCGTGATCATCGGCAAGAAGGGGGCGGACATCGAGAAGCTGCGCGCCAAGGTCGCGAAGCTGACGCCGTCCGAGCTGCACCTGAACATCGTCGAGATCCGCAAGCCGGAACTGGACGCTCAGCTGGTTGCCGAGAACATCGCCCAGCAGCTCGAGCGGCGCGTCGGCTTCCGCCGCGCGCTGAAGCGCGCGGTGCAGACGACGATGAAGATGGGCGCGCAGGGCATCCGCATCAACGCCGCGGGCCGCCTCGGGGGCGCCGAGATCGCGCGGACCGAATGGTACCGCGAGGGGCGGGTGCCTCTGCACACGCTGCGTGCCGACATCGACTATGCGACCGCCGAGGCGAAGACCGCCTATGGCATCTGCGGCATCAAGGTCTGGATCTTCAAGGGCGAGATCATGGATCACGACCCCTCGGCGCGCGACCGCCGGCAGGAGGAGATGCAGCAGGGCGGCCGTCCGGGCGGCGATCGCGATCGCGGCGACCGCGGCCCCCGCGGCCCGCGTTGAACGCTGAGGAGCACCGACCATGCTGATGCCGAAGCGGACGAAGTTCCGCAAGCAGTTCAAGGGCCGGATCCACGGCGAGGCCAAGGGCGGCTTCGCCCTGAACTTCGGCGAATACGGCCTGAAGGCCCTCGAGCCCGAGCGCGTGACCGCCCGGCAGATCGAGGCCGCCCGCCGCGCTATGACGCGCCACATGAAGCGCCAGGGCCGGGTGTGGATCCGCATCTTCCCGGATGTGCCGGTCACGAAGAAGCCCACCGAGGTCCGCATGGGCAAGGGCAAGGGCGGCGTGGAGTTCTGGGCCGCGAAGGTCAAGCCCGGTCGCATCATGTTCGAGATTGACGGCGTCCCGCTGCCCGTGGCAGAGGAGGCTCTCCGGTTGGCGGCGATGAAGCTGCCGATCCAGACCCGTTTCGTCCAGCGCGAGGACTGGTGAGTCAGGGCAGGGGCCCCGGCTCGCCGCTCGCGCGCTGAAGCATTTGGGAGACGTCGCGATGAAGGCGGCCGATCTGCGCGGAAAGACCCCCGACCAGCTGCGCGAAGACCTCGCGCGCCTGAAGAAGGAGTCCTTCAATCTGCGCTTCCAGCAGGCCACGGGCCAACTGGAGAACACCGCCCGGTTCCAGGCCGTGCGTCGCGACGCGGCGCGCGTGCTGACCGTGCTCAACGAGAAGGCGGCCGCTGCGGCCGCCGAAGCTTAAGGATCAAGGTCCATGCCTCGGCGCATCCTGCAGGGCACGGTGGTCAGCGACAAGAACGACAAGACCGTGACGGTCCTTGTCGAGCGGCGCTTCACCCATCCGGTGCTCAAGAAGACCGTGCGGAACACCAAGCGTTACCGCGCCCATGACGAAAGCAATGCCATCGCGGTCGGGGCCATGGTCCGCATCCGCGAATGTCGTCCGATCTCGAAGAACAAGTGCTGGGAGGTCGTGACCGACGCGCAGGCGTAAGGTTCGACATTCCGGCTCGTGAAACCGCGGGACAGGTTCCCGCAGGTCAGGAGCAGACCGCATGATCCAGATGCAGTCAAATCTGGACGTCGCCGACAATTCCGGCGCGCGACGTGTCCAGTGCATTAAGGTGCTTGGCGGCGCCAAGCGCAAATACGCCTCCGTCGGCGACATCATCGTCGTTTCGGTGAAGGAGGCGATCCCCCGCGGTCGCGTGAAGAAGGGCGATGTGCGCAAGGCCGTGATCGTGCGCACCGCGAAGGAAGTGCGCCGCGAGGACGGCAGCGCCATCCGTTTCGATCGCAACGCGGCGGTGATCCTGAACAACCAGGGCGAGCCCATCGGCACCCGCATCTTCGGGCCGGTGGTGCGCGAACTGCGCGCGCGGAACTTCATGAAGATCATCAGCCTCGCGCCGGAGGTGCTGTGATGGCCGCGAAGCTCAAGAAGGGCGACAAGGTCGTCGTGCTCGCTGGCCGGGACAAGGGCAAGCAGGGCGAGATCACGAGGGTGATGCCGGCCGAGGGGCGCGCCATCGTCGCGGGCGTGAACACGGTCATCCGCCACACCCGCCAGAGCCAGACGTCGAAGGGCGGCCGCATCCCCAAGGAGGCGCCGATCCAGCTTTCGAACCTCGCCTATCTCGACCCGAAGACGGGCGAGCCGACCCGCGTCGGCTTCAAGGTCGTCGACGGCGTGAAGGTGCGTTTCGCCAAGAAATCCGGGGAGGTCATCGATGCTTGACGCCGCCGCCTACACCCCCCGGCTCAAGGCGCACTACGCCGAGGTCGTGAAGCCGAAGCTGATCGAGGAGTTCGGCTATCGCAACGCCATGATGGCGCCGAGGCTCGACAAGATCGTCCTGAACATGGGCGTCGGCGAAGCCGTCGGCGACAGCAAGAAGATCAAGGCGGCCGAGGCCGACCTGATGAAGATCGCCGGACAGAAGCCGGTCGTCACCAAGGCCAAGAAGTCGATCGCCGGTTTCAAGGTCCGCGAGTTCATGCCGCTGGGCGTGAAGGTGACGCTGCGCGGCGATCGGATGTACGATTTCCTCGACCGGCTGATCACCGTGGCGATGCCGCGCATCCGCGACTTCCGCGGCGTGAACCCGAAGAGCTTCGACGGGCGCGGCAACTACGCCATGGGCCTGAAGGAGCACATCGTGTTCCCCGAGATCGATTACGACAAGATCGACCAGATGTGGGGCATGGACATCATCATCGCCACCACGGCGCGGACCGATGACGAGGCGCGCGCGCTGCTGAAGCATTTCAACATGCCGTTCCGTACCTGAGTCGGGGGAGACAGGATCATGGCCAAGACAAGCATGGTCGAGCGCGAGAAGAAGCGCGTCGCCCTCGTCAAGCGCTTCGCCGCGAAGCGCGCGCGTCTGAAGGCGGTTGCGGAGAACGGCGAGCTGTCGATGGAGGAGCGCTTCAAGGCGCGCCTCAAGCTGGCGAAGCTGCCGCGCAACAGTTC
This sequence comes from Rubrimonas sp., assembly GCA_036770645.1. Classification (GTDB taxonomy): domain Bacteria; phylum Pseudomonadota; class Alphaproteobacteria; order Rhodobacterales; family Rhodobacteraceae; genus Rubrimonas. Next base: position 43,573 of record DAIPIU010000015.1, on the reverse strand, counting down.
CGCGACGCGGCTGCACAACCGCTGCGAGGTGACGGGCCGTCCGAAGGCCTATTACCGCAAGCTGCGCATGAGCCGCATCGCGCTGCGTGATCTCGCCTCGTTCGGGCAGATCCCCGGCATGACCAAGTCGAGCTGGTGAGGGGGGACGCGCCATGAACGTGAACGATCCTCTCGGCGACATGCTGACCCGCATCCGCAACGCGCAGATGCGCTCCCGCTCGACGGTGCGGACGCCAGCCTCGTCGCTGCGCCGCCGCGTGCTCGAGGTCCTGCAGGCCGAAGGCTACATCCGCGGCTACGAGCTGATCGACAAGGGCGACCACAAGCCCGAGTTCGAGATCGCGCTGAAGTATTACGACGGCCGTCCGGTGATCCGCGAGATCAAGCGCGTCTCCACGCCCGGCCGCCGCGCCTATACCGGCGTCGCCGGCACGCCGCAGGTCCGCAACGGCCTGGGCGTCGCCATCGTGTCGACATCCAAGGGCGTGATGTCGGACGCGCAGGCTCGCGCCGCCAATGTCGGCGGCGAGATCCTGTGCACCGTGTTCTGAGGTAGGGCCATGTCGCGCATCGGAAAGAAGCCGGTCGAGGCGCCCAAGGGCGTGACTTTCGCCGTGTCGGGCCAGACCGTCGAGGCCAAGGGCCCCAAGGGCGTGCTGCGCTTCACGGCGACCGACGACGTGACCATAGCGCTCGACGGCGCGACGGTCAGCGTCAGGCCGCGCGGCGACAGCAAGCGCGCCCGGCAGCAATGGGGCATGACGCGCACGCAGATCGCCAATCTCGCGACCGGCGTCAGCACCGGGTTCAAGAAGGAACTCGAGATCGTGGGCGTCGGCTACAAGGCGGCCGTCGCCGGCAAGACGCTGAAGCTCTCGCTCGGCTACAGCCACGACGTGGATTTCGCGATCCCGGACGGGGTCGAGATCAAATGCGCCAAGCCGACCGAGATCGAGATCAGCGGGTCCGATTTCCAGGTTGTCGGCCAGGTCGCCGCCGAGATTCGCGACTGGCGCCGGCCCGAGCCCTACAAAGGCAAGGGCGTCAAGTACAAAGGCGAATATATCTTCCGCAAGGAAGGCAAGAAAAAGTAAGGGCGCAACCATGGCGAAGAACAAACTCCAGCTTTTCGAGCGCCGCCGTCAGCGCGTCCGTTCCAAGCTTCGCCGCGTGGGCGGGTCCAAGCCGCGGCTGTCGGTGCATCGGTCGCTGAAGAACATTTCGGTGCAGCTGATCGACGACGTTCAGGGGCGGACCCTGGCGGCGGCCTCGACCCTGGAGCAGGGGCTTGGCTTCGTCGGCAGGAACAACCTCGAGGCCGCCACGCGCATCGGCGCGGCGATCGCCGAGCGGGCGCGCGCGCTGGGGGTCGAGGAGGTGTTCTTCGATCGCGGCGGCTTCATCTACCACGGCAAGATCAAGGCGCTGGCGGATGCCGCCCGCGCCGGCGGCCTGAAGTTCTGAGGGAGGCGGGGATGGCGCGAGAAGACAACCGCGGCGGTGGCCGCGACCGGCGCGACCGCCGCGAGCGGGACGAGCCGGAATTCCAGGATCGCCTCGTCGCGATCAACCGCGTGTCGAAGACCGTGAAGGGCGGCAAGCGCTTCGGCTTCGCCGCGCTCGTCGTCGTGGGCGACCAGAAGGGGCGCGTGGGCTTCGGCTCGGGCAAGGCCCGCGAGGTGCCCGAGGCGATCCGCAAGGCCACCGAGGAGGCCAAGCGGTCGATGGTCCGCGTTCCGCTGCGCGAGGGGCGGACGCTGCACCACGACGTCGACGGCCGCCACGGCGCGGGCCGCGTGACGATGCGGACGGCGCCTGAGGGCACCGGCATCATCGCCGGCGGCCCCATGCGCGCCGTGTTCGAGATGCTGGGCGTGAAGGATGTCGTGGCGAAGTCCATCGGCACCCAGAACCCCTACAACATGGTCCGCGCCACCTTCTCCGGCCTCGGCCGCCAGACGTCGCCCCGTCAGGTGGCGGCGCGCCGCGGCAAGAAGGTCGCCGACATCCTGCCCCGCCGCGACGGCGCCCCCGTCGAGGCCGAGGCCGCCGAAGCGGTCGAGTGAGGAGCGCGAGCATGGGCAAGACCATCGTGGTGAAGCAGATCGGCAGCCCGATCCGCCGTCCCGCCGTCCAGCGCCGCACGCTGATCGGCCTGGGCCTGAACAAGATGAACCGGGTGCGCGAGCTCGAGGACACGCCGTCCGTGCGCGGCATGGCGGCCTCGATCCCGCACCTCGTGAAGATCGTCGCCGAGCGGGGCTGAACCCCCGCTCGCGCCGCCCCTGCGGGGGCCGGGGCGGCCGGGCACGCGCCCGGACCGCCTCCTGTCGTGGGCGCGGGCGCGTGACGCCGCCCGCCGCATCCGGCCAGAGGAGGCTCGCGTCATGAAGCTGCACGAGATCCGGGACAATCCCGGCGCGACGAAGAAGCGGATGCGGGTCGGCCGCGGTCCGGGTTCGGGCAAGGGCAAGACCGGCGGGCGCGGCATCAAGGGCCAGACCTCGCGCTCGGGCGTCGCCATCAACGCCTATGAGGGCGGCCAGAACCCGCTGCACCGGCGTCTGCCGAAGCGCGGGTTCCGCGCCGTGTCGCCGAAGCAGTTCGCCATCGTCAACCTGCAGACCCTGCAGGCGGCCGTGGACCGCGGCGCGATCGAGGCGGGTGCCAGCCTCGACGAGGTGGCGCTGGTCGCCGCCGGCGTCGTGCGCCGGGCGCTCGACGGCGTGCGCCTGCTCGGCAAGGGCGAACTGACCGCCGCGCTCACGCTCACGGTCGCGGGGGCCTCGAAAGCGGCCGTCGCGGCGGTCGAGAGGGCGGGCGGCAGCGTCGCCGTCGTCGATGTCGTGGCGATCCGTCGCGCGGCGGATCGCGCGGCGCGGACGGCGGAGCCCGCGGCGTAACCAACGGTCAACCCTGACGCGGCCCCGCGGAGGGGCCCGGAGGAGACGGCATGGCCTCGGCGGCCGAACAACTGGCGGCGAACATCAGCTGGAGCACCTTCGGCAAGGCCAAGGAGCTCCAGAACCGCATCCTCTTCACGCTCGGTCTGCTGATCGTCTACCGGCTCGGGACCTACATCCCGATGCCCGGCATCGACGCCGACCAGCTCGCGCGCTTCATCGAGCAGACGCAGGGGGGCATCCTCGGCGTCTTCAACATGTTCGCGGGCGGCGCGGTCGGGCGCATGGCGATCTTCGCGCTCGGGATCATGCCCTACATCTCGGCGTCGATCATCATGCAGCTGATGACGTCGATGGTGCCGAGCCTGGAGGCCCTCAAGAAGGAGGGCGAGGCCGGGCGCAAGAAGATCAACCAGTACACGCGCTATTTCACCGTGCTTCTCGCGACGGTGCAGGCCTGGGGCATCGCCGTCGGGCTGGAAGGGCAGGGGCTGGCGACGGACCCCGGCCTGTTTTTCCGCGCCTCGGCCGTGATCACCCTGGTCGGCGGCACCATGTTCCTGATGTGGCTCGGCGAGCAGATCACGGCGCGCGGCGTGGGCAACGGCATCTCGCTGATCATCTATGTGGGCATCGTCGCCGAACTCCCGGCGGCGCTGGCGCAGTTCTTCGAACTCGGGCGCACCGGCCAGCTCGGGGTCGCGGTGATCCTCGCGGTTCTGATCGGCGCGATCGCCGTCATCGCGGGCGTCGTCTACATCGAGCGCGCCCAGCGGCGCATCCTGATACAGTATCCGAAACGGCAGGTCGGCAACCGCGTCTATGGCGGAGACAGCAGCCATCTGCCGCTGAAGGTGAACACCGCCGGGGTCATTCCGCCGATCTTCGCGTCGTCGCTGCTGCTTCTGCCGACCACCATCGCCAGCTTCTCGGCCGATGGCGGGGGCGCGATCATGGGCGCGATCTCGGCGGCGCTCGGACGCGGACAGCCGCTGTTTCTGCTGATCTTCGTCGGGCTGATCGTCTTTTTCGCCTTCTTCTACACGGCCGTGGTGTTCAACCCGCAGGAAGTGGCCGAGAACCTCAAGAAGCACGGCGGCTTCGTCCCCGGCATACGGCCCGGACAGCGCACCGCCGAATACCTCGACTACGTGCTCACCCGACTGACCGTGGTCGGCGCCGGCTACCTCGCGCTGGTCTGCGTGCTGCCGGAACTGTTGATCGCGGAGCTCGCGGTGCCGTTCTACTTCGGCGGCACCTCGCTGCTGATTGTCGTGTCGGTGACAATGGACTTCATCACGCAGGTCCAGAGCCATCTGCTCGCGCACCAGTACGGCGACCTGATCGAAAAGTCGAAACTGAGGGGACGGGGGAAACGACGGTGAACATCATCCTGCTGGGACCGCCTGGGGCGGGCAAGGGCACCCAGGCGCGCATCCTCATGGAGACGCGTGGCCTCGTGCAGCTGTCGACGGGCGACATGCTGCGCGCGGCCGTCGCTGCGGGCTCGGAGGTCGGCCGCAAGGCCGACGCCGTGATGAAGGCGGGGGGGCTCGTCTCGGACGACATCGTGATCGGCGTCGTCGACGAGCGCCTCGATGCGCCCGACGTGCGCCAGGGCGTCATCTTCGACGGCTTTCCCCGCACCACGCCCCAGGCGGAGGCGCTCGACCGGCTTCTGGCGCTGAAGGGCATGACGCTGGATGCCGTCATCGACATGCAGGTCGACGACGAGGCGATGGTCGGCCGCATTTCGGGGCGCTACACCTGCGCGAACTGCGGCGAGGGCTATCACGACAGCGACAAGGTCCCTGCGGCGGCGGGCGTCTGCGACAAGTGCGGCTCGACCGAGTTCAAGCGCCGCAAGGACGACAATGCCGAGACGGTCGCCGCGCGGCTCAAGGAGTACCATGCCGAGACGGCGCCGCTGATCGCCTACTACACCGCGACGGGCAAGCTGAAGGCGGTGGACGGGATGGCGGAGATCGGCCATGTGACCGCAGCCATCGCTGCGGCTCTGGATGCCTGAGGCGGCCTTGACGCCGGTCGCGCCCTTCCTATAGTGCGCGCTTCGCGAGAGAGCGAGTCGCCTCTGCGTCGCTCTGGCGCAGCGCCCGGTCCTCGGCCGATACGATCACGGCGCGCCCCGTCAGGGGTGCGTCCAACGGCCCGGAGCCGGGTCGCAGCACGGTCGCCCGGAGGGCGGCGGACGAGCAACGGAGAACCAGAGTGGCGCGCATCGCCGGCGTTAACATCCCGACGGGCAAGCAGGTCCAGATCGCCCTGACCTACATCCACGGCATCGGCCACAGCACGGCGCAGAGCATCTGCGCCGCCGTCGGCGTCGATCCCGTGCGGCGGGTCAACGAGCTCAGCGATGGCGACGTCTTGCGGATCCGCGAGCACATCGACGCCAATGTGCAGGTCGAGGGCGACCTTCGCCGCGAAGTGGCCGTGAACATCAAGCGCCTGATGGACCTCGGCTGCTACCGTGGCCTGCGCCATCGCCGCGGCCTTCCCGTCCGCGGCCAGCGCACCCACACCAATGCGCGCACCCGCAAGGGCCCGGCCAAAGCCATCGCCGGCAAGAAAAAGTAACATCAAGGCATAGGGCAGTCTCAATGGCTCGCGACAAGCTTCGTACCAAGAAAAAAGAGCGAAAGAACATCACTTCGGGCGTAGCCCACGTGAACTCGTCTTTCAACAATACGATGATTACGATTGCGGATGCCCAGGGCAACGCGATCAGCTGGTCTTCGGCGGGAACCCTCGGGTTCAAGGGCAGCCGGAAGTCCACGCCTTATGCGGCGCAGGTCGCGGCCGAGGACGCCGGCAAGAAGGCGCAGGAGCATGGCGTCCGCACCCTCGAGGTGCTGGTGCAGGGGCCGGGCGGCGGGCGCGAGTCCGCGCTGCGCGCCCTCCAGGCCGTCGGCTTCGTGATCACGCAGATCAAGGACGTCACGCCCATCGCCCACAACGGTTGCCGGCCGCCCAAGCGGCGCCGCGTCTGACGCAAGACATCCGGCGTCGCTGCGACAAGCCCGCTCCGCCGCGAGCGGGCTTTCGTCGTGACGCCTCCTCGGGAAGCGACCGGCCACGGATCGGCCTGGGACGCGCGCATGGAGGAGAGCAGCCATGATCCACAAGAACTGGGCAGACCTGATGAAGCCGCAGGGCCTCGAGGTCGCGCCGGGCCCTGACCCCCGCCGCAAGGCCGTCGCGGTCGCCGAACCGCTCGAGCGCGGCTTCGGCCTCACGCTCGGCAATGCGCTGCGGCGCGTGCTACTGTCCTCGCTGCAGGGCGCGGCCGTGACCGCGATCCAGATCGACGGCGTGCTGCACGAGTTCAGCAGCATCCCCGGCGTTCGCGAGGACGTGACCGACGTCGTCCTCAACATCAAGGGCGTGGCCCTGCGGATGGATGTCGACGGCCCCAAGCGCCTGACGCTGCGCGGCCGCGGCCCCGCCGTCCTGACCGCGGGCGACATCACGGAGATCGCGGGCGTCGAGGTGCTGAACCCCGACCATGTGATCTGCCATCTCGACGACGGCGCATCGCTGCACATGGAGCTGACCGTCAGCATCGGGAAGGGCTATGTCTCGGCCGACCGCAACCGGCCCGAGGACGCGCCCATCGGCCTGATCCCGGTCGACAGCCTGTTCTCGCCTGTGAAGAAGGTCGCCTACAAGGTCGAGCCGACCCGCGAGGGGCAGGTGCTCGACTACGACAAGCTCACCATGACCATCGAGACCAACGGCGCCCTGACGCCCGAGGATTCGCTCGCCTATGCGGCGCGCATCCTCCAGGACCAGCTCAAGACCTTCATCAACTTCGAGGAGCCGTCCGATGCGGTTCGCCCCGAGGCGACGGAGATCCTGGAGTTCAACCCGCTGCTGCTCAAGAAGGTCGACGAGCTGGAACTCTCGGTCCGCTCGGCCAACTGCCTCAAGAACGACAACATCGTCTACATCGGCGATCTGATCCAGAAGACCGAGGCCGAGATGCTGCGGACGCCGAACTTCGGCCGCAAGTCGCTGAACGAGATCAAGGAGGTGCTGACCGTCATGGGCCTGCACCTCGGCATGGACGTGCCGGACTGGCCGCCCGAGAACATCGACGATCTGGCCAAGAAGTTCGAGGACCAGTTCTGAGACGGCGCCCGGCCGTCGTGCCGGGCGGGACGATGGGCGCGAGCCCCAAGGAGGCGGCGCCGCATGACGGCCCGCCGGACAAATCAAACCACGCAAACCCCGGAGATCCCCGATGCGCCACGGACATGGCCACCGCAAGCTGAACCGCACCCACTCGCACCGCGAGGCGATGCTGGCCAACATGGCCTGCAGCCTCATCGAGCACGAGCAGATCAAGACCACGCTGCCCAAGGCCAAGGAAATTCGCCCCTATCTCGAAAAGCTCATCACGCTGGCCAAGCGCGGCGACCTGCATGCCCGCCGCCTGCTGACGGCGCGCATCAAGCAGGAACCGGCAGTGCGCAAGCTGATCGACACGCTGGCCCCGCGCTATGCGGACCGCCATGGCGGCTACGCCCGGGTGCTGAAGGCGGGCTTCCGCTATGGCGACATGGCCCCGCTGGCGTATGTCGAACTGGTGGACCGCGACCCCGAGGCCCGCGGGGCCGGCGACCGGGCGCGCATCGCCGCGGCGGACGCAGCGGAGGACTGACCGGCGCTCAGGAGGCGAGGCTTTCCGCGGCCTCGCCGCCCTTCGCGAACAGCGTCGCCCAGCGTTCGAGCTTGGCTTCGAGGTCGTCCATCTTGATCGGCTTCGGCAGCATGTCGTTCATGCCTGCGGCGGTGCAGCGCTCGCGCTCGCCCTCGCGCTTGCCGGTGGCCAGCCCGATGATCGGCACCGCCACGGCCTGCGCCTCGTCCTCGTGGCGGCGCACGGCCTTGGAGGCTTCGAGACCGTTCATCACCGCCATATCGACATCCATCAGCACCAGCGTCGGCCGCTGCGCCTTGAAGGCCTTGACCGCTTCGAGCCCGTTCTCGACCGCGTCGACCTCGTAGCCGGCCTTGCGCAGATAGGCGCCGAGCACGATCCGGTTCACCTCGTTCCGCTCGGCCAGCAGGATGCGCGGGGTCGGCGGCGCGGCGGCTTCGGGCACCGCGCGCGGCTGCATCTCGGCGACAGGCGGCATGGCCGCGGCCGCGGGACTGTCCCAGTCGCCGGACGCGCCCGGCGGCGTGCGGGCGGCGGCCGCGCGCACGGCGGCGTCGAGCAGCGAGGCGTTGTCGCCGGGATGCGGCGCGATCTGGGCGCGGTCCGGCAGATCCTTGGCCGCCGCGGCGTCCTGCGCGCCGCGCAGGACCACCGAGGCCGTGGCGCGCGGGGCGTTTTCTCCGCGCAGCCAGGCCGCCAGCCCCGAGGCCTCGAAATCCTTCAGATCGGCGGGGTGGATGACGGTGCCGAACGGATTGCCGCGTTCCAGCGCGTCGCGCAGCGCGACCTCGGCCTCCGCTGCGATGGCGACCGTTTCGACCGCAGCGCCGGCGGCCATGAACTGCTCGGTCAGGGCGGCGCGCTCGCGGTCCGACGGCGCGGCTACCAGCACCCGTTCGCCCAGCAGCTCGGGCGGCGCGGCGACGGGTTCGGACATCGGGTCCACGGTGGCGGACATCGCGACCTTGAAGATCGAGCCCTTTCCCGGCCGGCTCTCGACCGTGACGGTGCCGCCCATGCTCTCGGCCAGCCGGCGGGTGAGCGCCAGCCCCACCCCGGCCCCGCCGCCCTCGCGCAGCGCCGAACTGTCGCCCTGGGCGAAGGCCCCGAAGATGGCCTCCTTCTTGTCGGCCGGGATGCCGATGCCGCTGTCGTCGACGGTCAGCACGAACTCGGCGACGCCGTCGCGGATGCGGTGGCTCAGGTCTAGGCCGACATGGCCCTCCTTCGTGTACTTGACCGCGTTGTCCGCCAGAGACTGGCCGATCTGCAGCAGCCGCTCCGCGTCGGCCATCACCACGGGCGCGCCGGGCTGGACGCGCACGAAAAGCTGCAGGCCCTTGGCGGCCGCGGCCGCTTCGATCCGGCTCGCGATCTCGCGCGTGACGGCTTCGAGGGCGACCGGGTCGCGCTCGGGTGGGTCGTCCTTCGCCTCAGCGCGGGCGAGGTCCAGAAGATCCGTGACCATGCTGAGCATCGCCTTGCCCGAGGATTGCACGATCCCGACCAGGCTGCGCTGGGCGGGATTCAGCTCGCTGCCCGCAAGCACGGCGGCGCCGCCGAGCACGCCGTTCAAGGGGGTGCGCAGCTCGTGGCTCATCACCGACAGGAATTCGGATTTCGCCCGTTCCGCGGCTTCCGCGCGCGCCTGCGCCTCGATCAGCTTGCGCTCGACATGCGGGCTGGCCGCGCCGGCGGCGCGCACCACGCCGATGATGCGCGGTTCGCCGCTGCCCTCTCCGCCCGCGGCCTTGGCGGAGACAATCACCGGCACGGCGGCACCGCCGGGCGGGGCCATGCGCGTCGCGGCCGTGGCCGCGGCGGCGAAGGCGGCAGCGTCCGCGGCGGGCGGGATGCCGAACAGGGCGAAGGCATCCGCCCCTTTCAGGCTGTCGGCCGGCGTGGCCAGCAGCGCATGCAGCGCGGGGTTGGCGACGATCACCGTGCCCGTGGCCGAGGCGACGAACAGGCCGTCGGCCATTTCGGCGAGGATCGCGTCGCCCTCGGGCTTGCCGCCCTCGGCCAGCTTGTCGGCGATCTTGTCCACCGCGGCGGCCAGCTCGCGCATCTCGGCGTCGCGCGCGTCGATGGTGACCGCCGTGGCGCCGGAGGCGAGCTGCTCCAGCCCCTCGATGGCGGAGCGCAGCGACCGCGTCAGCCGCCGCCCGGTCGCCCAGCCCGCGAAGGCCGCCAGCGCCGCGGCCGCCAGCAGCGCCAGCGCCGCGAGGATCCCCGCCTCGGTGAAAAACGATCCGGTCGCCGCGCGCATGTCGCCGTCGACCGCCGCGCGTTCGCGCGCGATGGGCGAGCCGTCGACCGTCACCGCCACCGAGCCGATGCAGTTCTGTCCGATGCAGACAGGACGGGCAGACAGCAGCCGGTCGCCCTCCGCCCAGCGCAGCACGCCGCTGGCGCGGGCGATGTCGCGCATCGGCAGGGGGGCCCTGGCCTCGAACACCCGCGCGGCGCCGCCGCCATCGGCGACCGCGCGACCCTGTCCGTCGTAGATGCGCACGGCCGTCACGCCGCTGCGCTCGAGCCCGAGACGCGCGATGCGGTCGAGCGCGGGCCGGTCATAGGCCAGCAGCGCATCGCGCGCCTCCTCGGCGACGCGGTCGAGGGCGATCTCGCCGTCCCGGCGCAGCTGGGTCTCGATGGCCTGTTCCAGCCCCTCGCCCAGCGCCTTCGACATGCCGTCGATGCGCAGGCCGAACAGGCCGGATGCGATGGCGAGCGCGAGGGCGAAGCCCAGCGCCGCCGTCAGGCCGAACTGCATCGCGAAGCGGACAGGCAGGCTCATGCGCCGCGCGCCCCCTGTGGCGGGACGGTCTGCGGGGCAGGGCGGAGACGGCGGCGGCGCGGCATGCGCAGGAACCCTGACGGGGAATAACCATGTCGTTGTCGGCGGCGAACGGTTTCCGTGCGGTTAGCGCCGGCGGTTTCGCGCCCGGATCGCGCGCAATTGACCGATCGGCGCCGTCCGGGCGCTTTCCGCACCGCGGTATAGTCCCTATTTCTACTTGATATGTGTGCGGTGTGGAGAGACGCGTGATCGGCGGAAACGCACGGCAGGCAGCAGCGCCCGAGGGCCGCGGACGGGACCCGCGGCTGGATTTCTTTCGCGGCGCGGCGATGCTGATCATCCTCACCGCCCATATCCCGATGAACGCATGGGCATTGTGGATCCCGGCCCGCTTCGGCTTCTCCGATGCGACCGAGATCTTCGTCTTCTGTTCCGGCTTCGCCTCGGCGCTGGCCTTCGGCGCCACCTATCTGCGCCGAGGCTGGGCGATGGGCACGACCCGCATCGTCCATCGCGTGTGGCAGGTCTACTGGGCGCATGTCGGCGTGTTCGTCGCGACCGTGGCGATGCTGGCCGCGATCGACCTGAACGGCTGGGGGGCGCGGCCCCATGCCTACGTCACCGAACCCTATGTGCTGCCGCTGCTGGACGAAGCGCGCCGGACCCTGCCCGCGCTTCTGACCCTGCGCTATGTGCCCGGGCTGTTCGACATCCTGCCGATGTATCTCGTGATCCTCGCCATGATCCCCGCGGTGATGGCGCTGCACCGGGCAGGTGGCGCGGTCGCCGTCGCGGCCGCCGTCTGGATGCTCTGGCTGGCGGCGACCCTGGGCGCGCTGTGGTGGCGCTTGTCCGGGGACGCGGGCGACGCCGCGGTCTGGACGGCGCTTGCGCCGCTGGGCGCGAATTTCGCGGCGCTGAACCTGCCGGCGACCCCCGACGGAAGCCATGTGTGGTTCTTCAATCCCTTCGCGTGGCAACTGGTGTTCTTCGCCGGCTTCGCCTTCGGGGCCGGCTGGTTGCCCGCGCCGCCGCGCTCGCGCCGGCTGGCCTTGCTGTCGGCGGCGGTGATCGCCCTGTCGCTGCCGCTCGCATGGCACAAGCTCTATCTCGGCCACTACCTGCCGGAAGGTTCGGGTCTCGCCGCGTTCCTGTCCGCGTCGCGCGAGGCGATGTGGCCGCTTTGGGACAAGACCGCCTTCGGCATCCTCCGCTGCGCGCATTTCCTCGCGCTCGCCTATCTGGCGTGGTGGGCGGCCGGCCCGTCCGGCGCGCGGCTGTCGCAGGGCCTTCCCGCGCCGGCCGGGCCGGCGCCGGCGCGCGGCCGGCGGATGGGCATCGCCGCCGCGACGCTGCTGGTCACCGCGCCCTATGCCCATGCGACGGCCCTTCAGGCCATGGCGCCGGGCCTGATGGCGGCGCTGCCCCTCGCGCCGGGGCCCGGGACGGACGCGCTGTCGCTGGTCCATCTCGCGGCGCTGGCCGCGCTGCTGTGGCACGCCGCGCCGGACGGCGCGCGCGTCTGGCTGCGCCGCGACGCGGTCGTGGCCGTGGCCCCGGTGCTGCGCAAGGTCGGCACCCAGTCTCTGGCGGTGTTCATGGCCTCGATCCCGCTGTCGCAGCTCTGCGGCCTCGCGCTCGATCATCTCGGGCGCGGGCCGCTTTCCGTCGCTCTGGTCAACCTCGGCGGCATGGCCGCGCTGATCGGCGTCGCCTACGGCGTCGCGTGGCTCAAGACCTCGCCCTGGCGCGGCCAGGGCATCGCGGCGCGGGGCGCACCGGTTCTCGAAACAGGGCAGGGCGCGCGATGAGATACTGTCCCGAACGCGCGCTGGCGGCGCTGCACGCGGGCGAGGGGCCCTTCGTCGTGGCCCAGGTCGGCCAGACGCTGGACGGACGCATCGCCACGATCACCGGCGCCTCGCGCAACATCTCGGGCCGGGCGGCGCTCGCGCACCTGCACCGCCTGCGGGCGGCGGTCGATGCCGTGCTGGTCGGCGTCGGCACGGTCGCGGCGGACGATCCGCAGCTGACGGTGCGCCTGGTCGCGGGGCGCGATCCGGTCCGCGTCGTCGTCGATCCCTCGGGTCGCATGCCGGCCGGGGCTCGCATGCTGTCCGACGGGCGGGGCGCGCCGGTCGTGGCGACCCTGCCGGGCGTGGCGGTTCCCGCCGGCGCGGTGGCCCTGCCGGTGGTGCCCGACGCTGCGGGGCAGCTGCCGCCGGCTTCCATCGTCGCGGCGCTCGCTGCCAGCGGCCTGCGGCGCATCCTGGTCGAGGGCGGCTCGAACACGATAGGCCGCTTCCTCGATGCGGGCCGGATCGACGCGCTGCATGTGCTTGTGGCGCCCATGATCATCGGCTCCGGCACCCCGGGCTTCGTCCTGCGGCCCGTGCGCCAGCTGCGCGATGCCCTGCGGCCGCGCACCGAGGTGCATGTGTTCGACGATGGGGACGTGCTGTTCACCTGCGACATGCGCACCCGGCTCGCCGCCGCCGAATGACGGCGCGCGCACCGTGCGGCGGCTGCTGCGGTCGCCGCGCTCGGGTCTTGCATTCCTGACGCCGAGGCCTTACCCGACCGGCTGTCGCTGCGGTAGCTCAGTGGTAGAGCACTCCCTTGGTAAGGGAGAGGTCGAGAGTTCAATCCTCTCTCGCAGCACCATCGGCCCGGTCGCGCCCGCAAATACCCCTGAGGCGTTCGGCGCGAGCCTGGCCGGAACCGACAGCGCGAACGCCATCGGGGCGCCAGCGCCGGCCTTGTCGGGTTGGCGATCCCGAAGCCGCAGCATCATGGACCGAGAGCGCTTCCGCGGCCTCGCCGGCTGCGACCTGCGCGTCGCGAAGCCGGCGGCCCGGGACCTCCGGCCCCCGCACGGATGGGGCCGGGACCGCGGGCGGCCGACATGCCCCGGCATGCGGCAGGTCGCCCGGGGCTCTGGCCACGGAGGCGACCGCCGGTTTATCGAAACGGCCATGAAGCGCTTCAAGCTCACGCTGGAATATCACGGCGGGCCCTTCGTGGGCTGGCAGCGTCAGGCCGTCGGCATGTCGGTGCAGGGGGCGCTCGAGGCGGCGCTGGCGCGCCTCGATCCGGCCGCGCCGGCGGCGATCGGGGCGGGGCGCACCGATGCGGGGGTCCATGCGACGGGGCAGGTCGCCCACGCCGATCTCGCGCGGCCGTGGGACGGGGGGCGCCTTGCCGCCGCGCTGAACCATTGGCTTCGCCCCCTGCCGGTGGCCGTGCTCGCCGCCGAGCCGGTCGCCCCCGGTTTCCACGCCCGCTTCGACGCGGTCGAGCGGGCCTATGCCTATCGCCTCGTCGACCGCTCGGCGCCGCTGGCGCTGGAGGCGGGCCTGGCCTGGCGCACGCCCCCGCTGGATGCCGCCGCAATGGCCGAGGCGGCGCGTGGGCTGCTCGGGCGGCACGATTTCACCACCTTCCGCGCGGCCCAGTGCCAGGCGGCCTCGCCCATGCGCACCCTCGATGCGCTCGACGTGGTCCGCGAGGGCGGGGCCGTCGTCGTGCGCGCGCGCGCGCGCAGTTTCCTGCACAATCAGGTCCGCGGCATGGTCGGGACTCTCGTCCAGGTCGGCCTCGGGCGCTGGCCGGCGGACAGGCCTGCCGTGGCACTGGCCTCGCGCGACCGTGCCGCCTGCGGTCCCGTCGCGCCACCCGACGGGCTGCGCCTCGTCGCCGTGCGCTATCCCGAAGGGGCGCCGCCTTGCCCGCCGGGCTGAAGGCCGGCGACGGCGAGCCAGGGCTGCGCCGGCGCGCCGCGCCGCGCAGTGGCTCGGGACGCGATCGGCGCGCGCGAACCCCGCCCGTCCGCCGCCGCCGCGGCGCGCCGGGATGGCCCGCGCGCGCCCGGGGTCGACCCGATGCCTGATCGATCCGGCGGCCCGCAGGCCGCGGCCCCGCGCGGGGCGCGGCGCGCGCGCCCGTTCGACCCTGCCGCCGCCGCGCAGTGGCCGGCCCTGATCGGCTGCGACGAGGTGGGCCGCGGCGCGCTGTGCGGGCCCGTGATCGTTGCGGCGGTCTGGTTCGACCCCTGCGCCATCGATCCCGCCCTGCTTGGCGCGCTCGACGACAGCAAGCGCCTGACGCCCGCGCAGCGCCTGCGCCTCCGCGGCCTCATCGCGGCGCAGGCGCGCTTCGCGCTGGCGGCGGCCCCGGCTGCGCGGGTCGACGGAGACGGCGTGCGGTGCGCCACGCTTGCGGCGATGGTCCGCGCGGTCGCGCGGCTGGGCATCGCCGCGCCGGTGCGGATCGATGGCGCGGACATCCCGCCGGGCCTCGATGGGGACGTGCTGGCGGTGGTCCGCGGCGATGCGACCGTGCCGCAGATCGCCGCCGCGTCGATCATCGCCAAGGTCTGCCGGGACGGGCTGATGGCGCGTCTCGGCGACCGCCATCCCGCCTATGGCTGGGCGGCCAATGCGGGATACGGCACGGCGCAGCACCTCGCGGCGCTGGGCCGGTCCGGCGCCACGCGCCATCACCGGCTGTCCTTCGCGCCCGTGTCGGCGACACGCGCGACGGCGCGGTGATGTCCTGAGGCGGCCGGCCTCGACGCCGGGCCTGCGCGCTGCGGCCGCGAGCGCCTCTTCCGGGTTCCGGGCGGGTCACCGTCGCGCAGGCGACGGCCCGGCCAGCGCCGACAGGCCGGCGGCCGCCACGATCGCGGCCCTGCGCTGCGGCGGGGTCGCCCTGGACGAAAGCCGCAGCAGCGGCGGCTCGACGCTCAGGTCCAGCGAGGCGACGGCGCCGTCCGGTCCCTCCATGGCATAGCCGGCTATCGGGCCGTCCCCGCCCTGCGCGTCGCCGCTGCGGGGGCCCGAGCGCAGGACGAGGGCCGCGGCGTCCAGCGCGATCTCGCCCCTGCTCTGCCGTGCGTCGCCCGGCGCGCGCTCCAGCGCCAGCCGCCAGTCCGTCGGGCCGCCATCGAGCGCGAAATCGCAGTGCAGCATGGCGGGCGCTTCGCCCGCGTCCGGGGGGCCGGCCCCCGCCACCGTCTGCGCGTCCGCGTCGCAGACGGCCTCGATGGCGCCCGGCAGTTCAGGCCCGGCGATGTCGAAGGCGACCGAACCCGGCCGCAGATCGGTGAAGCCCGCCGCCGTCAGCGCGTCCGGGCCCCGTGCGAAGCCGCCCACATGGCCCGCGAGCGCGAAATAGCCGGAGTTCCCGCCCCGCAACCCGCGGATCGCGTGGGTTTCCGCATCGCGTTCGAGGCCCGGGGGCTGGACGAACAGCGGGCGGGGCGCCGAGCAGCCACCCAGCGCGAGCGCCGCTGCGGCGATGGCAAGGCGGTGCTGGAGAGCGGTCATCCGACGCTCCGTTCTGGGGACCCGACTGGGCTGCCTGCCAGAGGGGTGGCTAGCCTGCTCGCGCCCCGGTTGTCCACCGACGCCGGCATCGCCGCGATCACGCGCCCTCCATGATGGACATCAGCAACAGGGTCATGGCCCTTGCGAAGCCTTCGGGGTCGTCCGCGCGGCTTCGCCGGGCCTCGAGATGGCCCGCGACCACCACGCCCTGACCCGAGCACAGGGTCGCGGAGACCGAGAACCCCTCGCTGCGCGGGGCCAGCGCCGGCGGCGGCGCCGTCAGCCGGCAGTCGGCCCAGGCGTCGGGGTGGCGCGCGCGGTTGAACACCAGCACAAGCCGCCGCCCCTCGGCGCCGGGTTCCACGGCCCGGAAGCGGATGCCCGCCGGAAAGCGCGGCGGGGCCTTCAGCCGCGCCGCGACCTCCGCGGGCGTCACCCCCGCGAAGGGCGCGCCGTGGATCTCCACGGGGAAGCCCTGCGGACCGGCGGTCACGAGCATCGAGCGCGCGAGCCGCGCCTGCGCGCTGTCGACATGGGTGATCACGGTGCCGTCGTCGCAGCCCGCCCCGAGCAGCGCCATCAGACCGGCGAACAGGCGCGACAGGCCGCGCATGGTCCGTGCCCCCCTTCTTCAGCCGCACATGATGATGCAGGCGTTCCCGTCGTCGCGCTGCGGATCGTTGGGGTTGCGCCGCGGAGCCGCTGCCGCGAACAGCCGCGTGAGGGCAGCCCCGAAGGCGGGCTCCCCGGGCGTCAGCGGCCGCGCATGATCGAGCCGCGCCCAGCCGAAGGGGGAGGGCCCGCGGCAGAACACGGCTGCGACGCCCAGGCCCGGGCCCTGCGGTCCGCCATCGACCTCGCCCCGGCAGATCGCGTCGGGGTCGAGGCCGGCGCGCGGGCCGAACACCAGCACGAAGCGCGCCTGCCGCCCGGACAGCGGCGGATCGGGCGCGGGCGCGAAGGGGGTCTGCGGGAGATACCCGGGAAGCCGCAGCGCCGCGATCACCGCCTCGGGGGCGGCGCCGCCGGGCAGCGGCCCGCGCAGCTCGACCGCCGGCCCCGCGGCGGCGAATGCCGCGATCTCCCGCGCGCTGTAGGCGGAGGACTGGTCGGCGAGGGTGATCACCTCGTCGAAGGGCATGCCCGGGACGCAGGCCGCCAGCGCCGCCGCGAGTGTCGCGGCCGCGACCGCGCGCATTGCCGGCCTAGACATCGACATCCTCGACGAAGCGCGCGTTGTCCTGGATGAACTGGAACCGCGCCTCGGGCCGCCGGCCCATCAGGCGCTCCACCAGCCCCGCCGTCTCCCCCGCCTCCTCGTCGTCCAGCGTCACGCGGATCAGCGTGCGGGTCGCGGGATCCATGGTGGTCTCGCGCAGCTGCTTCGGCATCATCTCGCCCAGGCCCTTGAAGCGCCCGGTCTCGACCTTGCCCTTGCCGCCGAGCCCGCGCGCCAGCCACGCCTCGCGCTCGGCGTCGTCGCGGGCATAGACCGACACGGCACCCTGCGTGAGACGGTAGAGCGGCGGCTGGGCGAGAAAGAGGCGGCGCGCGGCGATCAGCGGCTTCAGCTGGGTGAAGAAGAAGGTCATCAGCAGCGCGGCGATATGGGCCCCGTCCACATCCGCGTCGGTCATGATGATGACCTTCTCGTAGCGCAGGTCCTCGTCGCGATACTTGGCGCCCGGCCCGACGCCCAGCGCCTGCATGAGGTCCTGCAACTCCTGGTTCTGGTCGAACCGCGCGCCCGCGGCGCCCAACACGTTCAGGATCTTGCCCCTGAGCGGCAGCACGGCCTGGAACTTGCGGTCGCGCGCCTGCTTGGCCGAGCCGCCGGCGCTGTCGCCCTCGACGAGGAAGATCTCGGAGCGTGCCTTGGTCGCCTCGGAACAGTCGGCGAGCTTTCCGGGCAGGCGCAGGCGCTTGGTGGCCGACTTGCGGTCGGCCTCCTTGTCCTTGCGGCGCTTCAGCCGCTCCTCCGCGCGCTCGACGACGAAATCGAGGATCGCGCCGGCGCGCTTCGGGTCGGCCGCCAGCCACTGGTCCAGCCGGTCGCGCACCGCGCCCTCGACCAGCCGCGCGGCCTCGGCGGTCGACAGCCGGTCCTTGGTCTGGCCGACGAAATCGGGATCGCGGATGAACACCGAAATCGTGCCGCAGGCCCCTGCGGCCACATCCTCCGGGGCGATCTGCGCCCCGCGTTTCTGGCCGGTCAGTTCGGCATACGCGCGCAGCCCCTTGGTCAGAGCGGCGCGGAAGCCCTGTTCGTGCGTGCCGCCCTCGGGCGTCGGCACGGTGTTGCAGTAGGAGTTCAGGAACGGGTCGCGCGCCGGGGTCCAGGTCACGGCCCATTCCACGGAACCCGCGCCCTCCGCCCCGAACTTCTCGGCGAATTCGACGCGGCCGGCGAAGGGCTCGGGGGCGAAGGTCTCGATGCCGGCCAGCGTCTCGACAAGGAAGTCGCGCAGGCCGCCGGGGAAATGGAAGACGTCCTCGGCCGGCGTCTCGTCGCCCGCCCCTATCAGGGCCGGGTCGCAGCGCCAGCGGATCTCGACGCCGCGGAACAGATAGGCCTTGGACCGCGCCATGCGGTGCAGCCGCGCGGGCCGCAGCCGCGCCGCCGGGCCGAAGATCTCGGGGTCGGGCAGGAATGCCACCGTGGTGCCGCGCCGGTTCGGTGCCGGGCCCACCGTCTCGAGCGGCCCGAGCGCGTGGCCGCGGCTGTAGCTCTGGCGGTAGAGCGTCCGCCCCCGCGCCACCTCGACGTCCAGCCGCTCGGACAGCGCGTTCACGACCGAGGCCCCGACGCCGTGCAGGCCGCCCGAGGTCTGGTAGGCCTTGCCCGAGAACTTGCCGCCCGCGTGCAGCGTGGTGAGGATGACCTCCAGCGCCGATTTGGTCGGGAATTTCGGGTGCGGATCGACCGGGATGCCGCGGCCGTTGTCGCGCACGACGCAGGCGCCGTCGGCGCGCAGCTCCAGCTCGATGCGGCTGGCGTGCCCCGCCACCGCCTCGTCCATGGCGTTGTCGAGGATCTCGGCCACCAGGTGATGCAGCGCCCTGTCGTCCGTGCCGCCGATGTACATGCCGGGGCGCTTGCGCACCGGCTCGAGGCCCTCGAGCACCTCGATCGAGGCGGCATCGTAGCCCTCCGCGGCGTCCGCGCCGCCGAACAGGTCCGAGGGCTGGGGGCGGGGGGCCATGCGGCGGGTTCTCTCGCTGGGTGCGTCGGTCCCGCCCAGTAAGCGGCAAGCCGGGCGGGGAATCAATCTCTCGCCGTCGGGCGGCGCAGCGCCGCTAGATGTGGCGCGCGTCGCGCGCCCAGCCCGTCACGGATCGGTCGCGACGAAGGTCGCGAGCGGCGCGCCCGCCGCCTCGAGCACCAGCCGTCCGTCCTCGATCCGCCAGCCGTCCACCGCTTCGAGCATGGCGGCGAAGCCCGCCTCGATCTCCATGGCCGGGTCCGGACAGGCCATCATCGTCATGGCGCCGCGGTCGACGAACAGCGCGCCCGAGGCCCCGGCGGCGTAGCCGGTCGCGATCCGGTTGCATCCGCCCGAACCATGGGCGCGGCCGTCCTCCCCGAAGGTCAGGTTGGGCGGCTCCCGCATGAAGTCGGCGGCGGCGATCTCGCGCTCGCCCATCGCGGCGAGCACCCATTTCGGGCCCGTCAGGCCGAGCGGCGCGTTCACCGGGACCATCGCGATCTCGCCGACGTCGGGCGCGACGGGGTCGACCGCGTGCACCGTGTCGGTCGCGAACAGGAACCGGCCCTGCGCGGCCAACGTCGCGCGCACCGCGAGGCGCGCGCCGGGGGCGAGCGCCGCCGGATCGAAGGGGATGGCGAAGGCGAAGGGAGGCCCGGCCGCGTCGCGCAGGACCACGCGGCCGACCGTCGTGGCCGGGGCGTCGGCGCGCGAGACGTCGGCCAGCGTCGCCTCGAACACCGCGCCCGGCGGCGTCGCGATCCGCGCGAGATAAGTGGCTGCCCCGCGCGCCGCGGGCCGGTCCGGCGCGGGTGCGCCGCCGGCCTCGGCGAGGGCCAGCGCGGGGATCAGGCTGATGGCGAGGGCGGCGAGCGATCGCATCGTGGCGCTCCTGCGGGGGCGGCTGCCGTGGGCGTCGGGTTTGTAGCGGTGCCGGGGCGCCGCGTCAGCCCCCGGCCGGGAGCAGACCCACCGCCGCAAAGCGCGAAGGCGACGCATCGCTGCGCCGCCTTCGCGGGTCGTGGCCGCGCGGCGCCCGGGCCGGACCCGGGCGGCGCGTCACTTGATCTTGCCTTCCTTGAACTCGACGTGCTTGCGCACGACCGGGTCGTATTTACGCACCGACATCTTGTCGGTCATGGTGCGCGAATTCTTCTTCGTGACGTAGAAGAAGCCGGTGCCCGCGGTCGAGTTCAGCCGGATCTTGATCGTCGTGGGCTTCGCCATGTCGCCATCCTCCGGGCGCTGGGGCCCAAGACGCGCGCCGCCGCCGGCGCGCCCGCAATTCGAGCCGCCTACATACCGGGCGCCCCGTCCCTGTCAAGACCGGCCCATGTGGACAGGGCCCGGGCGCGCCGCTACACCCTCGCCTCTGTCGCGCCACGATCCCGGCGCGGCGTCAAGGGCTTGGCCCGGCAGCACGGCGGAGCGCGCGCATGACCTCGCTGAACGACATCCGGTCGGGTTTCCTGTCCTATTTCGAGGGGCACGGCCATGCCGTCGTGCCGTCCTCGCCGCTGGTGCCGCGCAACGACCCCACGCTGCTGTTCACCAACGCCGGCATGGTGCAGTTCAAGAACGTGTTCACCGGCGTGGAAAAGCGCGACTACGTCCGCGCCGTCACCTCGCAGAAATGCGTGCGCGCCGGCGGCAAGCACAACGACCTCGACAATGTCGGCTACACAGCCCGGCACCACACCTTCTTCGAGATGCTGGGCAATTTCTCGTTCGGCGATTACTTCAAGGAGATGGCGATCCCGCTGGCGTGGGAGCTGATCACCAAGGAATTCAGCCTCCCGGCCGACCGCCTTCTGGTCACGGTCTATCACGACGACGAGGAGGCGGCGGCGCTCTGGCGCAAGGTCGCGGGCCTGCCCGACGACCGCATCATCCGCATCGCCACCTCGGACAATTTCTGGGCCATGGGGCCGACCGGCCCCTGCGGCCCCTGCTCCGAGATCTTCTACGACCACGGCGACCATATCCCCGGCGGCCCGCCGGGCAGCGCCGACGAGGACGGCGACCGCTTCATCGAGATCTGGAACCTCGTTTTCATGCAGTTCGAGCAGATCGACGAGACGCGGCGCGAGAACCTGCCGCGCCCGTCGATCGACACCGGCATGGGGCTCGAGCGCATCGGCGCGGTGCTGCAGGGCAAGCACGACAACTACGACACCGACCTGATGCGCGCGCTGATCGAGGCGTCGGCCAACGCCACCTCCGCCGACCCGGACGGGCCGGGGCGCATCCACCACCGCGTCATCGCCGACCATCTGCGCTCGGCGTCCTTCCTGATCGCCGACGGGGTGACGCCGTCGAACGAGGGGCGGGGCTATGTGCTTCGCCGCATCATGCGCCGCGCCATGCGCCACGCGCATCTGCTGGGCGCGCAGGACCCGGTGATGTGGCGGCTGGTGCGCACCCTGGTCGGCAGGATGGGCGAGGCCTTCCCCGAACTCGGCCGCGCGCGCGCCATGATCGAGGAGACGCTGCGGCTGGAGGAGACGCGCTTCAAGCAGACGCTCGAGCGCGGGCTTCGGCTGCTCGAGGACGAACTCGCGCGCCTGCCCGATGCGGCGCCCCTGCCGGGCGCGGCGGCCTTCCGCCTCTACGACACCTACGGCTTCCCGCTCGACCTCACGCAGGACGCGCTGCGCGAGAAGGGGCGAGCGGTCGATCTGGCGGGTTTCGAGGCCGCGATGGCCGAGCAGAAGGCCAAGGCGCGCGCCGCCTGGTCGGGCTCGGGCGAGGCGGCGGACGCCGCGATCTGGTTCGACCTGCGCGAGGAGATCGGCGCGACCGAGTTCCTCGGCTACGCCACCGAGACCGCGGAGGGCGCGATCCGCGCCTTGGTGGCGGACGGGGCGCGCAAGGGCTCGGCCCGGGCCGGCGAGCGGGCGCTGATCGTCGCGAACCAGACCCCGTTCTACGCCGAATCCGGCGGACAGGTGGGCGACGCCGGCACGATCCGCACCGCCACCGGCCTCGCGCGCGTGATCGACGTGAAGAAGAAGGCGGGCGACCTGTTCGTGCACGACTGCGAAGTGGTCGAGGGCGAGATCGTCCAGGGCGAGCCGGCGGTGTTCGCCGTCGACCCCGCGCGCCGCGCCGCGATCCGCGCCAACCACTCCGCCACGCATCTTCTGCACGAGGCGCTGCGCGGGGCGCTGGGCGACCATGTCGCGCAGAGGGGCTCGCTGGTCGCTCCGGACCGGCTGCGTTTCGACTTCAGCCACGGCAAGGCGCTGGCGCGCGGCGAGATCGCGGCCATCGAGCGCGAAGTGAACGGCTATGTCCGCCAGAACGCCGAGGTCGTGACGCGGCTGATGACGCCCGACGCCGCGCAGGCGGAAGGGGCGCGCGCGCTGTTCGGCGAGAAATACGGCGACGAGGTGCGCGTGGTCTCGATGGGCACGCGGCCGGAGGGCGAGACGGGGCCCGCCGGCCGCACCTACAGCCTCGAGCTCTGCGGCGGCACCCATGTCGCGCGCACCGGCGAGATCGGCCTCGTGGTGGTCACGGGCGAGGGGGCCTCGGCCGCCGGCATCCGCCGGGTCGAGGCGCTGACCGGGGCGGCGGCCTTCGCGCATCTCGCCGACCGCGACGCAGCGCTCGCCGAGATCGCCGGCGCGCTCAAGGCCCGTCCGGACGAGGCGCCGGCCCGCGTGAAGGCGCTGCTCGACGACCGGCGCAGGCTGGAGGGCGAGATCGCCGAGCTGCGCCGCAAGCTGGCGATGGCCGGCGGCGGCGGCGCGGCGGCCGAGCCCGCCGCCCGCGAGATCGGCGGCGTGAAATTCCTCGCGCAGGTGGTCGAGGGCGTGCCCGCGAAGGAGCTGCGCGGGCTGGTCGACGCCCACAAGGCGCGTCTCGGCTCGGGGGCGGTCCTGCTGATCGCCGATGTGGGCGGCAAGGCTGCGGTGGCGGCGGGCGTCACCGCCGACCTGACCGGGCGCGTGTCGGCGGTCGATCTCGTACGCGCGGCGGCCGAGGCCATGGGCGGGCAGGGCGGGGGCGGGCGCCCCGACATGGCGCAGGGCGGGGCCACGGATCCGGCGCGCGCGCCGGAGGCCATCGCGGCCGCGGAGGCGTTGCTGGCGGGATAGCGCGGCGGCGGCTCGCGCGCAGCCGCGGTCGGCGTCCGCCGGCAGCGCGCGGGATCGCGGCGTGCGGCGCCGTGCCGGCGCCGTGGGGCCGCTCTGCGCCGGCGGACGGGATGGGATCGCCCGTCCGTCGCAGCCGCCCGCGCCCCGGATCGATTGCGGACGGCTCCTCCCCCGCGCTAGCGTCTCCCCGCGGGGAGGCGGCGATGGAACCGACGCGGCGCGCGGTGCTGGCGGGTGCGGCGGCGGTCTCGGCCGGCGCCGCCCGCGGCGCGGGCGCGTTCCGGCTGGGACTGACGCCGGTGTTCCTCGACAACGACGCCGCGGTGATCGAGAGCCTGCGCGCCGCGCTCGCCCAGAGCATGCAGGCGCCCGTCGCGTTCGAGCAGCGCCGCAGCTACCGGGAGGTGACGGGCCTGCTGCTGGAAGGATCGGTGGATGCGGCGTGGCTGTGCGGCTTCCCCTACCTCCAGCACGAGGCGACGCTCGCGTTGCTGGCCGCGCCGGTCTGGCAGGGCGCGCCGCTCTACCGGTCCTACCTGATCGCGGCGCCCGACGATCCGGCGGAGACCCTCGCGGACCTGGAAGGCGGAGCCCACGCCTTCTCCGACCCCGACAGCAATTCGGGATGGCTGGTCACGGCGTCCGATCTCGCGCGGATGGGCGCGCGGCCCGAGAGGTTCTTCTCGCGCACCATCTTCGCCTGGGGCCACAGGAACGTCGTCCGCGCGGTCGCCAGCGGCCTGACCCGCTCGGGCAGCGTGGACGGCTATGTCTGGGAGGCGCTGGCGGAGGCGGAGCCGCGGCTGACGGCGCGCACGCGGGTGGTGTCGCGGTCCGAGCCGCTGGGCTTTCCGCCCTTCGCCGCGCGCGCCGACCGGGCGGACAGCGCCGGTCTCGCCGCCTTCCGGCGGGCGCTGCTGGGGCTGGCGGACACGCCGGCCGGGCGCGCGGCGCTGGCGCTGCTCAGGCTCGACGGCATGGTTCCGGCGACGCGGCGGCTGTTCGACGGGATCGCCGCGCGCATGCGCGACGCGGCCGGGCTGCGATGATCGGCCGGCTCGCCCGCCGCCTGCCGCTGGTCGCGCGCGCGCCGCTGCTGGCGGCGGTGATGGCGGCGATGGTGGGGCTCGCCGCGTCCTGGCTCGTGCTGGTCGCGCAGGCCCGGCTCCAGGAGGACCGGCTGAGGGAACTGGTGCGGCTGCATGTCGAGGGCCTGTCGATCGCGCTGGGCCCCGCCGTGCTGCGCCGCGACGTGTGGGAGGCGTTCGACACGCTCGAGCGCGCGACGGCGGCGGGGGCGGGGCGGCTCGCGCTCACGGTCGCGGCCGACGCCGCCGGGCGGGTCGTCGCGGCATCCGACCCGCGGCGCGCGCCGGTCGACACGCCGCTCGATGCGGTCGCGTCCGGCGCGCAGGCCATCGACAGGCTGGCGATCCCGGATGCGGCCACAAGGCTGCGCGTGCTGGCGCCCCTCGTGCACCAGGGCCGGACCGTCGGCGCGATCCTGACCGAACTCGATGTCGGCGACCTTCTCGCGGAACGGCGGCGCGCGACGCTGTGGCTGGTCGCGGGCAACGGCGTCGCCACGCTGGTCCTGTCGCTGGCGAGCTGGCTGCTGATGCGCCGCGCGCTGCGGCCGCTCGCGGTGCTGGCGGAGCGCATGGACGCCGGCGGCGCGCCGGCGCCGATCCCCGAGCGCGACATCCCCCGCGGCGACCACGAGGTGGCGCGGCTGTTCCGCATCTACAACGGCATGGCGGGCGCGGTCGAGGCGCGCGCCGAGATCGAGCGGCGCCTCGCCGAGCGCGAGCGCTTCGTGAGCCTAGGCCGCCTCGCCTCCTCGCTGGCGCACGAGATCAACAACCCGCTCGGGGGCCTGCTCAACGCCGCCGACACGCTGCGCCGCTACCCTGACCGCCCTGATGTCGTCCGCGCCTCGGCGGGCCTCGTCGAACGCGGGCTGAGGCGCCTGCGCGAGGTGGCGCGCGCCGCGCTCGACCATCATCGGCTGGACGACGCCGCCGCGCCGATGACCCCGGACGATCTCGACGACCTGCGCCTGCTGATCGCGCCCGAGGCCGCCCGGCTCGGCCAGCGCCTCGACTGGCGCGTGAACGCGGACGCCGCGACGCTGGCGCGCTGGCCCGCGGCGCGGATGCGCCAGATCGCGCTGAACCTGCTGCTGAACGCGTCCGCCGCCGCCGGGCGCGGCGGCCGCCTGGCGCTCGACGTCGACGGCGCCGACGGCGCGCTGCGTCTCGCCGTGCGCGACGACGGGCCCGGGCTCGACGCCTCCGCCCTCGCGCGGCTGACCGGCGCGGGGCCGATCCCGCCGGGGGGCGGGCTGGGGCTGCGGGTGGTGCGGGAGCTGGCGCTGGCGCTCGGCGGCGGCATCGTCCATGCGCGGGAGGGGGGCGACACCGTCATCGCGGTGATCGTCCCGGCGAACGGGGCGGCGCCATGACCCTGTTCGGCCGCCGCATCGTGCTGATCGAGGACGACGACATCATGGGGGCCTCGCTCGCCCAGCGCCTCGCGCTGGAGGGGGCCGATGTCGTCTGGCGGCGCCAGATGCTGCCCGGGCTGCACGCCGTGCGCACGCCGAGCGCGCCGGTGGATGCGGTCGTCTGCGACATCCGCCTGCGCGACGGCACCGGCGAGGCGATCTTCGCGGAACTCAGCCGGTCCATGACGCCGCCGCCCTTCCTGTTCATCACGGCGGCGGCGGGGGTCGAGCAGGCGGTGCGCCTGATGCGGGCCGGCGCGTCGGACTATCTCGCCAAGCCCTTCGACATGGACGTTTTCCTGGAACGCCTCGCCCGCCTGATGCCACCGGCTGATCCGCGCGCCGATCCCGCGGCGCCGGTGCTCGGCGTCTCGCGCGCCGCCCGGGACGCGGAGGCGCGGGCCGCGCGGGCGGCGCGGGACGACGCGCCCGTGCTGCTGCGCGGTCCGCGCGGCGCGGGAAAGCAGGCGCTGGCGCGGTGGATCCACGCCCGGTCGGACCGTTGCGCGGCGCCTTTCGTGCGCGTCGACTGCGGCGCCCGCGACAGCGCGCCCGACATCGCCGCGCTGGGCGTCGAGGCCCGCGACGGCGTGCTGTTCCTGCCGGCCGCCGGCCGGCTCGCGCCGGGCGCGCAGGCGGCGCTGCTGGCGCAGCTGCGCGCGGGTCCGCCCTGGCGGCTGATCGCCGGCTGCGGCCCGCGGATCGACGATCGGCTGGCCTCCGGCGGCTTCCGCGCCGACCTGTTCTACCTGATGGCCGCGCGGGAGATCGCGATCCCCCCGCTCGGCGCCCGTCCCGACGATGCGGTCTGGCTGATGCGACGGCTGTTCGAGGGGCTGAACGCCCGCCGCGCCGCGCCGCTTTCCGGCATCACCACGCTGGCCGAGGCCGCCGTGCGCGCCCATGACTGGCCGGGCGGCGGGCGCGAGTTGCGGGCGCGGATGGCGCGCGCGGTCGAGACGGCCGCGGGCGACCGCCTGCGCCCCGCCGACCTGTTCCCGGAGCGCGCGGCGGCCGACGGCTTCCGGTCGCTCGGCGAGGCGCGCGACGCCGCCGAACGCGTCCAGATCCTCGCCGCGCTCGAGCGCACCGGCGGACAGGTCGCCGAGGCGGCGAGGCTGCTGCGGGTGTCGCGCACCACGCTGTGGGAGAAGATGCAGAAATTCGGACTCTGACCGCCGGTTTTCCGTTCGGATTTCCGAACGTCGCGAAAAGCAACGCAGCCAGATGCCCTTCCCGCGGCGCAGCAACAGCGCCGACGCTGTCGAAGCTCCGCCCGGCAGGCGATAGCCTTGCTTAAAAACCAAGCAAGCCCGGGAGGAGCAAGCCCATGAAATGCGATCGTCTCGTCGACGCCGGTCGGCGACAGTTTCTGCGCGGCAGCGGGGTCGCCGCGGTCGGTGCCGCCGCCGCCGCCACGGTCGGCGCGCAGGCGCAGGCCGCCACGCCGCTGGCGCGGGTGGCCTATCCGACGGCGCGCCTCGCCAACCTTTCGGATCTCGCGGTCAACGAGCCGTTCGAGATCGCCTATCCCGATGCCGACAGCCCCGGCGTGCTGCTTAAGCTTGGCGCGCCCGTGCAGGGCGGCGCGGGGCCGGACGGCGACGTGGTCGCCTTCTCGGTGCTCTGCCCGCACAAGGGCTGGCTGCTCGGCTACAGCGGGGCCGACAAGACCCTCAACTGCCCCGGCCACCATTCGCGCTTCGACTGCGAGGCGGGCGGGCAGCAGATCTGGGGTCACGCGACGCAGAACCTTCCGCAGTTCGCGCTGCGGGTGGACGAGCAGGGCGACATCCATGCCGAAGGCGTGGACGAGCTCATCTACGGCCGCCTGTCCAACGTGCTCTGAGGGAGGACAAGACCATGGCTTTCAAGAGACAAGTCGACCGGCTGCCGATCATTCCCGCGGACGCCGAGGAATTCAACGTCACCTGCCATTACTGCATCGTCGGCTGCGGCTACAAGGCCTACACTTGGCCGATGAACCGGCAGGGCGGCACCGCGCCGTCCGAGAACAGGTTCGGCGTCGACCTCTCCCGGCAGCAGGCGCTGGAGACCGAGGCCTGGTATGCGCCGTCGATGTACAACATCGTCCGCCAGAACGGCCGCGACGTGCATGTGGTGGTCAAGCCGGACAATGCCTGCGTGGTCAATGGCGGGCTCGGCTCGATCCGCGGCGCGCGCATGGCCGAGAACCGTCCCTCGCGGGTCACCAACACCCAGGCGCAGCGGCTGACCGATCCGCTGGTCTGGCGCAACGGCGTCTGGCAGCCGACCGCCTGGGACGACGCGCTGGACCTCGTGGCGCGGGTCACCGCGCGGGTGGTGACCGAAGGATCGGAGGACGATCTGGTCGTCTCGATGTTCGACCATGGCGGCTCGGCCGGCGGCTACGAGAACACCTGGGGCACCGGCAAGCTCTACTTCCAGAGCATGAAGGTGAAGAACTGCCGCATCCACAACCGCCCAGCCTACAATTCCGAGGTGCATTCGACGCGCGACATGGGCGTGGGCGAGCTCAACAATTCCTATGTCGACTACCAGCTGACGGACACGATCTTCATGCTCGGGGCCAACAGCATGGAGACGCAGACCAACCTCTACCTCAACCACATGGTCAAGGGGTTGCAGAACGGCGCGCGCATGGTGGTGGTCGATCCGCGCCGCACCTTGACCGTGGCGTCGTCCGAACAGTTCGTGGGCAGGGAGAACGTGCTGCATCTGGCGATCGCCGAGGGCACGGACATGGCGCTGTGCAACGCCATCCTCACCGAGATCGTCGACCGGGGCTGGACCGACGCCGAGTTCATCGCAGCCTCGACCTTCGCGGATGGCGTGGCGGTGGGCGAGGACGCGTCGCACCCCGCCTCGCTGGGCAGCCTCTCGCACGCCATGCAGGCCTGCCGCATGTCGCTCGACGAGGCGGCCGCCATCTGCGGCGTGGACGCGGCCGACATCGCGAAGGCGGCCGCCTGGATCGCCGAGCCCAAGCCGGACGGCGCGCGCCGCAGATGCGCAACCGCCTACGAGAAGGGCATCATCTGGGGCAACGACAACTACCGCACCGTCGGCGCCATCGTGAACATCGCGCTGGCCACCGGCAATGTCGGGCGCGAGGGCGGCGGGGTGTGCCGGCTCGGCGGGCACCAGGAGGGGTACTATCGCCCCGACGAAAGCCATGTCGGTCGCCCCGCCGAATATGTCGACCAGTTCCTGATCCGCGGCCTCGGCGGCGTGCACCACATCTGGGCCTGCGACCACCACAAGACCACGCTGAACGCCAGCGAGTTCAAGCGCGTGCACAAGCGCCGGTCGGACATGGTGAAGGACGCCATCGACGCCGCCGCCGGCGGCACGCGCGAGCAGGTGGTCGACGCCATCGTCTCGGCGATCAACGCCGGCGGGCTGTTCGTGGTGGACGTGGACATCATCCACAGCCAGATCGGCCAGAACGCCCACGTCATCCTGCCGGCCTGCGAAGCCAGCGAGATGAACCTCACCTCGATGAACGGCGAGCGGCGGCTGCGGCTGTCGGAACGCTACATGGACCCGTTCGGCAACTCCCGCCCCGACTGCCTGATCGCGGCGGGCATGGCGCAGCACATGGAGCGCGTGCTGCGGGCCATGGGCAACGACGCCTACGCCGACCGGTTCAGGGGCTATGACTGGGCGACCGAGGAAGACGCCTTCATGGACGGCTTCCACCGCGGCAACCCGGAGGTGACCTACGAGCGCCTGCGCGCCATGGGCAACAACGGCGTCCAGG
This sequence comes from Rubrimonas sp., assembly GCA_036770645.1. Lineage (GTDB taxonomy): Bacteria > Pseudomonadota > Alphaproteobacteria > Rhodobacterales > Rhodobacteraceae > Rubrimonas. The sequence continues at coordinate 14,275 of DAIPIU010000015.1, read as the reverse complement.
AACCGGTGACGGGCTTCGCCGACGGCAAGCTCGTGGGCACCGCGCGGCTCTACGCCGACGGGCGCTTCGACCGGCACGGCCGCGAGGACGGCAAGGCGCTGTTCTGCGCGGCGGGCTGGCGCGGCTGGCAGGCGCCGGGCAAGGCGCGCGAGCAGGCGGCGCACCGGTTCTGGATCAACAACGTCCGGGCCAACATCTTCTGGCAGAACCAGTTCCTCGACCAGAAGAACGACTTCGTGCAGGACCGCTATCCCCACCCCTTCGTCGAGATGCACCCCGACGACATGGTGGAGCTGGGCCTCGCCCCCGGCGACCTGCTCGAGATCGTCAACGACAATGGCGTGACGCAGGGCATGGCCTATCCGATGCCGACTCTGAAGCGGAACACCGTGGCGATGGTGTTCGGCTCGCCCGCCGGCAGCCAGGGCAATGTCGTGGGCGCGGGCGTGAACGAACTCGTCCTGCCCAACTACAAGCATTGCTGGGGCGATGTCCGCAAGATCGCCGACGCGACCGACCAGACGCGGACGATCTCGTTCAAGGCGCACGAGGTCGCGCTCTGACGCGAAGCCGCCGCCCGTCCCGACCGGGGCGGGCGGCGGCGCTCGGTGCGGGTCGGTCCCGACGCCTGCGGCGACCCTGCGAGAGCCCGATCCGCCGCGGCGGGCAACCAGACCAAACGGTCATGGCCGCCGGCACGGGCCGACACAGGCCGGATGATCGGCGGGTTTGATTGGCGCGCCCGGAACGATTCGAACGTCCGACCCTCAGATTCGTAGTCTGATGCTCTATCCAGCTGAGCTACGGGCGCTGACCGGGACGGCGTTTAGACGCCCGCGCGGTGCTTGACAAGGGGGGGTGTTCGACGGCCCGCTCCCGCCCGACCGTCCCCGCCCGAGGAACCGCCGCCATGTCCGCTGCACCCGCGTCCGCTCCGGGCCTGCGCGACCCGCGCCGCGCCGAGGCCGGGCTGTCGGCCATCGCCCCGGGCCTGGGCTGGGAGGCGATGCGCGCCGGCTTCCGCTGGCCCGCGCCCCGGCATCTCAACATCGCCATGGCGCTGTGCGGCCGCCGGGCCGCCGCCACGCCGGACCGCACGGCGCTGACCCACATCGCCGCCGACGGCAGCCGCGCGGCGTGGACGCACCGGGCGCTGTGGCGCGCGTCGGGGCGGCTCGCCAATGCGCTGTCGGCCGCGGGCGTCACGCGCGGCGACCGGGTGGCGGTGCTGCTCGCGCAGGGGCCCGAGGCGCTGCTCGCGCATCTCGCGGCATGGCGGCTGGGGGCGGTGTCGGCCCCGCTGTCGGTGCTGTTCGGCGAGGAGGCGCTGGCGCTGCGCCTGTCCGACATGGAGGCGGCGGCGCTGGTCACCGATGCCGCGACGCTGCCGAAGGTGCTGGACCGCGGCGCGCCGCCGTCGCTGCGCCTGATCCTGTGCGCCGAGGGGCCGCGGCCGGGCGCGGCGGGTCTGGCGGAGACGCTGGCGCGCGCGTCCGAGGGGCAGGCCTGCGCCGCGACCGGGCCCGAGGACCCCGCGCTGCTGTCCTACACCTCCGGCACCACCGGCGCGCCCAAGGGCGCGCTGCACGCGCACCGCGTGCTGACCGGCCACCTGCCGGGGGTTCGGATCGTCCACGACTTCGCCCCCGCGCCCGGCGACAGGTTCTGGACGCCCGCGGACTGGGCCTGGATGGGCGGCCTGTGCAACGTGATGATGCCGGCGCTGGCCTGGGGCGCGCCGCTGCTGTCGCACCGCATGGAGCGTTTCGACCCCGAGCGCGCCCTGCGCCTGATCGCGGAGGAGCGCGTGGCCAACGTGTTCCTGCCGCCGACCGCGCTGCGCCTGATGCGCGCCGTGCCGGAGCCCGGCCGCTGGACCGCCGGCCTGCGCACGCTGGGCTCGGGGGGCGAGGCGCTGGGGGCCGAGACGCTGGACTGGGGGCGCGAGGCGCTGGGCCTGACCATCCACGAATTCTACGGCCAGACCGAATGCAACATGGTGCTGGCCAACAACGCCGCCCTGTTCCCGGTGCGCCCGGGCTCGATGGGCCGCGCCGTGCCCGGCTACGACATCGCAGCGCTCGACGGCGACGGGAACCCCCTGCCCGCGGGCGAGGCGGGCGAACTGGCGGTGCGCCGGGGCGGCGCGGCGATGTTCCTGCGCTACTGGAACAAGCCCGGGCGCACCGCCGAGAAGTTCGCCGGCGACTGGATGCGCACCGGCGACGAGGCGCGCATCGACTCCGACGGCTACGTGCATTTCTCGGCGCGCACCGACGACGTGATCACCTCGTCGGGCTATCGCATCGGGCCGACCGAGATCGAGGACTGCCTCGCGGCGCATCCGGCGGTGTCTCTGGCCGCCGTGGTCGGCCTTCCCGATCCGGTGCGCACCGAAGCCGTGACCGCCTTCGTGACGCTTCAGGCGGGGTGCGTCCCCGATCCGGCGCTGGCCGAGGCGCTGATCGCGCATGTCCGCGCGCGGCTGGGACCCATCCACGCGCCGCGGGCGCTGCGGTTCGCCGACAGCCTGCCGACCACGACGACCGGCAAGCTCATGCGGCGCGAGCTGCGCCGCCGCGCGCTCGAGGGCGGCTGACGGGGCTCAGCTCCGCCGGACCATGGCGATGCGCATGTCGCCGGTGCCCTCGTCGCGCAGCCCCTTCAGCAGGCCGTTCTCCAGCCAGTACTCCACCGCGACGCGGCCATAGGCGAGGCGGAGGCGCCCGTCGGGGCCGATCTGCGCCGTGCGGCGGAAGGCGGTCGCCGGCCGTCCCCATGCCGCGAGCGGGGCATGGGTCTCGATCACCGTCACGCGCCCGTTCGCCGCGATGTCGACGACGTAGAGATCGTGGCACCATTCGCCGGCCCATTTGCCGCCGCCCCAGCGTCCCGAGAATGCGCGCCACTGCTCGGGCACGCCGTCGCGGGGCGGCTGGATCGAGACCTTCGTGAAAAGATCGACGGTGTAGCAGCTGTCGTCGCGGGTTGCGGCGAAAGGGTCGCCGGCGGGCGCCAGCGTGCGTTTCGAGCCGCCGCAGGCGGCAAGAAGGCACAGGGCGCCGATGGCCAGAATTCGCATCGCGGTCGCTCTCGTTCGTTGCGGTCGGGGCGCGCGGCTTCGACGGACGGCCGCTTGGCGAAAACCCTAGCCGAGCGCCGCGCGATTTGCGAGACGGCGCGCGGCAGCGCGATGCGCGGGACGGCGCGCGGCCGCGCGCGCCCGAGGGGCGGGCGGCGCGCCGTGCGCAGGGGCGGGCATGAAGACGGCGGTGTTCGATCTGGACGGCACGCTGGCCGACACGGCCGGCGACCTGATCGCGGCGGCGAACGCGACCGCCGCGGCGGCGGGCTGGGGGGCGCTGGACCCGCAGCGGGACCGAACCGTGGCGGGGCAGGGCGGGCGGGCCCTGCTGGCTGCGGCGCGGGCTCGCGCGGGCCTTGCGCCCGACCCCGCCTCCGTCGAGGCGCAGGTCGCCCCGTTCCTCGCCGTCTACGAGCGCGGGATCGCGGCGCGCACGCGGCTGTTCCCCGGGGCCGAGGCCTGTCTCGACGCGCTCGAGGCCGGGGGCTGGCGGCTGGGCGTGTGCACCAACAAGCCCGAGCGCCTCGCGCGCCTGCTGCTCGATGCGCTGGGCGTCGCGGGCCGCTTCGGCGCGCTGGTCGGCGCGGACACGCTGCCGGTGCGAAAGCCCGATCCCGCGCCGCTGCGCGAGACGGTGCGCAGGCTGGCCGGCGACCCGGCGCGCGCCGTGCTGATCGGCGACACGCGCACCGACCGCGACACCGCGCGCGCGGCGGGCGCGCCCTGCATCCTGTGCCGCTTCGGCTATGCGCTCGAACCGGTCGAGAGCCTCGCCCCCGAGGGCCTCGTCGACGCGCTGTCCGAGGTCCCGGCGCTGGCGGCGCGGCTGATCGGGGGCGCGCGCCCGGCCTGAGGCGCGGCGGCCGGGCTTGGCCCGTCAGGGGCCGCGCAGGTTCACCCCCTCGATGCGCCAGAGGCCGCCGGGCAGGCGGTCGAGGCGGGTCAGCGACAGCGGCGCGATGCGGAAGGCCAGCGCCCGGGCCGGGGCGAGATCGGCGGCCCGCGCCAGCGCCGCGAGGATCGGCCCCATGTGCGCGACCACCACCAGGTCGCCCGCGCGCCCCTCGCCCAGCCGGTCGAGCGCGGCGCAGGCCCGCGCCGCCATCTGAGCGAAGGATTCGCCGCCCGGCGGCGCCGCGGCCCCGTCCCAGAAGGCGCGGGCGCGGGCCGGGTCCGCGGCGTCGACCGCCGCCGGATCGGCCCCCTCCCAGGCGCCGAAATGCGTCTCGCGCAGGCCCGGGTCGTGCGGCAGCCGGGGCCGCGCGCCCGCGATCCGGTCGGCCGTCGCGCTGGCGCGCAGCAGGTCGGAACTGACCACCGGGGATGGGGGCAGCCCCGCCGCCAGCGCATCCAGCGCCGCCGCATCCGACAGGTCGGGGACCGTGTCGGTCCAGCCCGCCAGCCCCCGCGCCGCCGTCGGCGCATGGCGCACCAGCCACAGGCGCAGCGTCATCGGCCCAGGGCCGTCGACAGGGGGCTCATGGGCGCTTCAGCCACAGCGGCAGGCCCGCGGCGCAGAACGCGACCGCATCGCACAGCGCCGCGACGCGCTGGTTCAGCCGTCCCTGCGCGTCGCGGAATGCGCGCCCGAGCGGCGTGTCGGGCACGATCCCGAGGCCGACCTCGTTCGACACCAGCGCCACCGGCGCCGCCATGCCGTCCAGCGCCACCAGCAGGCCGGTCGCCTCGGCCTCGGCGTCGCGGCCGTCGAGCATGACGTTCGAAAGCCACAGCGTCAGGCAATCGACAAGGACCACGGTCCCCGGCCGGTCGGCGGCCGCCAGCGCCGCGGCAAGCGCCAGCGGGGCCTCGACCGTCTCCCAGCCCTCTCCGCGGTCGGCGCGATGCCGCGCGATGCGCGCCGCCATTTCGGCGTCGAAGGCCTGAGCGGTCGCCAGATACACCCTGCGAAGCCCGGTTTCGCGGGCAAGCCCCTCGGCAAGCGCGCTTTTCCCCGACCGCGCGCCCCCCAGCACCAGGGCGCGGCCCCAGCGAGAGGGCGATGAACAGACTGTTTCCAAAGGCATCGCGTGATCCGACTAAGGTCGTAGGGCGTAATGATGCTCAGAACAGCCGAACGGCCGTCACGCAACAGGGAAATGGGGCTCGGATGACGAACGGCATGACGCGCACGGCGGGATCGGTGGCGCACCGGGCCATGTCCGCGGAACTTCTCGACGCCGAGACCGAGCTCGCGCTCGCGCGCGCGTGGCGCGACCATGGCGACGAGGCGGCGCTGCACCGGCTGGTGACCGCCTACATGCGCCTCGCGATCTCGATGGCGGCGAAATACCGCCGCTACGGCGCATCGATGAACGACCTCATCCAGGAGGCCGGCGTCGGCCTGATGAAGGCGGCGTCCAAGTTCGACCCGGACCGCGGCGTGCGCTTCAGCACCTATGCGGTGTGGTGGATCAAGGCCTCGATCCAGGATTACGTGATGCGCAACTGGTCGCTGGTGCGCACCGGCTCGACCAGTTCCCAGAAATCCCTGTTCTTCAACATGCGCCGCGTCCGCGCCAAGATCGAGCGCGAGAAGGGCGTCGAGACCGGCGGCGGCGGCATGACATCCGAGATCCGGCGCGAGATCGCCGAGGAACTTGGCTGCCCGCTGCGCGATGTCGAGATGATGGAGGCGCGGCTCGCGGGCTCCGACTTCTCGCTGAACGCCCAGCAGGCCGGCGACGAGGGCCGGGAATGGGTCGAGACCCTCGAGGACGACGGCCCGAAGCCGGAGGAGGCCGTGTCGCGCGACAGCGACCTGCTGACCGCGCGCAAATGGCTGATCGATGCGCTGGGTTCGCTGACCGACCGCGAGAAGATGATCATCGCCGCGCGCAAGCTGGCGGACGAGCCCGAGACCCTCGAAAGCCTGGGCGGCAAGCTCGGGCTGTCTAAGGAGCGGGTGCGCCAGCTCGAGGCGCAGGCGCTGCGCAAGATGAAGAAGCGGCTGGAAACCCGCTACGGGGACGCGGTGTCGGAACTCGCCACCGCGATGTGAGCCTCCGGGGGCGGCCTCGGCGTCGCCCCCTCATCGCGCCGCGAGCGCGTCCGCCAGCACGCCGCGGATCGCCGACGGATCGGCATCCCGCACCACCCGCGCCCGCCCGATGTCGTCGGCCAGCACGAAGGCGATGCGCCCGTCGCGCGCCTTCTTGTCGTTGGCCATCAGCGCCATCAGCGCGTCAGCGTCCGGCAACGGTCCGGGGATGTCGGCCAGCGTCGCGCGCATCCCCATCGCGGACAGGTGCGCGCGCACCCGGCTCGGGGCCTCCTGGGGGCACAGGCCCAGCCGCATCGACGCCTCGAAGGCCAGCGCCATGCCGATGGCGACGCCCTCGCCGTGCAGCAGCCGGTCGCCATAGCCGGTCGCGGTCTCCAGCGCATGGCCGAATGTGTGCCCGAGGTTGAGCAGCGCCCGGTCTCCGGTCTCGAACTCGTCGCGCGCCACGATCTCCGCCTTCATCTCGCAGGACCGGCGGATGGCGCGGATCCGCGCCCCGCGGTCGCCCGCGGCCATGGCGGGGGCCGCGGCCTCGAGCCATGCGAAGAAGGCCGCGTCGCCCAGCAGGCCGTATTTCGCGACCTCGCCATAGCCCGCGAGGAACTCGCGCGCCGACAGCGTGTCCAGCGTGTCGGTGTCGGCCAGCACGAGGCGGGGCTGGTGGAAGGCCCCGATCAGGTTCTTGCCCTGCGGCGCATTCACCCCGGTCTTGCCGCCCACCGAACTGTCCACCTGCGCCAGCATCGTCGTGGGGATCTGGGCGAACTCGAGCCCGCGCTTGGTCACCGCCGCGGCGAAGCCCGCAAGGTCGCCGATCACCCCGCCGCCGAAGGCGACGACCAGATCGTCGCGGCCCATGCGCAGGTCGAGCAGCCACGACACCACGCGGCCCAGCGTCTCCATGGACTTGCTGCCCTCGCCCGGCGGCAGCGCCAGCGTCTCCGCCCCGATCCCGCCGGCGGCGAGGCCCGCGCGCAGCGCCGGCCCGTGCAGCGCGTCCACCGTCGCGTCGGTCACCACCGCGACGCGGCGGCGCGGGCAGAAGGGCGCGATCAGCGCGCCGGCTTCCGCCAGCAGGCCGGGGCCGATGCGGATGTCGTAGGACCGGGCGCCGAGGCCCACCCGCACCGTCTCGCGCTCAGGGCTCATCGCGGCGCGCCTCCAGCGCGCCGCGCGCGGCCAGCGCGGACAGGATGTCGGCCACCACCGTCTCGTGCAGCCCTCCGGCCGCGCTCTCGATCGCCAGATCGGCCTCGGCATAGACCGGGTGCCGCTCGGCCATCAGCCGCGCGAGGATCGCGCGCGGGTCGCCGGCCCGCAGCAGCGGGCGGTCGTTGCGGCGCGACGTGCGCTCGACCAGCGTGTCGAGATCGGCGCGGATCCAGACGGTCACGGCGCCCCGGCGCATCAGGGCGCGCGTCTCGGCGTTCATGAAGGCGCCGCCGCCCGTCGCCAGCACATGGGGCGGCCCCTCCAGAAGGCGCGCGATGACCTTGCGCTCGCCCTCGCGGAAGGCGGCCTCGCCGAGCTGGGCGAAGATCTCGGGGATGTCCATGCCCGCGGCCGCGGCGATCTCCTCGTCGCTGTCGCGGAACGGAGCGCCGGTCGCCTCGGCCAGCCGGCGGCCCACGCTGGTCTTGCCCGCGCCCATCAGGCCCACGAGCGCCACCGTCCGTCGCAGGGCCTGCCCGCAATCCTCCACCGCGAAAACCCCCATCCCGGCGCCTGCCGGGCTTTCGACCGGCCGCCGGGCGGTGTACACGCGGGGCGCGCGCAGGAAAAGACGGCGGAGCGGCGGCCGATGGGACGCATCCTCAGATATCTCGTTGTGCTGGCGCTGCTCGCGGCGGCCGGGGGCGCGGTCTATGCGCTGGTGGCCGAGCTGCCGCCGCCGACGCGGACCATCGAGATCGAGGCGCCGCCCGCGGCGCTGCGCTGAGCCGGACCGTGGGTGCCGGGCCGGACGCCGCGGGCGACACATGGGTGGCGGCCTTCCTCGACGCCATCGCCGCCGACCGCGCGGCGGCCCGCAACACGCTGGCCGCCTATGCGCGCGACCTCGCCGACCTCGCGGGTTTCCTCGCCGCCCGGGGGCGCGGCTGGGCGGGCGCGCAGCGCGGCGATCTCGACGCCTGGCTGGTGGCGCTCGACGCGCAGGGGCTGGCCCCCGCCACCCGCGCGCGGCGGCTGTCGGCGGCGCGCGGCTTCTTCCGGTTCCTGTGGGAGGAAGGCTGGCGCGCGGACGACCCCGCCGCCCGCCTGACCGGCCCGCGCCGCGCGCGGCCCCTGCCGCGCACGCTCGACGTCGCGGCGGTGGACCGCCTGTTCGCCGCGGTCGAGACCCACGCCGCGGGCGAGGCCCGGCTGCGCGCGCGCTGCCTGCTCGAGCTCGCCTACGCCACCGGCATGCGCGTGTCCGAACTCGTCGGCCTGCCCGTCGCCGCGGCGCGGGGCGACCCGGAGGCCATCCTCGTGCGCGGCAAGGGCGGGCGCGAGCGGCTGGCCCCGCTGACGCCGCCCGCCCGGCGCGCGCTGGCCGACTGGCTGGCGGCGCGCGACGCGGCCGAGGCGGCCCGCCCGCGCGGGGCGAAGCCCTCGCCCTTCCTGTTCCCCTCGCGCGCGGCGCAGGGGCACCTGACGCGCGCCGGGTTCTTCGCGATGCTGCGCGATCTGGCGGCCGCGGCGGGGCTCGACCCCGCCACGGTCTCGCCGCATGTCATCCGGCACGCCTTCGCGACGCATCTGCTCGCGAACGGGGCCGATCTGCGCGCCATCCAGGAGCTTCTGGGCCATGCCGACGTCTCGACCACCGAGATTTACGCCCATGTGCTCGACGAAAGGCTGAAGGCGCTGGTGGCCCGCCATCCGCTGGCCGAATTGCCCGCGGGGCGCGGAACGCGCTAGATCCGCCGCAGCGAAGGCAGGGGGATGCGATGGAAGACGCCGCGACCGGCTTCGGCGCGCTCTGGGCGGCGCTGCCCGCGCCCGACGGCACATGGGCGGCGGTGGCGGCGGTGCTGCTGTGCCTGCTGCTCTCGGGCTTCTTCTCGGGGTCCGAGACGGCGCTGACCGCGATGTCGCGCGCCGCGATGCACCGCATGGCCGAGCAGGGCTCGGCCGGCGCGCGCACTGCCCTGCGGCTGGGCGAGGACGGCGAGCGGCTGCTGGGCGCGCTGCTGCTGGGCAACAACCTCGTCAACATCCTCGCGGCGTCGCTGGCGACCGCGCTGTTCACCGTCTGGTTCGGCGAAAGCGGCGTGGCCTGGGCGACGCTGGCGATGACGGTGCTCGTGCTGATCTTCTCCGAGGTGATGCCCAAGACCTACGCCATCACCAATCCGGAACGCATGGCCGTGCGCGTGGCGCCGATCATCGCCGTGCTGGTGCGCGTGTTCGCGCCGGTCGTGGCCGTGGTCCGCGCCATCGTGCGGCTGATGCTGCGGGCCTTCGGCGTGCGGGCGGATCCGGACGCGCGCCTGCTGGCGGGGCACGAGGTGCTGCGCGGGGCCATCGACCTCAGCCATTCCGAGGGCGGCGTGGCCAAGGACGACCGCGACCGGTTGCTGGCCGCGCTCGACCTGCGCCACCGCGAGGTGGCGGAGGTGATGCGCCACCGCCGCCACATCGCCTCCATCTCGGCCGACGAGGACCCCGAGAAGATCATCTCCTACTGCCTCGACAGCGCCCACACCCGCATCCCCGTCTGGCGCGGCCAGCCCGAGAACATCATCGGCGTGATCCACGCCAAGGACCTGCTGCGCGCCGTGGACCGGCTGATGCGCCAGGAGGGCGGCGGGCCCGAGGCGCTGAAGCGCTTCGACGTGCTCGAGGTGGCGATGGAGCCGTGGTTCGTGCCCGACACCACGCCGCTGGACGAACAGATGCGGGCCTTCCTCGAACGCCGCACCCATTTCGCCCTCGTGGTCGACGAATACGGCGACCTTCAGGGCCTGCTGACGCTCGAGGACATCCTCGAGGAGATCGTGGGCGACATCGCCGACGAGCACGACCTCGAGGCCGAGGGCGTCACGCCCGAGCCCGACGGGTCCTTCGTGGTCGCCGGCGCCGCGACCATCCGCGATCTCAACCGGCTGTGCGACTGGCGCCTGCCCGACGAGGTCGCCAACACCATCGCCGGCCTCGTGATCCACGAGGCGCAGAGCATCCCGACGGTCGGGCAGGTGTTCCGCTTCCACGACTTCCGCTTCGAGGTGCTGGAGCGGACCCGCAACCAGATCACCCGGCTGCGGGTCAAGCCCATGCCGGCCGCCGCCGCGCGGCGGGCGTCCTGACGCATCCCCCGGGCCGCGCGTCCCGCGCGCCCGATCCGCGATTTGCCGCGGTCCGGGCGCATGGTATCGTCCGGCGAACCAGTTCGGATCGGGAGGTCCCCATGCGCTTCGCCATCGCCGCGCTGCTGGCTGCCATCGCCGCGCCGGCCGTCGCCGCCCCCGAGGGCTGGTCGAAGCTGCTGTCGCCGGTCGAGCTCGCCGGGATCCTCGAACGCGCCCCGGAGGTGCGGGTGCTGCATGTGGGCTTCGGCTATGCGCAGGGCCATGTGCCCGGCGCGGTCGAGGCCCCGCTGTCCACCCTGCGCGGCGAGGCCGAGAACCCCGGGGCCATCCCGCCGCTCGAGGGCGTGATCGAGACGGTGCGCGGCTGGGGGCTGACCGCCGAGACGCCGGTCGTCGTGGTGCATGACGGCTGGAACGCCGCCGATTTCGGCAATGCCGCGCGCGTCTACTGGTCGCTGAAATCGCTGGGGATCGAGGATCTGGCGATCCTGAACGGCGGTTTCCGCGGCTGGGCGGCGGCGGGCCTGCCGGTCTCGACCGTCCCGGTCCCGGTGCCCGCGACCGGCTGGACGCCCGCCCCCGACGAGAGCCGCCGCGCCACGACCGGGGAGCTGCGCGCCCTGCTGGAGGGCGGCGCCCCGCCGGTGCTGGTCGACGCGCGCCTGCCGTCGCAGTTCGAGGGGCGCGACCGGCATCCCGCCGCGACCCGCCCGGGCACCATGCCCGGCGCGATGAACCTGCCCTTCCCCGAATTCTTCGACGGCCCCGCGATGCTGCCGCCCGAGGCGGTGCGCGCCCGCGTCGCCGCGGCCGGCCTGCCGGAGGGCGAGCCCGTCGTCGCCTTCTGCAACACCGGTATGCTGGCCTCGACCGCCTGGTTCGCGCTGTCCGAGATCGCCGAGGTGCCGGACGTGCGCCTGTATTCCTCCAGCATCGTCGAATGGTCGCAGGCGGGCGCGCCCATGGAGAACGTGCCGGGCCGCCTGACGCATTACTGGCGGATGTTCGCGGGCTGGCTGTCGGGCCTGCTGGCGTGACTGCCTCGGTCGGAGGGGCCGACGGGACGGCGGCGCGCCGGCTGCGGCTGGCGGCGCTGGCGGCGGCGGCGGTGCTGGGGACCGCGGCCTATGCCGGGCCGCGCGCCGGCATGCTGATGCTGCTGGGCCTGTGCTTCGGCCTGACCATGGAGGGGCTGCGCTTCGGCTTCGCCGGCCCCTGGCGCATGATCGTGACCGACCGCGACGCGCGCGGCCTGATCGCCCAGCTTCTCGCCGTCGGGCTGGCGGCCTGCGCGATCCTGCCACTGCTGGCGGCGGCGCCGGGCGAGCTGATCGGCGCGCATGGCCCGGTGGGCGTCGGCATGGTGCTCGGGGCCTTCGTGTTCGGCTTCTGCATGCAGATCGTGATGGGCTGCGGCTCGGGCACGCTGCTGAACGCGGGGTCCGGCAATCTGGTGGGCGCGGTGGGGCTGCTGTTCTTCATCCTCGGCAGCTTCATCGGCACGCTGCACCTCGGCTGGTGGTCGGGGCTGGGGTCGCTGCCGGTCGTCGCGCTGCAGGACGGGCTCGGCGCCGCGGGGGCCCTCGCGGCGACGCTGGCGGGCCTCGCGCTGGTGGGCGCGCTGGCGGTGGCGCGCGCCGCGCCGGGCAGGCGCCTGCCGCCGGCGCGGCTGTGGCTGGCGGCGGCGCTGGTGGCGGGGCTCGCGGCGCTGAACCTGACGATTTCGGGCCAGCCCTGGGGGGTGGTCTACGGGCTCGGCCTCTGGGGGGCGAAGCTCGCCGAGGCGGGCGGCATGGACGTGGCCGCGACCGCCTTCTGGTCTGCGCCGGCCAATGCCGAGCGGCTGCGCGAGAGCATCCTAACCGACGTGACCTCGGTCACCAACATCGGGCTGGTGCTCGGGGCCTGGCTGGTGATGCGCTGGCGCGCCGTCCCCGCGCCCCAGACCGCGGCGCTGACGGCGGCGAGCTGGGCCGCGGTGGCGCTGGCGGGCGCGGTGCTGGGTTACAGCTCGCGCATGGCCTTCGGCTGCAATGTGGGGGCGTTCTTCAGCGGCATCTCCAGCGGCAGCCTGCATGGCTGGGCCTGGCTGGTCGCAGGCTTCGCCGGCTCGACGCTGGGGGTCAGGGCGCGGGGCGCGCTGCTGGTCCCGGCCGCCGCCCCGGCGGCGCGGCCGGCATGAGCGCGCCGGCCTCCCTCCCGCGCCCGCTGGTCGGCGGGCTGGCGCTGGGCCTGATCGCGGCGGTGCTGCTGGTCGACCTGCTGCGCGCCCCGGCGGTCGACCCGTTCCGCGCCCCGCCGCCCGCCGCGCTCGGCTCGGGGCTCGGCCCCTCGGCCGCGCATTGCGCGGTGGCCCCGTGAGCGGGGCGCTGGCGGGCCGCACGGTGTTCGTCTCCGGCGCCAGCCGGGGCATCGGGCTGGCCATCGCCGGGGCCTGCGCGGCCGCCGGCGCGAATGTCGCCATCGCCGCCAAGACCGACGCGCCGCACCCGACGCTGCCCGGCACCATCCACGACGCCGCGGCCGCGGTGCGCGAGGCGGGGCGGGCGGCGGGCGGTGACTGCCTGCCGCTGGTCTGCGACATCCGCGACGGGGCGCAGGTCGAGGCCGCCGTGGCCCGCGCGGCCGAGGCGTTCGGCGGCATCGACGCGGTGGTGAACAACGCCTCCGCCATCAGCCTGACGGGCACCGCCGACACGCCGCTGAAACGGTTCGACCTGATGACGGGCGTCAACAGCCGCGGAACCTACGCCGTGACGCGCGCCGCGCTGCCCTGGCTGCTGCGCGCGCCCGTGCCGCATGTGCTGACCATCGCGCCGCCGCTCGACCTGTCGTCGCGCTGGTTCGCGAACCATCCCGCCTACAGCCTGGCGAAATACGGCATGAGCCTGCTGACGCTGGGCTGGGCCGCCGAGTTCGCGGGGCGGATCGCCGTCAACTGCCTTTGGCCGCGCACCGTCATCGACACCGCGGCGCTGAACCTGCTGGGCGGCGCGCCGCTGGCCGCGCAGGCGCGCCGCCCCGCGATCATGGCCGATGCCGCGGTCGCCGTGCTGCGCCGGCCGGTGGATTTCTCGGGGTGGTTCCTGCTCGACGACCTCGTGCTGGCGGCCGAAGGCGTCACGGAGTTCGGCCCCTACGCCGTCACGCCCGGCGGGCGGCTCGCCCCGGACTTCTTCGTTCCCGACGGCGCGCCCGAACCGGGGGCGGCCTGCGGCGTCATGGGGTGGCGCGCCCCGACGCTTTGAGGCGTAAAAGGCTCGTTACGGGCTTCCCGCGCGCAGCCGGGTGCGTATAGTCCGCGCCGCGAGGGGCGCAAACGACAAAAAGGGGGAGACATGGCCGGTCACAGCCACGGCAAGATGGACGTCACCGCACAGCAGAAGACCTTTGCCGGCTTCATCAAGGCGGTGACCTGGGGCTTCGTCGTCGTCGTCGCCATCCTGATTCTCCTGACCACCCGCATCTGAACGCCGCGCCCCGTCGCCCGGCCCAAACCCCCGAGAGGAGCGGCATGAAGATCGCTGTGCCGAAGGAGTCGCGCGAGCACGAAACTCGCGTGGCCGCGGTCCCCGAGACCGTCAAGAAGTTCCGCGGCCTCGGCTGCGATGTGGTCGTGCAGTCCGGTGCGGGCGAGCACGCCTCGATCCCCGACGCGGCCTTCGAGGCCGCGGGCGCGACCATCGCCAAGACCTTCGCGGCCTGCGTGAAGGATGCCGACGTGGTGCTGAAGATCCTGCGCCCCACCGAGGCCGAGGCGAAATCCCTGAAGAAGGGGCAGATGCTCTTCGCCACCATGTCACCCTACAGCGACCGCGCGCTGACCGACGCGCTGGCCGAGAAGGGCGTGGACGCCTTCGCCATGGAGTTCATGCCGCGCATCAGCCGCGC
>DAIPIU010000014.1:6033-52407 GCA_036770645.1 Rubrimonas sp. | reverse complement strand
TCTCCGCGCCGCTCGACACCGACGCCGCCGCGCCGCCGCCGCCGGGGCCGGGCGCGCTGGAGGGCCTCGGGGTGGCGCTGGTGGACCGCGACGCGCGCACGCGCGAGACGATGGCCGACCGGCTGGCCGACTGGGGCGCCCTGCCCACCGCCTTCGCCGCCCCGCCCGCCCTGCCCGCGGTGCTGTCGGCGATGGGCGGGCGGGGCGTGGCGCTGGTCGAGCGCGGCGTGGCCCTGCCCTGCCGGGCGCTGTGGTTCGTGCAGGCCGACGACCGGGGCCTGCTGTCGGAACTGCCGGTGCTGACGCTGGACGCCGAGGCCCCGCTGGCGCTGGCCGAGCCCGGGGTGCTGTCGCCCTTCGCGGCGCGCGCCGAGACGGTCGCGGCCCTGCGCGACGCCGCGCGGCCGGCCCCGCCCGCCGCCCGCCGTTCCCGCGCCGCCGCGGCGGCGCGCGACTGAAGCCCGGCACCGCCCCGCGCTTGACGGCCCGCGCCGCGCTGGCCACAACGGCCGCGACCCCGCCGGGCGCGCCGCCCGGCGGCCCGCGAGGAGCGACAGCCCGATGACCGACGCGGCCGCCCAAGCCCGCCAGATCGCCGTGACCCTGCCCGACGGCGCCGTGCGCGCCTATCCGGCGGGCACCACCGCGGCGGCGGTGGCCGCCGACATCGCGCCCTCGCTGGGCAAGGCGGCGCTGGCGGCGAAGCTGGACGGGCGGCTGACCGACCTGTCGGAGCCGATCCTCGCCGACGCGCGGCTCGCGATCGTGACCGGCAAGGACGCCGAGGCGCTGGAGCTGATCCGCCACGACTGCGCCCATGTCATGGCGCGGGCGGTGCAGGAGATCTGGCCCGAGACCAAGGTCACCATCGGCCCGGTGGTCGAGAACGGCTGGTACTACGACTTCGACCGCGACGAGCCGTTCAGCGACGCCGATTTCGAGAAGATCGAGGCGCGGATGCGCCAGATCATCGCCGCGCGCGACCCGGTGCGCACCGAAATCTGGGACCGCGACCGGGCGCTGCGCCACTACATCGCCAAGGACGAGCCCTTCAAGGTCGAGCTGGTCGGCGCCATCCCCGAGGGCGAGCCGATCCGCATGTACTGGCACGGCCACTGGCAGGACCTCTGCCGCGGGCCGCATCTGGCGCATACGGGGCAGATCCCGCCCGACGCCTTCAAGCTGATGCGCGTGGCGGGGGCCTACTGGCGCGGCGACAGCCGCAACAGGCAGCTCCAGCGCATCTATGGCGTGGCGTTCCGGTCGAAGGCCGACCTCCAGGCGCATCTGACCATGCTGGAGGAGGCCGCCAAGCGCGACCACCGCCGCATCGGGCGCGAGATGCGGCTGTTCCACCTGCAGGAGGAGGCGCCGGGGATGGTGTTCTGGCACCCCGGCGGCTGGAGCATCTATCGCGCGCTCGAGGCCTATCTGAGCCGGCGGCTGACCGCGGCCGGGTATCAGGAGATCCGCACGCCGCAGGTGGTGGACCGCAAGCTGTGGGAGCAGTCGGGCCACTGGGAGAACTATCGCGAGAACATGTTCATCACCGAGGTGGACGAGGACCACGCGCGGGAAAAGCGCGTCAACGCGCTGAAGCCGATGAACTGCCCCTGCCATGTGCAGATCTACAATCAGGGGTTGAAAAGCTATCGCGACCTGCCGCTGCGGCTGTGGGAGTTCGGGGCCTGCCACCGCTACGAATCCTCCGGTTCCATGCACGGCCTGATGCGCGTGCGCGGATTCACGCAGGACGACGCGCACATCTTCTGCACCGAGGCGCAGATCGAGGACGAGACCCGGCGCTTCCTGTCGCTGCTGGGCGCGGTCTACCGCGACCTCGGCTTCGACCGCTTCGACATCAAGTTCTCGACCCGCCCGGACGTGCGGGCGGGGTCGGACGCGACCTGGGACAAGGCGGAAGGCGCGCTCGAGGCCGCCATCAAGGCCGCGGGGGCGCCCTACGTCGTCGATCCCGGCGAGGGGGCGTTCTACGGGCCGAAGCTCGACTTCAAGCTGACCGACGCCATCGGGCGCGAATGGCAGTGCGGCACCTTCCAGGCCGATTTCGTGCTGCCCGAGCGGCTGGGGGCGGAATACGTGGCCGAGGACGGCTCGAAGCAGCGCCCCGTGATGCTGCACCGCGCGATCCTGGGCAGCTTCGAGCGCTTCATCGGCATCCTGATCGAGAACTGCGCCGGGCGCTTCCCGCTGTGGCTGGCGCCGCGGCAGGCGGTCGTGGCCACCATCGTCTCGGACGCGGACCCCTACGCCGCCGAGGCGACGGCGGCGCTGCGGGCGGCGGGGCTGCGGGTCGAGGCCGACACCCGCAACGAGAAGATCAACTACAAGGTCCGCGAGCATTCCGCGGCGCTGGTGCCCGCCATCCTCGCCGTCGGGCGGCAGGAGGTCGAGACGCGGACGGTGGCGGTGCGGCGGCTGGGCGAGCAGGGCCAGAAGGTCATGGCGCTGGAGGAGGCCGTCGCCGCGCTGAAGGCCGAGGCGACGCCGCCGGATCTAAGGCCGGCCTGAACCGACGGGACTGCCGAGGGCGCGGCCCATGTCGGTCCGGCCGGGCTGCCGGAACGCCTCGGGACACTCGAGGAAGGCGGCCAGCAACCGGTCCCGCGCCCGCAGCGCGACCCGGACGGGGGCGAGCGGATCGCGCCGGCGGGCGGCCCCGGCGCCGGCGCCGGCCCCCTGCGCGCAGTCCGCGCCGATGCGCAGCCGATAGCGGCTCAGCGGCTCGGTCTCCTCGAGGACGGCGGTGAACAGCGCCGCGCCGCTGGCGAGCGCCAGCCGCGGGATGGTGGCGGACAGCAGCACATGCCCCGCGCGGCCGAAGCCAGTCTCGTAGAACCGCGCGCCCGCGTAGCTGTTCATCGTCATCCCCAGCAGACCGCCGTCGGCCAGAACGCGGCGGGCGCGGCGCAGCAGGTCGGCCTCGGCGCCGACATCGAACGGCAGGCGTTCGGCGAGGTAACGGTCCTCCGCCGCGACCGCGAACGGGTTGAGCGCCGCGCGCCCGAAGCGGCTGGGCGACAGGCCGTGCGCCCGGGCCGAGACATGGCGCAGCGGCAGACCGGCCTCGTGCAGCGCGCGCTTGACGAGGATCGATGCGGACAGGGTGTCGGCGATCCAGAGGATGGCGCCGCGCCCCTGCGCCAGCGCCGCGCGCAGGGCGTCGAGACCGTCGACCGAGACCCCGAACCGGGCGCGCCGGACCAGCTCCAGGGCCAGAACGGCGCCTTCGCGCGCCTTCTGCGCCTCGTGCCGGTCGAAGCGCCTGTCGCACTCCGCCTCGGGCCAGTCGCCCACCGCGGCGAGCGACCGGCGGAACCTCGCCCGCGCGCGCGCCCGGTCGCCGCGGTCGAGCCGCGCCAGCAGCCGGACGGCGGCCTGCGCGCCGCCGCGGCCGCCGATGGCCGCGGCCGGACAGGCGAGGGCCAGAAGCGCCAGCGCGCGCAGATCCGCGACGCCGATGGGGGCGCGCGCATCGGGCCCCCGCAGCGTGCGCTGCAGTTCGCCGACGCGCTCGCCGTCCGCATCGTGCAGGGCGGCGACGGCGAAGCGGTGCCCCCCGCCGCGCGCAGGGGTAGCCTGGGTCGTGGTCGGCATCGTCCCCCCCCCGGCTTTCAGCGCGCGCCGCCGAGCGCCGCCCGGCGCTCGAGATGCGGATAGAGGCGCAGCAAGGCCGCGGCGCGCAAGGCGAAAAGCAGGTAGACGCCCCCCCACACGCCGTGGTTGCCGAACTGCGCCGCCAGCGGGATGCTGAGCGCCAGATAGGCGAGGGCCGCGCCCAGCATGGCGTCGCGCATCTCGCGCGAGGCCGTCGCGCCCACGAAAATGCCGTCGAGGTGGAAGGCCGCGACCCCCGCCAGCGGCGCGAGCGCGGCCCAGGGCGCGTAGGCGCGGGCCAGCGCCCGCACCTCGGGCGCGGTGGCGAACAGGTCGATGATCGGGCCCGACAGCAGCGCCAGCGCCAGCGACAGCGCGGCGGCCAGCGCCACGGCCCACAGGCCCGTCGCCACCGCCGCGCGGCGCAGCAGGTCGGGCCGGCGCGCGCCCACGGCCTGGCCCACCAGCGTCTCGGCCGCGATGGCGAAGCCGTCGAGCGCATGGGCCGAGACCATCAGGAACTGCCACAGCACCACATTGGCCGCGAGCGTCGCGTCCCCCAGCGCCGCGCCCTGCCGCGTCATCCACGCGAAGCAGGCCGTCAGCGCCAGCGTGCGCAGGAACAGGTCTCGGTTCAGCGTCATCACCGCCAGCAGGGCCGGGCGGGCGAGGATGCGCCGCGGATCGGCCCGCCAGCCGGCCGGGCGGATCGCGCGCGCCCGGCCGGCGGCCAGCCACAGCCCGTAGCAAAGGCCGCCGAAGGCCGCGATCGCGGTGGCCAGCGCCACCCCCGCCACGCCCCAGCCGAACACCGGCACGAACAGCAGGCTGAGCCCGATGTTCAGCCCGGAGACGACCAGCTGGTGCTGGAACAGCCGCCGCGTCATCTCCTGTCCCGCGAACCAGCCCAGCAGGGCGTAGTTGGCGAGCTCGGCCGGCGCGCCCCAGATGCGGACGTCGAAATACAGGCCCGCGAGCGCCCGCGCCTCGGCCGAGGCCCCGAACAGGGCCAGGCCCGCGACGCGCAGCGGGGCCTGCAGCAGCACCAGCGCCAGCGCGCAGCCCAGCGCCACCGCCAGCGCGCGGCCCAGCACGTCGAGCGCCCGCCCCCCGTCGCGCGCGCCCAGCGCCTGCGCCGCGAGGCCGGAGCTGCCGATCTGGAGGAAGTTGAAGCTGACGAACAGCAGCGAGAACAGCTGCGCCCCCAGCCCCACCCCGGCCAGCGCCGCCGCCGCCCCGAGATTGCCGATCACCGCCGTGTCCACCGCCCCCTGCAGCGGCGCGGTGGCGTTCGACAGCACCACCGGCAGCGCGATGGCGAGGATGCGGCGGGCGCCGGGGGCGGCGGCGGGGGCGGCGGTCGGGCCGGGGGTCCGGCCGGGGGTCCGGCCGGCGCCGGCGGGCGGCGCGGGCGGGGCGGCGGGGGCGGCACCCGCGGGGCTGTCGGTCACGGGCAAAGCCTCAATCCGGATCCGGCAGGCGGAAGTGGCCGTTCGCCATGGCGATGGGCTTGTGGCGTTCGTCCTGCCAGGCCTCGACGCGCACGTTGGCGATGCGGCGGCCCATCTTGGTGACCTGCGCGCGGGCGTAGACGTCGCGCGGGCGGCCCGAGCGCAGGTAGTCGATGGTCACGTCCACGGTCTTGGGCATCGGCGGGAAATCGCCGCGGGCGATGCGGGCGGCGCCCTCGGGGCCGGATTCCATGATCTCCCACACCGCCTCCCAGGCCAGGTGGACGATGGCGGTGATCTCGAGGAAGGCGCCGGTCGCGCCGCCGTGGATGGCGGGGATGGCGGGGTTGCCGATCAGCATGTCCGTGTAGGCCAGCCGCCCGGTCAGCTCGTCGCCCATGCGCGCGAAGCTGACGCCGAGGAAGTTGTGGTAGGGCGCGCTGGCGACCAGCCGCGCCAGCGCCTCGTCGCGGCGGGCGCGCAGGGTCTCGACCGGCTCGAAGCTCATGGCGCGCCCTCCCCGCCCGCGGCGGGGGCGGCGTCGCCATCGCCGGTCCGCTCGATCATGAAGGCGCCGGCGGCGGCGGCGACCGGGTCGCCCTCGTCCTCGTCCCAGGCGGTGGCGCGCACGAAGGCGACGGTGCGGCCGGCGCGGTAGACCTCGGCGCGCGCGGTCACGGCGCAGCCGGGTTTCGCCGGGCGCATGTAGTCGATGCGCAGGTCGAGCGTGGCGGTGGATTTCAGATCCCGCGCCGAGGTCAGCACGGCCACCCCGCAGCAGGTATCGAGCAGGCTTGTGACCACGCCGCCATGGATCACCCCGGTGGCGGGGTCGCCCACCAGCCGCGCGTCGTAGGGGGCGGTCAGCACAGCGACGCCGCCGGCCGCGGAGATCACGCCGAGGTCGAGCGCGCGCGCATGCGGCAGGCCGCGCAGCATGCGCGTCAGCAGGTCGTCCTGTCCGTCCATGCAACACCCCCCGTCCCCTCGCGCCAGCAAGGCGCCGGCATGCGCCGATTGTAAACCACGCCCTGCGACCCTGCCGCCAAGTCCGCGCCGGAGTCGCCCCGATGCCCCATGCCCCCGACGATCCGGGACCAGACCTGCGGGACATCGACCGCGGGGCGGCGGCGGCGGGGCCTCGCGCCGTGCCGGAGAAGGACGACCGGCCGATCCGCGTGCTGGTCGCCGAGGACAGCCTCGTCAACCAGCTGATCGCGCGCGCGATGCTCGAACGCGTCGGCTGCGTCGTCGAGACCGCGAGCGACGGCAACGCGGCGGTGGCGGCGGCGCTGCGCCGGCGCTTCGACGTGATCCTGATGGACCTGAGCATGCCGGGGCGCAGCGGCATCGAGGCCACGCGGGCGATCCGCGCCGCCGAGGCCGGGCGGCGCACGCCCATCGTGGCGCTGACCGCGCACGCCCTGCCGGAGCACCGCGCGCGCTGCCTCGCGGCCGGCATGGACGACCACCTGGCCAAGCCATACGATCCCGCCGCGCTGGCGGCCGTGGTGGCGCTGTGGGCCCGCCGGCCGGTCGGGCCGGCGCGCACGCTCGCGGCGGGGTGACGGGCGCGGGCGCTGGGGTGCGGACGCGCGCTGGCCGGGCCCCGGGTCGCGATCCCCGCGCCGCCGCCGAGGATCCCGGGGCGCCGCGCCGCGGGGCGGCGTAACGTCGCCAAAGCCGCCGCCGAACACCATATGATCCGCGGTCCCGCCGACGGAACCGGAGCGCGCCGCGATGCACCGATACGCCCCCCCCCTGCGCGACCTGCGCTTCGTGCTGCACGAGGTGCTCGCCATCCAGGACCGCGACGCCGTGGCGGGCTACGGCGACCTGACGCCCGACGCCACGGACGCCATCCTGGGCGAGGCCGGGCGCATCGCGGCGGAGGTGCTCGCGCCGCTGAACCGGGCGGGCGACGCGGGCTGCGCGCTCGAGAACGGGGTCGTGCGCACGCCCGACGGGTTCCGCGCCGCGCTCGACGCGCTGCGGGCCGGGGGCTGGCCGGCGCTGGAATGCGCCGAGGACTATGGCGGCCAGGGCCTGCCCAACGTCATGGCGCTGGCGGTGGGCGAGATGCATTCGGGCGCCAACATGGCCCTGATGATGTATGGCGGCCTGACCCACGGGGCCTATTCCGCCATCGAGAAGCACGGCACCGAGGACCAGAAGCGGCTGTATCTGCCGAAGCTCGCCTCGATGGAATGGACCGGCACCATGAACCTGACCGAGCCGCAATGCGGCACGGATCTGGGGCTGATCCGCACGAGGGCGGAGCCGCAGCCGGACGGCAGCCACCGCCTGACCGGCGAGAAGATCTACATCTCCGCCGGCGAGCACGACCTGGCCGAGAACATCGTGCATCTGGTGCTGGCCCGCCTGCCCGACGCGCCGCCGGGGGTGAAGGGCATCTCGCTGTTCGTGTGCCCCAAGCTGCTGCCCGACGCGGACGGAAACCCCGGCGCGCGCAACGCCCTGCGCTGCGTGCGCGTCGAGGAGAAGATGGGCATCCACGGCAACGCCACCTGCGCCATGGCCTATGACGGCGCGACGGCCTGGCTGGTGGGCGCGCCGCACAAGGGCCTGCGCGCCATGTTCACCATGATGAACGAGGCGCGCATCCTCGTGGCCATGCAGGGGCTGGCGCAGGCCGAGGCCGCCTATCAGGCCGCGGCCGCCTGGGCGAAGGAGCGCCTGCAGGGCCGCGCGCCGGGCGGGGCCGCGAACCCGGACGGGCCCGCCGACCCGCTGATCGCGCATCCGGACGTGCGGCGGCTGCTGCTGGACCAGAAGGCCTGGATCGAGGGCGCGCGCTGCCTGCTGCTGACCGGCGCGACGCTGATCGACGCCGAGCACCGCCACGCCGACCCGGCCGAGCGCGCCCGCGCGGCGGCCGAGATCGCGCTGCTGATCCCGGTGCTGAAGGGCGTGCTGACCGACACGGGCTTCGACTGCACCGTGAAGGCGCAGCAGGTGCTGGGCGGCTTCGGCTACATCGCGGATGGCGGGGTCGAGCAGCTGGTGCGCGACGCCCGCATCGCCATGATCTACGAGGGCGCGAACGGCGTGCAGGCGCTGGATCTGGTCGGCCGCAAGCTGGCGCAGGACGGCGGGCAGGCGATGATGGCGTGGTTCGCCGGCCTTCGGGCCGAGCTGAAGGCCGGCGAGGACCATGCGGGGCTGAAGGCGGATTTCCTCGATCCGCTGAAGGCGGCGGCGAAGGATCTGCAGGCGGCGCTCGAGGCCTTCATGGCCGCCGGCGCGCGCGAGCCTGCGGGGCCGCTGTCGGGGGCCAGCGACTTCATGCACCTGTTCGGGCTGGTCGCCATCGGGCGCTGCTGGGCGGCGATGGCGCGCGCGTCCCATGCCGCGCTGGAGGGCGGCACGCAGGAGGCGGCGTTCCATGAGGCCAAGCTCGCGACCGGGCGCTACTTCATGGCGCGGCTGCTGCCGGAGACGGGGCTGCGGCTGGCGCGGATCCGCTCGGGCGCCGCCCCGGTGATGGACCTGCCGGCCGCGGCGTTCTAAGATATTTCGCATCTGCGGGAGCGCGCGATGACCGACGCCTTCATCTATGACGCCGTCCGGACGCCGCGCGGGCGCGGCAAGCCGGACGGGGCGCTGCACGAGGTCACGGCGCTGGCGCTGGCCGCGGGCGTGCTGCGCGCGATCCGCGACCGCAGCGAGATCGACACCGCGGCGGTCGAGGACGTGATCCTCGGCTGCGT
The DNA here is from genome assembly GCA_036770645.1 of Rubrimonas sp. Classification (GTDB taxonomy): domain Bacteria; phylum Pseudomonadota; class Alphaproteobacteria; order Rhodobacterales; family Rhodobacteraceae; genus Rubrimonas. The sequence goes on along the minus strand of DAIPIU010000014.1, from coordinate 43,607 downwards.
GACGCAGGCGCACGAGCAGGGCGGCGGCATGGCGCGCGCGGCGGCGCTTTACGCCGGCTACGACGAGGCCGCGCCGGGGCTGACCATCAACCGCTTCTGCGCCAGCGGCCTCGAGGCGGTCAATCTGGCCGCGGCGCAGGTCCGCGCCGGGATCGGGGATCTGTATGTCGCGGGCGGGGTCGAGAGCATGGGCCGGGTGGCCATGGGCTCGGACGGTTTCCCGATGGCGGTGGACCCCCATCTCGCCTTCGCGACGCATTTCGTGCCGCAGGGCATCGCCGCGGACCTGATCGCCACGAAATGGGGCTTCTCGCGCACCGATGTGGACGCCTATGCGGTGGAAAGCCAGCGCCGGGCGGCGGAGGCCTGGGAGGACGGGCGCTTCGACCGGTCCGTGACCCCGGTGCGCGACGTGAACGGCATCACCATCCTCGCGCGCGACGAGCACATGCGGCCCGGCACCGACATGCAGAGCCTCGGCGCGCTGCGCCCCGCCTTCCGCGAGCAGGGCGAGGCGATGCCCGGCTTCGACGCCGTGGCGCTGCTGAAGTATCCGGGGCTCGAGCGCATCGAGCACGTCCACCATGCCGGCAACAGCTCGGGCGTCGTGGACGGCGCGGCGGCGGTGCTGGTGGGCTCGCGCGCGGCGGGCGAGCGGTTCGGGCTGACGCCGCGGGCGCGCATCCGGGCGATGGCGCGGGTGGGCTCGGACCCGACCATCATGCTGACCGGGCCGCTGGCGGCGACCGAGAAGGCGCTCAACGCCGCCGGCATGGGCACGGGCGACGTGGACCTGTTCGAGGTGAACGAGGCCTTCGCCGCCATCCCGCTGATGGTGATCGAGCATTTCGGCCTCGACCCCGCGCGTGTAAACCCGAACGGGGGGGCCATCGCGCTGGGCCATCCGCTGGGGGCGACGGGGGCGATGATCCTGGGCACCGCGCTGGACGAGCTGGAGCGCCGCGGCGCGGGGGTCGCGGTCGCGACGCTGTGCGTGGCGGCGGGCATGGGCGCCGCCACCGTGATCGAGCGGGTCTGACATGGCCAGGGAACCCGCCATCGCGGAGGTCGCCGCGCTGAGGCCGGCCGGCAACCGCGCCGAGATCGAGGCCGAGCTGTCCGCGTTCCTCGACGGCTACCGCGCCGCGCTGGTGCGCGGCGATGTCGAGACGCTCGCCACGGCCTACCGCCTGCCGCTGCCGGTGATCCGCCCCGACCGGCTGCGCGTCGTCGAGACGCCGGCGGTCCTGCGCGTCGAACTGCGGCGCATCCTCGACTTCTACCGCTGGTGCGGCATGAAGGAGATCGCCATGGAGCGGCTGCGCTTCGACGGCGAGGAGCGCGGGCTGTGGATGGCCTGCCTGAGCTGGCGGCCGATCGACGGGCGCGGCGAGACCATCACCAGCATCGACGTGACCTTCGCGATCCGGCTGGGCCTCGGGGCGCCCCGCATCGCCGCGGTGATCGCCCACAACGAGGAGGTGCGGCGCATGCCGCTGCTGCACGCCGCGGCGCAGGCGATGGGGGACGGCGCGGCGCGCCCGTCGCTGCTGGCGCCCGCGCCGTCCGGCGGCGGGGAGACAGGGCGATGACCGGATGCTTCCGCTACGGCGTCGAGGACGGCGTCGCCACCATCCTGTGGGACATGCCCGGCGCGGCGATGAACGTGCTGACGCTGGACGGCGTGCAGGAGCTCGAGACGCTGGTCGACCGGGCGCTGGGCGACGACGCCGTGCGCGGGGTGGTGATCGGGTCGGCCAAGCGCGACTTCGCGGGCGGCATGGACCTCGGCGTGCTGGCGGGCTTCGGCGCGGACGGCGCGCGCGGGGCGGAGCGGCTGTTCGGATTCGTGATGCGGCTGCACGCGCTGCTGCGGCGCATCGAGCGCGGCGGCGCGGGGCCGGACCGGCCGGCCAAGCCCTTCGCCTGGGCCGCGCCCGGCACCGCGCTGGGCATCGGGCTGGAGCTGGGGCTCGCCTGCCACCGCCGCTTCGCGGCCGACGCGCCGGGGGCGAAGATCGGGCTGCCGGAGGTGCTGGTCGGCCTGTTCCCCGGCGCGGGCGGCACCACGCGGCTGGTGCGCATGATGGGGCCGATGGCCGCCGCGCCCTTCCTGCTGGAGGGCCGCACGCCGGACCCGAAGGGCGCGCTGGCCGCGGGCCTGATCGACGCCGTCGCGCCGGCCGGGGGGCTGCTGGAGGCGGCGCAGGAATGGGCGCGCGAGGCGGGGCCGGAGGCGGCGGTCAAGCCGTGGGACCGCAAGGGTTTCCGCCTGCCCGGCGGCGCGCCCTACACGCCGCAGGGCTTCCCGGTGTTCCTCGGCGCCGCCGCCATGACGCATGGGCGCAGCAAGGGGGTCTACCCCGCGCCGCAGGCGATGCTGAGCGCGGTCTACGAGGGCGCGCTGGTCGATTTCGACACGGCGCTGCGGATCGAGGCGCGCTGGTTCGTGAAGGTGCTGCTCGACCCGACCGCGGGGGCGATGATCCGCACGCTGTTCCTCGGCAAGCAGGCGCTGGACAAGGGCGCGGGCCGTCCCGAGGGCCATCCTGCCGCGCCGGTCGCAAGGCTCGGGGTGCTGGGCGGCGGCATGATGGGCGCGGGCATCGCCCATGCGGCGCTGGCCGCGGGCATCGAGGTGCGCATGGTCGAGCGCGACGCCGACAGCGCAGCGCGCGGCCGGGCCGCGGTCGAGGCGCTGCTGGCCGACGACGCCAGGGCCGGCCGCACGGTCGCGGACGGGGCGGCCGAGCGGTTCGGGGCCGGGGCGGATTACGGCGCGCTGGCGGGCTGCGACCTGGTGATCGAGGCCGTGTTCGAGGATCCGGCCGTGAAGGCCGGGGCGATCGCCCGCGCCGCCGCGGCGGCGGGCCCCGATGCGGTGATCGCCACCAACACCTCGACGCTGCCGGTGGCCGGTCTGGCCGAGGCCTGCCCGGACCCGGCGCGGTTCCTCGGCGTGCATTTCTTCTCGCCGGTGCGGCGCATGGCGCTGGTCGAGGTGATCCGCGGCCCGCGGACCGGCGACGCGGCCGTGGCCAAGGCGCTGGACCTCGTGCGCCAGCTGCGCAAGACGCCCATCGTCGTGAACGACGCGCGGTTCTTCTACGCCAACCGCTGCATCCTGCCCTATGTCGACGAGGGGATGCGGATGGTGGCCGAGGGCGTGGCCCCGGCGCTGGTCGAGAACGCGGCGCGCATGCTGGGCATGCCGGTCGGCCCGCTGCAGCTGGTCGACGAGACCTCGCTGGAGCTGGGCCTGTCCATCGCGCGGGCGACGAAGGCGGCGCTGGGCGCGGCGCATGTCGACAGCCCCGGCGACGCGCTGCTGGCCGAGATGGTCGAGGGCCATGACCGGCGCGGGCGGAAGAACGGCCGCGGCTTCTACGATTACGACGCGCGCGGCAAGCGCGCGGGCCTCTGGGCGGGCCTCGGCGCGCTGCGGCCCGTCGCGGCGGCGCAACCGCCCGTGGGCGCGGTGCAGGACCGGCTGCTGATGATCCAGGCGCTGGAGGCGGCGCGCGCGCTGGAGCAGGGCGTGCTGGGCGCGCCGCGCGACGGCGACGTGGCGGCGATCCTCGGCTGGGGCTTCGCGCCCTGGAGCGGCGGGCCGTTCTCTTGGCTCGACCGCATCGGCGCGCGCGAGGCGGTCGCCCTGAGCGACCGGCTGGCGGCCGCGCACGGGCCGCGCTTCGCGGCGCCCGCGCTGCTGCGCGACATGGCCGCGCGGGGCGCCCGCTTCCACCCCGGCCCGGCTGCGACCCGAGCGGCGACCTGAGCCGCGACCCGGGCGGCGGGCCCGCTGCGCCGCCGGCGCGGCGGGCGGCTCGGCGGGAAACGGCGCATGCGGGGCCGGGGTTTTCCCGGCCGCGCAACGTGGTATGCCTCGCGCCGGTGCTGTGGACGCGGAAGGCAGGGCATGATGGCGGGCGAGCGGGGCCGCGGAGGGACCGGGCGGCCATGACCGCGCTGGCCGCCTATGAGCGGCTCGAGGCCGAAGGGCGCTACGCCGCGACGCCCGATGCCGCCGAATGCGAGGTGCTGGTCAAGTTCGGCGATGCCTCGCTGATGATCATGACCTTCGACGAGACGCCCATCGACCACTGGCCGCTGGCAAGCCTCGTGCGCACCGCCGATGGCGGGGCGGCGCTGTCGCTGGCGCCCGACGCGGGCGCGCGGGACCGGCTGCGGCTCGACGACCCGGCGATGGTGGCGGCGATCCTCGAGGTCTGCGCCGCGCTGTCGACTCCGGGGCCGTCGCGGATGGCGCGGCTGCGCCGCCCGCTGGGGCGCGTCGCGGCGCTGGCGGCCGCGGCGGGGCTGGTCTGGGCCGGCTGGGCCGCGACCCCCGCGGCGCTCGACCGGCTGGCCGCGGGCCTGCCTGTGGCGGCGCGCGCGGCGCTGGGCGAGGCCGCCATCGCCGCCTGGCCGGGGGGGCGCGTCTGCGACAGCCCCGCCGCCGCCCGGGCGCTGGCCCCGCTGGCGACGCGGCTGTCGCGGGCGCTGGGCGGCGCGCCGGTCGGGCTGCGGGTGCTCGACGCGCCGGACACGCCGGCGGCGGCGCTCGCGGCGCCGGGCGGGCGCGTGGCGCTGCTGTTCGCCGCCATTGACCGCGCCGCCTCGCCCGCCGCGGTGGCCGAGGCCGCGGCGGCGGCGCTGACCCGGGACACGGATGCGGCGCTGACGCGGGCGGCGGTGCGCGAGGCCGGCCTGCGGGGGGCGCTCGGCGTGCTGCGGGGCGATCTCGCGGTGCCGCGCCTCGCCCGCGCCGCGGCCGGCGCCATGGCGCGCCCGGGCCCCGACGACGCGGAGGCCGCGCGCGCCCTGCTCGCGGCCGCGGGGCTCGACGACCCCGCCGCCGCCGCGGGGGCGATCACCCCGGCCGGATGGCGCGCGCTGAAGGCCGTCTGCGACCGCTGAGCGCGGATCGCCGGCGGCGGCGGACCGCGCGGCGCGGTCGGCGCCCCCGGCCGGGGCCCAGCCGGCGGCCCGGGTCAGCGCCCGGTCAGGCGGAACCGCGCCTCGGCCGACAGCCCGCCCTCGGCCGTCGCCTCGCCCGCCTGCGCCAGCGCCACGAGATGCGCGAGCACCGACCGCGCGGCGGCCGGCCACAGGGCGCGGTCCACCCCCGCATAGAGGCGCGGCACGAGCTCGGCCGCGCGGGCCGGGCCGTCGCGCAGCGCCGCCACGATCTGGTCCGTGCGCGCCGCGCGGTGGGCGCGCTGCCAGTCCAGCATCGCGGCCGGGTCGCGCACCGGCGGCCCGTGGCCGGGCAGATACAGCCGGTCGCCGCGCGCGCGCAGCCGGTCGAGCGTGGCGAGGAAATCGGCCATGTCGCCGTCGGGCGGCGAGACCATGGTGGTCGCCCAGCCCATCACCGCGTCGCCGGTGAACAGCACCCCCGTCCCATCGAGCGCGAAGCACAGATGCGTCGAGACATGGCCCGGCGTGTGCAGCGCGGTCAGCCGCCAGTCCCCGCCCGCCACCGTCTCGCCATCCGCCAGCCTGCGGTCGGGCGCGAAGCCCGCATCGCCCCCCTCCCCGCCGCCCAGCCGCCCCTCGGCGGCCAGCGCCGCCATGGCGGGCGACATGCCGTCGCCGTGGCGGCCGAAGGCCATCACCGGGGCGCCGGTGGCGGCGGCCAGCGCGGCGGCGCCGGCGCTGTGGTCGCGGTGGGTGTGGGTGACGAGGATCGCGGCGATCCGCGCGCCCCCCGCCGCCGCCAGCAGCGCCGCGCGGTGGGCCGGGTCGTCGGGGCCGGGATCGACGAGCGCGAGCGCATCCGCGCCCACGAGGTAGCTGGCGGTGCCGGTGAAGGTCATGGGCGAGGGGTTGGGCGCCACCACGCGGCGCACGCCCGGGGCGACGGGCTCGGGCACGCCATGGCGCACGGCGGGGTCGCGGTCGAAGGGGTCGTCGGCCATGCGCTGCTGTCCCCCATAGCCGTCGCGGCCGGCGGGCCGCCTTGCGCCGCCCGGCCCGCCCGCCTAGCGTCCGCGGCAGGGTCGGGGACCGCGGCATGACATTCAAGCGCTTCCTGCCGCGCAGCCTGTTCGGGCGGGCGCTGCTGATCGTGGTGCTGCCGGTGGTGCTGCTGCAGGCGGTGATGGCCGTGGCCTTCGTGCGCCGCCATTACGACGGCGTCAGCGCACAGATGGCCGCGAGCGTGGCGGGCGAGCTGCGCTATCTGGCCAGCGTGGTCGACGCCGCCCCGGACATCGCGCAGGCGCAGGCGCAGGTCGAGGCCATCGGCCCGGCGCTGGGCTTCGGGCTGGCGCTGATCGAGGGCGGGCGCGTGCCGCCCGAGGAGATCCGCGGCCTGTTCGACGTGAGCGGCGGCGCGGTGGCGCAGACCTTCCGCCGCGAGATCCCCCGCCCCATCGCGCTGGATTTCGTGTCGTTCGGCAGCCAGATCGAGGCGCGGGTGCAGACCGACAAGGGCGTGCTGAGGGCGCTGATCGAGCGGCGGCGGATGATCGCCTCGAACCCCCACCAGCTGCTGGTGATGACCGGGGCCGCCAGCGTCGCGCTGCTGGCGGTGGCGATCCTGTTCCTGCGCAACCAGGTGCGCCCGATCCGCGACCTGGCCGCGGCGGCGGACGCCTTCGGCAAGGGGCGCTCGCTGCCGTTCCAGCCCCATGGCGCCGAGGAGGTGCGCCGGGCGGGCGCCGCGTTCCTGAGCATGCGCGGCCGCATCGAGCGTCAGATCGAAAGCCGCACCCGCATGCTGTCGGGCGTCAGCCACGACCTGCGCACGCCCCTGACCCGCATGAAGCTGGCTCTGGCGATGATGCCCGACGACCCCGAGGCGCGGGAGCTGGCGCATGACGTGGCGGAGATGGAGCGCATGGTCGACGCCTTCCTCGCCTTCGCGCGCGGCGAGGAGGGCGAGGCCCCGGCCCCCGCCGACCCGGTGGCGATCGCCGAGGAGCTGTGCGCCGAGGCGCGGCGCATGGGGGCGGCGGCGCGGGTCTCGGCGGCGGTCGAGACGCCGGACGCGCCGCTCGCGCCCATGCGGCGGGGCGCGGTGAAGCGGGCGCTGCAGAACCTGGTGGACAACGCCCGCGCCCATGGGCGGGCCGTCGAGATCGGGGTGCGCCTGCGCCGGGCCTCGGTCGAGTTCACGGTGGACGACGACGGGCCGGGGATCCCGGCGGCGCATCGGCGCGAGGCGCTGAAGCCCTTCGTGCGGCTGGACGCGGCGCGCAACCAGGACCGCGGCGGCGGCACGGGGCTGGGCCTGTCCATCGCATCCGAGATCGCGCGCGCCCATGGCGGGGCGCTGACGCTGGAGGACAGCCCGGGCCTCGGCGGCCTGCGCGCGCGGCTGCGGCTGCCGCGGTGAGGGAGGAGGTCGCCCCGCCCACGCGCCACGCCGGCGTCCAGCGCGTCGCAAGCGCGGCGGATCTGGCGCGCATCCGCTTCGTCGACGGCATGGCGGCGGTCGAGATGCCCTATCCGCTGCTGCGGCTCGTGCAGTTCAAGAACGACCACCGCGAGGATTCGCCGCGCCTGCGCGCGCTGCTGCGGGCGATCCGGCGCGAGGGCTACCGCCCGGTCGAGCCGATCATCTGCCGCATCGGCCAGAAGGGGCGCTGGGTGGTGGTGGATGGCGGCCACCGCCTGACCGCGGCGCGCAAGGTGGACGGCGAGGTCTGGACCAACCTGTTCGGCCGCAAGGTGCGCGACCTGTATTTCCTGCTGTTCGAGACGCCGCGCAGCGGCGCCAAGCTGAAGCCGAAGGCGGCGAAGGCTGCGCAGGCAGGGGCCGGGACAGAGCCCGGGACGGAGACCGGAGCGGGGGCCGGGGCTGCGGCCGGCGCTGCGGCCGGCGCGGGGGCGGTCAGTGCAGACGCGCCCCCGGCGGCGCCGGACGCTCCGCCGTCGCGAGGATGACGGCGCCGCCGGCATCGGCCACGCCCAGCGTCAGCACTTGCGAGACGAACGGGCCGATCCGGCGGGGCGGCAGGTTCACCACGGCCAGCACCTGCCGGCCGACGAGATCGGCGCAGCCGTAGCGGTCGGTGATCTGGGCGGAGGAGGTCTTCTCGCCGATGCCCGGCCCGAAATCGATGCGCAGCCGGTAGGCGGGCTTGCGGGCCTCGGGGAAGGGCTCGGCCGCGACGATCACGCCGAGGCGGATGTCGACCTTCTGGAAATCCTCGAAGGCGACGAGGGGGGCGGGATCGGCGTCGTCGGTCATGGCGGCTCCTGCACGGCGGAGGCCGCAGCATAAGGGCCGCCCGCCGGGTTCGGCGAGCGGCCCCGTGCATGGGTCGCGGCGGTCGCGCGCGCGCCTTGAGCGCGCGGCCGGCGATCGGGCGTCAGGCCTTGGGGGCCAGCGCCTGCAGCTCGGCGATGCTCTCCTGCACGCGGGCGGAGACGATGGCGAAGGCTTCCTCGTTGGCCTTCTTCGCGGCCTCGGCCAGCTCGGTCATGTTCGCGAGCGCCTTCTCGAAGGCGACCTTCACGAACTCGGCCTGCTTGGCGGCGGCGTCGGGGCCCATGTTCTCGCCCACCGAGCCCAGCTGGGCCTGCGCGGACTGCATGGTCTCCTCGAAGATCGCCATCTGCTTCTTGAAGAAGTCCTGATAGCCGGCCACGGCGGCCTGGTTGGCGGCGACCAGCGCCTCCATGTTCTTCTTCTGGGTGTCCATGATCGCCTGGGCGTCGAAGCCCGGCATCTTGAAGCCCTCGAGCATCTTGCTCATGTCGGCGGTCTTGAACATCTCGCCGAACTTCTCGGCGTCGAAGCCGAACATACCCTTCTCGAACATCGCGTTCTCTCCTTGTCGATCGGGGCTCAGGCGCATCCGGCCGCCCCGTTGCGGATACGGGGGATATTGTGCACCGCAACATGAAACGCAAGATGCAAATGCGCCACTTGCGTCGCCTTTGGGCAGGTCGTGGCGACGGGGCACGCCGCGCGGGCGGCGGCGGCGGCGGTCAGCCGCGCAGGGCGCGGCTGCGGGCGGCGGCGCGCGCCACCGTGCGGCGCAGCAGCGGCCCCAGCCCGTCGGCGGGGTCCATCAGGGCCTCGAGCCCGGCCTGCGTCGTGCCGCCGGGGCTGGTCACCGCCCCGCGCAGCGCGGCGGCCGTCTCGGGCGCGCGGCGGGCGAGTTCGCCGGCGCCGCAAACCGTTGCGCGGGCAAGGCGCATGGCGAGGTCGGGCGCCAGCCCCTCGGCCTCGCCCGCCGCCGCCAGCGCCTCGATCATGTGGAACACATAGGCGGGGCCGCTGCCCGACAGGGCGGTGACGGCATCCATCTGCGCCTCGTCCGCAAGGCGCACCGTCTCGCCCACCGCCGACAGCAGCGCCTCGGCCAGCGGCAGGAAGGCGGCCCCCGGACCGTTCGCGATCAGCGCCGCGATGCCGCGACCGACCGCCGCAGGGGTGTTCGGCATGGCGCGCACCACCGGCGTGCCGGGCGCCAGCGCCGATTCGAATGCGGCGAGCGGCGTGCCCGCGGCGATCGACAGGAACAGCGTGTCCGGCCCCGCGAGCGGCGCGACCCGCGGCAGGGCCGCTTCCATCGCCTGCGGCTTGACCGCCAGCAGCACGGCGGCCGGCCGCGCGGGCAGCGGGCCGTTCACCGCCACGCCGCGCGCGGCGAAGCCCGCGACGGACTGCGCCGAGGGCTCGATCACATGGGCGGCGTCCGGCGGCAGGCCCGCCGCGAGCCAGCCCTCGAGCAGCGCGCCCCCCATCCGGCCGCAGCCCAGCAGCACCACGCCGCGCGCGGCGACCGGGTCCAGTTCCGGCGGCAGGGGGGCGGCGCCCATGCTCAGGCGCGGCCCATCGGCCCGGCCATGGCGACGCCGAGCGCGGCCTCGGCCGCCTCGCCGCCCCAGGCCACCAGCTGGAAGGCGGGATAGAAGCGCTCGCAGGCCTCGACCGCCCCGGCCACCATGGCGTCCACCTGCCCGGCCGTCGCCATCGCGCCGCCGGCGAGGATCAGCCCGTGCCGCCAGGCCATCAGCCCCTGCGGCCGCCACAGGTTGAAGCAGCCGCACCAGAGCTGGTCGTTGGCGAGGTCGAGCGCCAGCGCCAGCTCGGCCTGCCGGTCGGCCGGCGGGGCCATCTCGAAGGTGCACAGCAGCCGCAGCGTCTCGTCATGCGCCGACCAGGCCAGCGTGAGGCTGTAGCTGCGCCACTGCCCCTCGACGGTCATGGCGATGCGGTCCTCCGCGACACGGTCGAAGGACCAGTCGCGGAATTCGGCCAGCGATTCGACGATGTCGATGGGGTGGACGTCGTCGCTGTGGAAGGTCTGCTCGACGGCTGCCATGCCGCGCTCCCATGCTCTGGCGCCCCGGGGCCGGCGGCCCGCTAGGGGCGGTGTGGGTCGCCAAGGGTGGCGGGTCTTGCTGCCCGTTCACGCGAGATATGGTGGGGGAGAATCCGGCCCCGCGCAAACGCTGTTTCGTGAACGCCGCATGACGGCCCGCCGCCCCGCGCGGAGGGGCCGGGCCGCGCGGGCCGGCGCCGGTCAGGCCTCGCCGTCGCGGGCCTTGCGGGCGGGGCGCTTCGGCTCGGGCTCGGGCTCGGCCAGCCTCGCCTCGAGCGCGGCGAGGCGGGCGGACAGCGCCGCGTTCTCCTCGCGCGCCTTCTGCGCCATGTCGCGGGTCGCCTCGAACTCCTCGCGCGTCACGAGTTCCGCCTGGGCGATGAAGCGCTCGAAGCGGCTGCGGAAGGCCGTCTCGGCCTCCTCGCGCACGCCCTGCGCAACGCCGGCCGCGTTGGTCATGAGCTGGGCGAGATCGTCGAGCAGCTTGCTGCGGGTCTGCATGGCGGGCCTCCGGTTGCGTCGCGCCTTATATGCGACGCCCGCGCCCCGCGGGCAACGCGCCCCGCCGGCAACCCGCCCCCGCCCGATGCCGCAAGGGGCGCCGGGCCGCCGCCGGGGCCGCCCTGCCGGGCGCGGCGCCTTGACGGGCGGGGCGCGCGCCCCGATTCAGGCGGCGGCCCCCCTGCCGCAGGACCGGACGATGCTCGCCATCCCCTTCCCCGCCATCGACCCGGCGCTGTTCACGCTCGACCTCGGGCCGGTCCAGTTCTCGCTGCGCTGGTATGCGCTCGCCTATCTGGCGGCGCTGGGTTTCGGCTGGTGGCTGGTGCGCGCGCTGGTCTCGCGCCCGGCGCTGTGGGGCGAGGGCGGGCCGCCCATGACGCGCGAGGCCCCGGAGGACCTGCTGACCTGGATGGTGCTGGGGGTGATCGCGGGCGGGCGGCTGGGCTATGCGCTGTTCTACCAGCCGATGCATTTCCTCGCGCATCCGTGGGAGATCCCCATGGTCTGGCAGGGCGGCATGAGCTTCCATGGCGGCTTCCTCGGGGTCGTCGCCGCGGTGATCTGGTGGAGCCGCCGCGGCGGGCGGCCGATGTGGCGGGTGGGCGACGCGGTGGCGCTGGCGGTGCCGTCGGGGCTGCTGCTGGGGCGGCTGGCAAATTTCGTGAACGGCGAGCTGTGGGGGCGGCCGGCCTCGGTCCCCTGGGCGATGGTGTTCCCCGACCCCCGCGCGGGCGGGCTGCCGCGCCACCCCTCGCAGCTCTACCAGGCCGCGCTCGAGGGGCTGGCGCTGGGGCTGCTGATGTGGTGGCTCGCGACCCGGCGGGGCTGGCTGCGCCGCCCCGGGGCGATGGTCGGCGCGTTCCTCGCCGGCTACGGCGTCGCGCGGCTGATCGGCGAGGGGTTCCGGCAGGCCGACGCGCAGTTCATCGCGCCCGACAACCCGTTCGGCCATGTGATCCGGTTCTCGACGGGGCCGGACGGCTGGGGCCTGACCATGGGCCAGAGCCTGAGCCTGCCCATGATCGCGGCCGGCGCGGCCGTGCTCGCGGTCGCCTTCGCGCGGCGGGCGCGGGCGGCGTGACGGCGCTGGCGCACCTGATCGCGGCCGAGATCGCCGCCGCGGGCCCGATGCGGCTGGACCGCTACATGGGCCTGTGCCTCGGCCATCCCGTCCACGGCTATTATGCGGCGCGCGAGCCCTTCGGGCGGGCCGGCGATTTCGTCACCGCGCCCGAGATCAGCCAGATGTTCGGCGAGCTGCTGGGCCTGTGGGCGGCGCAGGTCTGGCTGGATCTCGGCCGGCCCGCGCCGTTCCGGCTGATCGAGCTGGGGCCGGGGCGGGGCACGCTGATGGCCGACGCGCTGCGCGCGGGGCGGGCCGTGCCGGGCTTCGCCGCGGCCGCGGCGCCGGTGTTCGTCGAGACCTCCGAAAGGCTGCGCGCGCTGCAGGCGCGGGCGGTGCCAGGGGCGGCGCATGTCGCGCGGCTGGAGGACGCGCCGGGCGGGCCGGCCGCGGTGCTGGCGAACGAGTTCTTCGACGCCCTGCCCATCCGCCAGTTCCAGCGCGCCGGCGGCGTCTGGCGCGAGCGGCTGGTGGGCCTCGGCGATGGCGGCGCGGGGGAGGCGCGCCTCGTCTGGGGCCTCGGCGGCGCGCTGCCCGGCCCGCGCGCGCCGGACGGGGCGGTGCGCGAGACCTGCGCGGCCGGCGCGGCGGTGGCGCTGGCGCTCGGGCGCAGGCTGGCGGCGGAAGGGGGCGCGGCGCTTCTGATCGACTACGGCGCCGAGCCGCCGCCCGAGGGCGGGGGCGACACGCTGCAGGCGCTGGCGGACCACGCGCCGGCGGACCCGCTGGCCGCCCCCGGCGAGGCCGATCTGACCGCCCATGTGGATTTCGCCGCGCTGGCCGCGGCCGTGCGCGGCGGCGGGGCGGCCGTGGTGCCGCTTTCGACGCAGGGCGCGCTGCTGGAGGCGCTGGGGATCGGGCTGCGCGCCCGCGCCCTGGCCCGCGCCGCGCCCGGGCGCGCGGCCGAGATCGAGGCCCAGCTGCATCGCCTGACCGACCCTTCGGCCATGGGCGCGCTGTTCAAGGCGCTGGGCGCGGCCGGGCCGGGCCAGCCCACCCTGCCCGGCCTCGGGCCCGCGGCATGACAGCGAACCGCACCCGCCCGCAACGCAGGAGCCCCCGATGAGCGACGCGCCGATCCTGTTCGAACGAAGGGGCGCGCTGGGCCTCGTCACCCTCAACCGCCCGCGCCAGCTCAACGCGCTGACGCATGGCATGGCGGTGGCGCTGGGCGCGCAGCTGACGCGCTGGCGCGACGACGACGCGGTGGCGGCGGTGGCGATCCGCGGCGCGGGGGACCGCGCCTTCTGCGCGGGCGGCGACATCCGCGCGATCTGGGAGATGGGGATCGCCCGCGGCCTCGAGGCCGCGGCGTTCTACGCCGACGAATACCGGGTCAACCACATGATCCGAACCTATCCCAAGCCCTATGTCGCGCTGATGGACGGGGTGACGATGGGGGGCGGGGCCGGCGTCTCGGTGCACGGCTCGCACCGGCTCGCGGGTCCGCGCACGCTGTTCGCCATGCCCGAGACCGGCATCGGCCTGTTCCCCGATGTGGGCGGGACCCATTTCCTGCCGCGCCTGCCCGGCGAGACGGGGATGTGGATGGGCCTCACCGGCGCGCGGCTGGGGCCGGGGGACGCGATTGCGGCGGGCATCTGCGACGCCTTCGCGCCGCCGGACGGCCACGCGAGGGCGCTGGAGGCGCTGGCCGATGGCGCGGGCGCCGACGCGGCGCTGGCGGCGGCGGCGGCCGGGCCGCCCGAGGCGGCGCTGCCCGGCCTGCGCGCCGCCATCGACCGCTGTTTCGGCGGCGACGGCGTGGCCGCGATCCTGTCGGCGCTGGCGGCGGAGGGCGGCGACTGGGCCGAGGCCCAGCGCGACGCGATCCTGGGCAAGTCGCCGACCTCGACGCTGCTGACCTTCCGCCAGCTGCGCATGGGGCGCGGTCTCGACCTCGCGGCCTGCCTGGCCGTGGAATACCGGCTGGCGCGGTTCTGCATGACGCGCCCCGATTTCTACGAGGGCGTGCGCGCCGCGGTGATCGACAAGGACGGCGCGCCGCGCTGGTCGCCGGCCAGCCTCGACGCCGTGGACCCGGCCGTGATCGACGCGGCCTTCGCGCCCCTGCCGGATGGGGTGGAACTGCGGCTCTGAGGCCGGCGCGCCGGCCCCGCGGATCGCGCAGGCGAAACCCGCCGCGCGCGGCGCGGACGGCCGTCCCCGCGACGCCGGCCGATCGGGCGACATCCGGCCCGCGCCCCGGCAGCGAATGCGCCGCAGCGTCCGCCGGCCCCGCCGCCCGGTCCGCGGGCATGGGTGCCGGCGGACGCCGGGCATGATTTCGGGCGGAAACCGGGCGATCCTTAAAATTGTGCGTAAAATACGCCAATGATTCCAACCGTCCCGAGTTTGGACAGCCACCCGGCCCGCCATGCCGGCCGCCCGGTCGCCGCTCTAGCGCCGCCCGATGAAGGGCCTGCGCCGCAGCCATGCGTCGCCCGCGCAGGCGTCGAGCAGGAAGGCGGCGACCTCCCCGCGCGTCACGCGGCGCAGCGTCAGGCCGGGCGGGACCGGGTCATGCGCCTCCAGCGGGCCATCGGGGGCGGCGCGCGAGAACGGGGCGGGGCGCAGGATCACCCAGTCGAGCTGGCTGGCGGCGATCAGCGCCTCCTGCCTTTCCTTGTCGGCGTAGCGCCGGGCGGTGAACAGCGGAAAGATCACCCGGTCGTAGAACCAGCCGCCATGGCCGCGGGTCTCGCCCGCCCCGACGCCCGTCACCGCGACGAGGCGGGGCACGCCCTCGGCGCGCATGGCCGCCAGCAGCGCGCGCGTGGCGTCGGAGAACAGCGTGGTGGGGCCGAGCCGGTCGACGCCGAGCACGAACGCCGCCGCGTCCGCCCCGCGGACGACGCCGCGCAGCGCATCCGCATCGGTCGGCGACGCGGCGACGACGCGCACCCGGTCCGCGACATCGGACAGCCGCGCCGCGTCGCGGGTCTGGGCCGTCATCGCCCAGCCGCGGGCGAGGCCCTGCGCGAGCACCGCCCGCCCGACCCCGCCGCTCGCCCCGATGACCGCGACCCGCATCGCACGCCCCCGCCGCGCGGTCCGGACGGCGCCCGCGGGCGCGCCGAAACCGCGCCATAGTCTTCGACTAGACGCGACCCTGCCATGGATCGCAGGAGACGCCGATGCGCCGCAGCGCCGCCCCGACCCCCGCCCTTGCCCTCGCCCTCGCCCTTGCCGGGGCCCTCGCCGCGGCCCTGGCGCCCGCCCGGCCAGCCGCGGCCGCGGAGACCCGCCCCTCCTCGGCCGGGCCGCTGCGGGTCGAGCGCGTCGCGGACGGTCTCGAGCATCCCTGGGGCCTCGCCTTCCTGCCCGACGGGCGGCTGCTGGTGACCGAGCGCCCCGGGCGGCTGCGCATCGTCGCGGACGGCGCGCTGTCGCCGCCGCTCGCGGGCGTGCCGGAGGTCTGGGCCAGGGGCCAGGGCGGGCTGCTGGACGTGGCGCTGTCGCCCGATTTCGCGCGGACGGGCCTGCTGTTCCTCGCCTACGCCGAGCCCGCGCCGGGCGGCGCGCGCAGCGCCGTCGCCCGCGCCCGGCTGGACGGCGACCGCCTGACCGACGTCGAGACGATCTTCCGGCAGGCGCCCGTCGGCGGCACGGGCCGCCATTTCGGCGCGCGCATCGTGCCCGCCCCGGACGGCACGCTGTTCGTGGGCCTGGGCGACCGCGGCATGGACGACGGCGCACAGGACCTTTCGGGGCACATCGGCAAGGTTGTGCGCATCGCGCCGGACGGGTCGGTCCCGGCCGACAACCCCTTCGCCGGCCGCGCGGACGCCGCCCCCGAGATCTGGAGCCTCGGCCACCGCAACATCCAGGGCGCGGCGCTGGATGCCGAGGGGCGGCTCTGGACCGTCGAGCACGGCGCGCGCGGCGGCGACGAGATCAACCGCCCCGGCGCGGGGCTGAACCATGGCTGGCCGGTGATCAGCTACGGCCGCCACTATTCGGGCGCGCGGATCGGCGTCGGGACCGAGGCCCCCGGCATGGAGCAGCCGCTGCACCGCTGGGACCCCTCCATCGCGCCCTCGGGCCTCGCCTTCGTCGCGGGCGGCGCCTTCCCGGGCTGGGAGGGCGACATCGTCGTGGGCGCGCTGGCCGGCCGGGCGCTGGTGCGCGTCGAGATGGCGGACGGCCTTCCGACCGGGCGCGAGGAGCGGCTGCTGGAAGGCGCGCTGGGCCGCATCCGCGACGTGCGCATGGGGCCCGACGGGGCGCTGTGGCTGCTGACCGACGAGGATCCGGGCGCGGTCTGGCGGGTGGGCCCGGCCGACTGAGGCGGCGGCGGGACGGGGCGTCTGGCTGGGGCGCCAGGGATCGAACCTGGACTCTTCGGAATCAAAATCCGACGTGTTGCCAGTTACACCACGCCCCAATCGGCCCGAGGGATAGGCGCGCCCGCCCGCGACGGCAAGGCCCCCGCGGCATGGTGGTCGGGGCGGACGTCAGCGGACCCGGCGGGCCCAGAGGTCGTGCTCGCCGGCCTCGTCGATCTCGACCGTGAGCATGTCGCCGGGCTTCAGGTCGGCGAAATCCTCGTCGATGAACACGTTGCCGTCGATCTCGGGCGCGTCGGCGGCCGAGCGGCACTCCGCCCCGTCCCCGTCCACCGCATCGACCAGAACCTGCATGCGCCGGCCGACCTTGGCGGCGAGCCGGGCCTCCGAGATCCGCGCCGCCGCGGCCATGAAGCGGGCCAGACGCTCCTGCTTCAGCGCCTCGGGCACATGGTCCGGCAGCGTCGCCGCCGCCGCGCCGCGGACGTTCTCGTAGGCGAAGGCCCCGACGCGGTCGAGCCGCGCCGCCTCGAGCCAGTCGAGCAGGCGGGCGAAATCATCCTCGGTCTCGCCGGGAAAGCCGACGATGAAGGTCGAGCGGATGCCGAGATCCGGGCAGATGGCGCGCCACGCCGCGATGCGCTCCAGCGTCTTCGCCTCGTTGGCCGGGCGGCGCATGGCGCGCAGCACCGAGGGGCTCGCGTGCTGGAACGGCACATCGAGGTAGGGCAGCACGAGGCCGTCCGCCATCAGCGGGATCAGGTCGTCCACATGCGGATAGGGATAGACATAGTGCAGCCGAACCCAGGCCCCGAGCGACCCGAGATCGCGCGCGAGGTCGACGACATGGGCGCGCGCCTCGCGGTCGCGCCAGCGCGAGGACGCATAGCCGATGTCGCGGCCGTAGGCCGAGGTGTCCTGGCTGATCACCAGCAGCTCGCGCACGCCGCCGTCGACCAGCCGCTCCGCCTCGCGCAGCACCGCGCCCGCGGGGCGCGAGGCGAGGCGGCCGCGCATCTGGGGGATGATGCAGAAGCTGCACTTGTGGTCGCAACCCTCGGAGATCTTGAGGTAGGCGTAATGGCGCGGCGTCAGGCGCACGGCCGCGGCGGGGATCAGGTCCATGAACGGGTCGGGCGCGGGCGGGACCGCCGCGTGCACCGCGTCCATGACCTGCTCGTACTGGTGCGGGCCGGTGACGGCCAGCACCGCCGGGTGGGCCTCGCGGATGGTCGCGGCCTCCGCGCCCAGGCAGCCGGTGACGATGACGCGCCCGTTCTCGGCCAGCGCCTCGCCGATGGCGGCGAGGCTCTCGGCCCGGGCGCTGTCGAGGAAGCCGCAGGTGTTCACGATCACCGCGTCGGCGCCCTGATAGTCCGGCGCGATGGCGTAGCCCTCGGCGCGCAGGCGGGTGAGGATGCGCTCGCTGTCCACCAGCGCCTTGGGGCAGCCCAGCGACACCATGCCGACGCGCGGCTGGCCGGGGCGCGCGGCGTCGCCCGGCGTCCGGGCGGCGGGGGCGAGGTCGGGGCGGGTGGCGGCGGGGTTCGCGCTCATGCCGGGGGCCTTAGCCGAAAGCGGGGGGCCGGGGAAGTGGGCGGCGGGGGTGCGCTCAGCCGGCGATCGCCACGCCGTCGCGGCGCGGATCGCCCGCGGCCTCGACATCGCCGCGCGGCCCGCGCGCGACGGCGTGCACGCCGCCGAAGAACATCGACGCCTCGGCCCAGACCTGCGCCTCGGGCCAGTCGCGGCGCAGGGCGGCGAGCGCGGCCTCTCCGAAGCTGTCCTCGACGTCGAGGCGCATGTCGCGGCCCTCGGGCTCGGCATGCAGGCGGGGCGCGGCGATGGCGTCCTCGAGGCGCGCGCCCTCGTCGATCAGGCGCAGGGCGGTCCACAGGATCGCCGAGCGGATGCGGCAGGACCCGCCCGACCCCAGCAGCGCCGCCCGCCCGTCGGGCCATTCCACGAGCGTGGGCGCCATCATCGAGGCGGGCCGCACCCCGGGCACCCAGCGCCCCGGCTCGGGCACGAGGTCGGCCTCGCCCAGCATGTTGTTGGGCATGATCCCGCAGCCCGGCAGCACCAGCCCGCAGCCCTCGCCGTTCGAAAGGGTCAGCGCCGCGCCCAGCCCCGCCGCATCCACCGCCGACACATGGGTGGTGCCGCGCGTGGCGGGCGGGCGGGCGGCGAGCTCGGCCCGCAGGCGCGCGAGCAGGCCGGAGTCGAGCAGTCGCGCGGCCGGGGCCTCGGCGTCCTCGGCGCGCGCCCGCGCGACGGCCGCCAGCGCGGCGGCGACCGCGCCCGGGGCCGGGCGCGGCCCCAGCAGGTCGAGCGCCAGCGCCACCAGCGCGCCCCCCATGGCGGGCGGCGGGTTCAGCGCCACGCGCGCCGCGCCGCGGGTCCGCATCAGCGGCGCGCGCCATTCGGGCGGGTTGGCGCGCAGGTCGGCGGCGGTGACGCCGCCCCCGGCCGCGCAGAGGGCGGCCAGCGCCGCGGCGGGCTCGCCCTCGGTCAGGAAGCGCGCGCCCTCCGCCGCGAAGGTCTCGATCACGTCGGCGAGTTCGGGGTTGCGGTAGACCCAGCCGGGTTCGGGCGCGCGGTCGGCGCCGCCGCAGAACAGCGCGCGGGCGGCCGGGCTGGCCTGGTAGATCGGCTCGACGATCTTCAGCACCCGCGCCTGGAAGGGGGCGAGCGGCACGCCCCGGCGCGCGGCCTCGACGGCGGGGCGCGCGAGATCCGCGAAGGGCAGGCGGCCGAACCGGGCATGCGCCTCGGCCAGCAGGCCGGCGAGGCCGGGCGTCGCGACGGACCCGGCGCCGATGTGGAAGGCCTGCGTGGCGCCCCCGAAATCCGCGGGAGCCTCGCGCAGGTCCATGTCGCGCGGGTGAACCGCGATGCGCGGCGTGCGCACGAAGCCGTCGAGCAGCCGCGGCGGGCCGTCGACGGGGCGCAGCATCAGGAAGCCGCCGCCCATGAGCCCGGCCAGAACCGGCTCTGCCGCGCAGGCCGCAAGCGCGGCGGCGATGACGGCGTCGACCGCGGTGCCGCCGGCGCGCAGGGCTTCCGCCCCCGCCTCGGCGGCCGTGGGCGAGCCCGCCGCCACGGCAAAGCCCCTGCTCATGCGCGCGCGCCCGACCCTGTCGCCATGGGGACCATCCGTGCCCCGCGGGTCATGCCGGCGTCAAGCGCCGCGCGACCCCCGTCGCCCGGGACGATCCGTTCAGGCCACCAGCGCGGCGGCCTTCACCTCGTCGCCGACATGGGCTTCGTATTTGCGGAAGTTCTCGACGAACATGCCGACGAGCTTGCGCGCCTGCGCGTCGTAGGCATCCTTGTCGGCCCAGGTCCGGCGGGGGTCGAGCAGGCCGGTGTCGACGCCATGCACCTCGACCGGCACCTCGAAGCCGAAGAACGGATCCTTGCGGAACTCGACCTTCGCCAGCGAGCCGTCGAGCGCGGCGGTCAGCAGCGCGCGGGTCGCCTTGATCGGCATGCGCGTACCCTGCCCGTAGGCGCCGCCCGTCCAGCCGGTGTTGACCAGCCAGCAGGTCGCGCCGTCCTTCGCGATGCGGTCGCGCAGCAGCGCGCCGTAGACCTCGGGGCGGCGGGGCATGAAGGGCGCGCCGAAGCAGGTCGAGAAGGTCGGCTCGGGCTCGGTGACGCCCTTCTCGGTGCCCGCGACCTTGGCGGTGAAGCCCGACAGGAAGTGGTACATCGCCTGCGCCGGGGTCAGCCGCGCGATCGGCGGCAGCACGCCGAACGCGTCGCAGGTCAGCATGACCACGGTGTGCGGCTTGCCCGCGACGCCGGTGGGCGAGGCGTTCGGGATGGCCTCGAGCGGATAGGCGACGCGGGTGTTCTGCGTCAGCGTGGCGTCGGCGAAGTCGAGCGCGCGGGTGTGGCGGTCGTAGACCATGTTCTCGATCACCGAGCCGAACATGGTCGTGGTGGCGTAGATCTCGGGCTCGGCGGTCGGCGACAGGTTGATGGTCTTGGCGTAGCAGCCGCCCTCGAAGTTGAAGCAGCCGTCATCGCCCCAGCCGTGCTCGTCGTCGCCGATCAGGATGCGGTGCGGGTCGGCGGACAGGGTGGTCTTGCCGGTGCCCGACAGGCCGAAGAACACGGCGGCGTCGTCGGGGTCGCCCACGGCATGGTTGGCCGAGCAGTGCATGGCCATCACGCCCTTGCCGGGCAGGATGTAGTTCAGCAGCGTGAACACGGATTTCTTGTTCTCGCCGGCGTAGGAGGTGCCGCCGATCAGGATCAGCTTGCGCTCGAAGGACAGCGCGATGACCGTCTCGGAGCGGCAGCCGTGCTTTTCGGGATCGGCCTTGAAGGTCGGGCAGTTCACGATGGTGAACTCGGGCTCGAAGCTCGCGAGCTCGTCCTGCGCGGGGCGGCGCAGCAGGTGGCGGATGAACAGCGCGTGCCAGGCGAGTTCGGTCACGACGCGGACGTTCAGCCGGTGCTCGGGGGCGGCGCCGGCGTAGAGGTCCTGCACGAAGTATTCGCCGCCCGCCATGTGGGCCATCATGTCGACGCGCAGGCGCTCGAAGGCGTCGGGCTCCATCGGGCGGTTGTTGTCCCACCAGATGTGGTCCTCGACCGACGCCTCGCGCACCACGTGCTTGTCCTTGGGCGAGCGGCCGGTGTGCTGGCCGGTGCTCACCAGCAGCGCCCCGCCCTGCCCCAGCTCGCCCTCGCCGCGGGCGATGGCGGCCTGAACCAGCGCGGGCTCGAGCAGGTTGTAATGGGCAGCGCCCAGCCCCGCGACGCCGAGATCCTCGACGCGCCGCGCCGGATTGAAAACGCCCGTATCCATGCCCCGCTCTCTCCTGCAATGCGCATCTTGCGGCGGCCAGGGGTCCCGCATGCGCCCGACTCGATACCGTTGAAGCCGTGATATCACGCCGACCGGTCAACGAAAGCCTACCGGACGCAAGATTATGGCGCACTGCAGCAAATGCGCACGCAGGGGATGCGCGGCGAAGCCGGGGCGCGGCGCGCCCCGATTCGGCCCGATTGCCGCCGCGAGGCATGAGGCATAGCTTCCGCGGAGCAACGAGACGGAGCGAATGCCCCATGTCGACGATCGCGCTGGTGGACGACGACCGCAACATCCTGACCTCGGTGACGCTGGCCCTCGAGTCGGAGGGCTTCGCGGTGCGCGCCTTCACCGACGGCGCCGCGGCCTTGGCCGACATCGGGCGCGCGCCGCCCGATCTGGTGGTGCTGGACATCAAGATGCCGCGGCTCGACGGCATGGAGGTGCTGCGCCGGCTGCGGATGAAATCCGACCTCCCGGTGATCTTCCTGACCTCGAAGGACGAGGAACTGGACGAGGTGCTGGGCCTGCGCATGGGCGCCGACGACTACATGCGCAAGCCGTTCTCGCAGCGCCTGCTGGTCGAGCGCATCCGGGCGGTGCTGCGCCGGCGCGAGGCCGCCGTCGACAGCGAGCGCGAGGAGGACGACCGCGCTATCACGCGCGGGCGGCTGACGATGGACCCGCTGCGCCACCACAGCTTCTGGGGCGGCGCGGAGGTGACGCTGACCGTGACGGAGTTCCTGATCCTGCGCGCGCTGGCCCAGCGGCCCGGGGTGGTCAAGAGCCGCGACCAGCTGATGGACGCGGCCTATGACGATCAGGTCTATGTCGACGACCGCACCATCGACAGCCACATCAAGCGCATCCGCAAGAAGTTCCGCGCGGTCGACGGCGAGTTCGCGTCCATCGAGACGCTGTATGGCGTCGGATACCGCTTCAAGGAGGCCTGAGGGGCGGCGGCGCGGTTTCGCCGCGCGCCGCCGCCGGGCATGGTCGGGCGCGCCGGCCCGGCCGGGCGGCGGGAACGGAAGGGGGGGGGAGCGCGCCGATGGCCGATGCGGCGACGGTGGGCGGGGCGGCGGCCGAAGGCGCCCGCGCCGGCGAGGCCGCCGCAAGGCTGGCGACCGAGCAGCCGCTGCCGCGGCTGTCGCCGTCGCGGTCGCTGCTGCGGCGCATCCTGCTGATCAATGTCGTGGGCCTCGGGGTGCTGGTCGGCGGGGTGCTCTACCTCAACCAGTTCCGCGAGGGCCTGATCGAGCTGCGCGCCGAGGCCCTGCGCGCCCAGGGCGAGATCATCGCCATCGCCATCGCCGAGGCCGCGGGCGCGGGCGACGCGGTGCTGGGCTTCGACCCGCGCCGCGCCAACCTCGTGATGCGCCGGCTCAGCCAGCCGGCGGGCGCGCGCACCCGCATCTACGACCGCGCGGGGCGGCTGACCGGCGACAGCCGCATCTTCGACCCCGCCGGGGGCGTCATCGAGGTGCACCCCCTGCCCCCGCCGGGCGCGGGGCCGCGCCAGGGGCCGCTCGACTGGCTGGAGGACCGCTACGAAGATGCGCTCGCGCTGCTGCGCGGGCGGCCGCCGCTTTACCGCGAGACGCCGCTGGCGGGCGTGGCGGGGGAGGACGAGGTCTACGCCGCGCTCGCCGGCGACACGGTGCTGGTCACGCGCGCCAACAGCGAGGGCGAGACCATCGTCTCGGTGGCGCTGCCGATCCAGCGCTTCAAGGCGGTGCTCGGGGCGCTGGTGATCTCGACCGAGGGCGGCGACATCGACCGCATCGTCGAGGCCGAGCGCATCGCCATCCTGCGCGTGGCGGGCGTGGCGGCGCTGGTCTCGGCGGGGCTGTCCGCGCTGCTGGCCAGCACCATCGCCCGGCCGCTGCGCCGCCTGGCCGCCGCCGCGGCGCGCTCGGGCGCGCTCGACCGGCGACCGGTCGATCCGCGGCAGGTGAACTTTCCCGACTACACCGCGCGCGGCGACGAAATCGGCTATCTGTCCGGGGCGCTGCGCGAAATGACCGGCGCGCTGTACGGGCGCATCAACGCCATCGAGCGCTTCGCCGCCGATGTGGCGCACGAGATCAAGAACCCGCTGACCTCGCTGCGCTCGGCGGTCGAGAGCATGCGCCGCACCGGCGACCCCGACGCCCGCGACCGGCTGATGGGCGTGATCGAACACGACGTGCGGCGGCTCGACCGTCTCGTGACCGACATCTCGAACGCCTCGCGCCTCGATGCCGAACTGGCGCGCGAAGCGATGGAGCCGGTGGACCTGCGGCCGCTGCTCGAGACCGTGGCCAGCATCTGCGCCGCGCGGGCCGAGGCGCGCGGCGCGCGGATCCAGACCGACACCGGCGACGCGCCCCTGCCGGTGCAGGGGCTGGAGGGGCGGCTGGGACAGGTGTTCCTGAACCTGCTCGACAACGCGCTGTCCTTCTCCCCGCGGGGCGGCACGGTGACGCTGCGGGCCAGACGCGAACCCAGGGGGGGCGTCACGGTGATGGTCGAGGACGAGGGGCCGGGCGTGCCGGAGGAGAACCTCGAGCGCATCTTCGAGCGCTTCCATTCGGAGCGCCCGGCGAACGAGGGCTTCGGCGACCATTCCGGGCTGGGCCTTTCGATCTCGCGCCAGATCGTCGAGGCCCATGGCGGGCGCATCCGGGCCGAGAACCGCCGCGCCGCGGAGGGCGGGCCGCGTCTCGGCGCGCGCTTCGCCGTCACGCTGCCGGGATGACCGAACTCCACGCCGCCTGCGTCGCCTGCCCCGGGGACGGCGCGGGCGGGGCCGCCGGCGGGCCGGCGCTGCTGATCCTCGGTGCGGCGGGCGCGGGGAAATCCGCGCTGGCGCTGGAACTGATCGCCCTTGGGGCGGTGCTGGTGGCCGACGACCGGGTGCGGGTGCGGATCGCGGCGGGACGGCTGATCGCCTCGGCCCCGCCGCGGCTGGCCGGGCTGATCGAGGCGCGGGGCGTGGGCGTGCTGCGCCTGCCCCACGCGCCCGAGGCGGCGGTGGCGCTGGCGCTCGATCTCGACCGGCCCGAGCCCGAACGCATTCCGCCGCGCCGCGGCATGGCTTTGCGCGGCGTCGAGATTCCGCTATTGCTCGGGCGGCCGGCGGCGGCGGCGGTGCTCGCCGCGCTGCGCCACGGTCCGCCGCTGGACCCCGAGGCGGCCCTGCCGGAGTGCTGACATGGACGCGCCGCCCGACCGCGCGCCGATCGAGCTGACCATCGTGACCGGCCTCGCGGGCGCGGGCCGCACCACCGCGATCCGCGCGCTCGAGGACATGGGGTGGGAGGCGCTGGACAACCTGCCGCTGTCGCTGCTGCCGCGGCTGGTGGACCCCGACGCGCCGCCCGACCGGCCGCTGGCCGTGGGCGTGGACAGCCGCACGCGGGGCTTTTCGGCCGAGGCGCTGATCGAGATGGTGGCGCGCCTGCGGGCGGGCGGCCGCGCCACCGCGACGCTGGTGTTCCTCGACGCCGCCGAGGAGGCGCTGATCGCCCGCTTCGCCGAGACCCGCCGCCGCCACCCGATGGCGCCGGAGGAAGCGGTGGCCATCGGCGTCGAGCGCGAGCGCGACATGCTGCAGGCCCTGCGCGACCGGGCGGATCTGCTGATCGACACCACCGCGATGTCGCCGCACGACCTGAAGGCCGAGATGCGCGCGCGGCTTGCGGGGGCCGGGGCGACGGGGCTGACGGTGTCGATCCAGTCCTTCGCCTTCAAGCGCGGCGCGCCCCGCGAGGCCGAGATGGTCATGGACGTGCGCTTCCTGCGCAACCCGCACTGGGTGCCGTCGCTGCGCCCGCTGGACGGGCGCGATGGCGCGGTGGACGCCTACGTTGCGGAGGATCCCCTGTTCTGGCCGTTCTTCGACCGGCTGGCCGAGATGACGCTGCTGCTGTTGCCGGCCTACCGGCGCGAGGGTAAGGCGTATTTCGGCATCGGCCTCGGCTGCACCGGCGGACGGCACCGTTCGGTGGCGCTGGCCGAGCGGCTTGCGGCGCGGCTGGGCGCGGAGGGATGGCGCGTGACGGTGAGGCATCGCGAACTCGAGCGCCGCGCCGCCGAGGCCGAGGGCCGGGCGTGATCGGCCTCGTGATCGTCGCCCATGGCGGGCTGGCGCGCGAACTGCTCGCGGCCATGGAGCATGTGGTCGGCCCGCAGCCCCGCGCGGTGGCGGTGTCGACGGCCCCGCAGGACGACCTGCGCGCCAAGCAGGCCGAGATCAAGGCCGCCGTGGCCGAGGTCGACGGGGGCGACGGCGTGGTGCTGGTCACCGACATGTTCGGCGGCACGCCCTGCAACCTCGCCATCGGGGCCATGGCCTCGGACATGGTCGAGGTGATCTACGGCGCGAACCTGCCGATGCTGGTCAAGCTGGGCAAGCTGCGCGAGCGGCCGATGGGCGAGGCCATCGACGCCGCGCTGGAGGCCGGCCGGAAATACATCGACGGCGCCAAGCGCATGCTGGCCAAGGGCCCGTCATGAAGGACGGCGCGCCCGCGATGCTGCGCCGACGCCTGCCCATCGTGAACGCGAAGGGGCTGCACGCGCGCGCCTCGGCCCGCTTCGTCGAGACGGTGGAGCGCTTCGACGCGCGCGCCCGCGTCGCGCGCGACGGCATGCGGGTGGACGGACGGTCGATCATGGGCCTGCTGATGCTGGCCGCCTGCAAGGGCAGCGAGATCGAGGTCGAGACCGAGGGCGCGCAGGCGGCGGCGCTGATGGAGGCGCTGGCGGCGCTGGTGGCCGACCGGTTCGGCGAGGGCGCCTGACGGGTTCGCACAGGGCGGGTTCGCACAGGGCGGGCACGAACGGGGCGGGCACGGACGGGGCGGGCACGGGAGCCGCGCGCGGCCGTCCCGCCGGTCAGGGCCGGCGCGGCGCGGCCGCGGCCGTCACTTGCGCAGACGGCGGGCGTTGGCGGCGGTCTTGCGCCCGATGGGCCGGAGCGCCGCATTGGCGACCGTCATGGCGTCGCCGCCGCGGGCCGCCGCTGTCATCGCCTTTTCGGCGGCGAAGGCGAAGGTCGCGGGCTTCTCGAGCAGCATGCGCACCGCCTCGGGCTGGGTCATGACGCCCTGGGCCATCATCGCGGTGCGCCGGGCGATCACCTCGGCGGCGCTCATCTGCATGCGGCCGTAGATCGAGGCGAATCGCGACCACGCAGCATAGGCCTTCATGCCGGCACGCATGCCGGAGAGGGGATCGAATGCATCGGCCATGGCCATATCTCCTATGTTGCGGTGCAGCATACCACGGCCACGGCACAATGTCCCGCCGCAAATCCGCCGGCGGCCTGCGACCTTGCGCCGAGGTCAGCCGCCGCGCCGGGCCATGAAGGCCAGGCGCTCGAACAGGTGCACGTCCTGTTCGTTCTTCAGCAGCGCGCCGTGCAGTCGCGGCAGGACATCGCGCGGGCTGCCGCGCAGATCCTCGGCGTGGAGATCCTCGGCCATCAGCAGGCGGATCCAGTCCAGCGCCTCGGACGTCGACGGTTTCTTCTTGAGGCCCGGGGTCTCGCGCAGGGCGAAGAAGCGGGTCAGCGCCTCGCGCAGCAGCGTTTTCTTGATGTCGGGAAAATGCACCGCGACGATCTGCGCCAGCGTGTCGGCATCAGGAAAGCGGATGTAGTGGAAGAAGCACCGGCGCAGAAACGCGTCGGGCAGTTCCTTTTCGTTGTTCGAGGTGATGATGACGATGGGGCGGTGCCGGGCGCGCACCGTCTCGCCCGTCTCGTAGACGAAGAATTCCATGCGGTCGAGTTCCTGCAGCAGGTCGTTGGGGAACTCGATGTCGGCCTTGTCGACCTCGTCGATCAGCAGCACGACCTTCTGGTCGGCGGCGAAGGCCTCCCACAGCTTGCCGCGGCGGATGTAGTTCGAGACGTCGCGCACGCGTTCGTCGCCGAGCTGGCCGTCGCGCAGGCGGCTGACGGCATCGTATTCGTAGAGCCCCTGCTGGGCGCGCGTGGTCGACTTCACCGACCACTCGATCAGCCGCAGCCCAAGGCTCGCGGCGATCCGGCGCGCGAGCTCGGTCTTGCCGGTGCCCGGCTCGCCCTTCACCAGAAGCGGCCGCTCGAGCGCGATCGCCGCGTTCACCGCGATGCGCAGATCCTCCGTCGCCACATAGTCCGCCGAGCCCTCGAACCGCATCGCCGCCCCCTCCCGCCTGCTGCGCATGCGAAGGTAACGCCGCCGGCGAAGGCCGCAAGACGTCTAGGTTTTTATCGACAGCGCCGGGGGCCGGCACTATACGGACGCCAAGCGGAACAGGGCGCGGGACCAACCGCCCCGGGGCAAGCGCAGGCGAGGAATTGTCATGACGGTGCAGGGTGTGATCGAGGCCGAATACATCCCCCACGACGACGAACCCTTCATGTGCGAACGGCAGCGCGACTTCTTCCGCAGGCGCCTGCTGGCCCTGAAGCAGGAAATCCTCGACGAGAGCCGCGAGACGCTGGCCGCCATGCAGGACAGCGGAACGCCGATCGCCGACCTCGTCGACCGCGCCTCGGCCGAGACCGACCGCGCGCTGGAGCTGCGCACCCGCGACCGGCAGCGCAAGCTGATCTCCAAGATCGAGGCGGCGCTGCGCCGGATCGAGGAGGGCGAATACGGCTATTGCGCCGAGACGGGCGAGCCCATCTCGCTGCGCCGCCTCATCGCGCGGCCCACGGCCACCATGAGCCTCGAGGCGCAGGAGCGCCACGAACGCCGCGAGCGGGTGCATCGGGAGGACTGAGCCGGACTCGATGACGACAGGCGCAAGCATGCCCTCACCGCAGGCTGCCGGCATCGGCGTCGAGGACCTCGATGCCGCGCTCGGCGCGACAGTCGGACTCGACGAATGGCGCGCGTCCTTTCAGGACGTGCACGAGATAGCGCCGCAGGAGCCCGCCACCTTCGCCGGACGCTCCATCGTGCGGTCTGCGGGGGCGATGGTCATGCTGGCCCTGCAGCGGCCGCCGGTGCGGCTCAGCCGTCCGGCGCGCAAGATCCGGCGCGACGGCTTCGACCACTGGGAGCTCTTCGCGCCTGTGTCTGGACAGGCGCGGATCGAGGGGCGCCGAGCCTCTTTCGCCGTTGCACCGGGTGATCTGGCGCTCGACAGCATGGCGTCGAGCTATGTTCGGGATTGGACCGCGGCGAGCTTCGTCACCGCGCTATTGCCCCGCACCGCGCTGCCGGGCGCCGAGGCGGTGCGTCCCGGCCCCCTCGTCGGCCCCTTCGCCGCGGCGCTGCGCGAGGCGCTGGCCTCGGCCGGGCCGCGCCTCGCCGTGGCGAGCGACGCGGAACTCGAGGGCTTCGCCGGCCGCTTCGTGGCGGCGGCCGCCGCGGCGATCAAGGGGCCCGGAACGGCCGCGCCGGAGGCGGAGGACGCGCTGGCGGAGATCCTGCGCGACCGCGTGCGCCGGTTGATCCGGCAGGAGATCGGCTCGGCGCGCCTCGACGTTCGCCGGATCTGCCGGCTTGCAGGGCTGTCGCGCTCGGGGCTCTATCGGCTTTTCGAAAGCGAGGGCGGCGTCGCAGCCATGATCCAGGACACGCGCCTGCGACTCGTGCGCGACGACCTGCGCGACCCGGCCCGGGCGGGCGTCCCGATCGCGCGCATCGCCGAGGAGCGCGGGTTCCACTGCGTCGCCTCGTTCAACCGCGCCTTCCGCCGCGCCTATGGCTGCACGCCGGGCGAGATGCGCGCGCTGGCCGCCGCCGGCGCGCCGGCCCCGACGCTGGCCGCGCTGATGGCGGGCGCGCGGGTCTGACGCCGCCCGCTCAGCCCACGAAGGCGCGCTCGACCACGAACTGGCCCGGGGCGCTGTTGGACCCCTCGGTCAGGCCGGCACCCTCGCACATCGCCTTGAAATCCTTCAGCATCGCCATCGACCCGCAGATCATCCCCCGGTCGGTTTCGGGGTTCAGCGGCGGCACGCCGAGTTCGGCGTAGAGGCTGCCATCGGCCATCATCTCGGTGATGCGGCGGTTGCGGACGAAGGGCTCGCGCGTGGCTGTCGGCACATGGATCAGCTTGGCCGTCGCCTCCTCGCCCACCAGCTCGTCGGCCTTCGCCGCGGCGACGATCTCGAAGCCGTAGGACAGCTCGGCGACCTCGCGGCAGGCATGGGTCAGGATCACCTGCTCGAACTTCTCGTAGGTCTCGGGCTCGCGGATCAGCGAGGCGAAGGGCGCGATGCCGGTGCCGGTCGAGAACAGCCACAGCCGCCGGCCCGGCAGCAGCGCGTCGAGCACCAGCGTGCCGGTCGGCTTGCGCTTCATCCAGACGGTGTCGCCGGGGACGATCTTCTGCAGCTCGGCGGTCAGCGGGCCGTCGGGCACCTTGATCGAGTAGAACTCGATCTCCTCGTCCCAGGACGGGCAGGCGATGGAATAGGCCCGCCAGACCGGCTTCGGCCCCGGCAGGCCGATCATCACGAACTCGCCCGAGCGGAAGCGGAAGGACGGCGGCCGGGTCATGCGGAACATGAACAGCCGGTCGGTGTAGTGCTTCACCGCGGTCACGGTCTCGGCGAACACGCCCTGCGGGGCGGCGACGACAGGTGCGGGGGCGTTCATGGGCCGGTCTCCTCGGGTCGCTCGACGCCACTCTATCCTGCCGCGGGCGGCATCGCCCGGCGTCGCAGGGGCGCAGGTGGCCCATGATGCGGCGCGGCGCAAGCCGGATCTGTCATCGAATTGCCGGATGCGGCCGCGGCGCGCCCGGACCGGCGCGCCGCGGCGCTGGTGCCCGCTGCCGGGGTCGAACCGGCACGGCCCGAGGGCCAGGGGATTTTAAGTCCCGTGCGTCTGCCAATTCCGCCAAGCGGGCGCGGGCCGGACCCTAGCCGCGCCGCGCGGCGGCGCAAGGCCGGTTTCGCGCGCGGCGGCGGCGGCGCCCGGTTGCCCGCGCCCGTCCCGCGGCTAGTCGCGGGCGCGGCCGCCCGAGCGGAGCGGGCGGGCGCGGCCGGGTCCCGCGACCACCGCGGCCTGTTCGCCTTGCGGCGGATCGGCGTCCGCGGCGCCGCCGCGCATCGCGTCGTAGAGCGCGCTGCGGAGCTTGGGGATGTCGTCACGGATCAGCTCGATGAGGACCGTCCGGTCGGCCCATTTCATCTTGGCGAAGGACTGCAGCCCGCGCTTCTCGGCGACCTCGCGCGCCCGCGGGTGCACCTCGGCCCACATCGCGCGCAGATCCTCGGCCCTGTCGCGCACCAGCAGCTCGCGGTCGTGAAGCCGTTCGAAGATGTCGTCGAACCCCGCGAGCAGGCGCTTGCGCGCGCGGGGGAACACGAGGAATTCAAGGATCGCGACCGTGACGGCGGCCAGCGCCGCAAGCGCCGGCAGCACGACGATCGCGCCGAGCGCGAAGGCGGCGACGGCCGTGGCGACCGCCAGCAGCGCGAGGAAGCCGTACCAGCGCTCGCGCATGCGGCGATAGCGGCCGGCCGCCTCGTCGATGACGAAGGCGTGCAGGCGCAGACGCTCGGCGAAGGCCTGGATCTGGGTGATCTGGTTGTCCATCCGGCGCGTTGGCGCCCGGCGCAGCTCCTCGACCAGCTCGGCGCGCGCCCGCTCGAAATCCTCGACCGGCAGGCCGGGAACGGGCTTTCCCTCCAGCGGCACGAAGGTGTTGTAGATCATGGGCAGATCCTTGCGCGGGATCACCTTGCCCAGGTTCCAGCACAGCGCGCCATAGGCGCGCGCGAAGTCGTGGAGGCTTTGGAACTGGTCCGTCTTGTTGAGCACGATCAGCAGCTTGTGGTCGATGCCGGTGAGAGATTCCCGAAACACCTGCAGCGTCTCGCCGGTCGTGCCGGGCTTGTCGGGGTCGAAGAACACCATGACCATGTCCGCGCGCTCGGCGAACCAGCGCACGACGCCGGGAAAGTCGAAACCCCGGCCGTTCTCGGCCTTGGCCTCGTCGATCATCCCCGGGCTGTCGATGAGGGTCACGGTGCGCAGCAACTCGGCCGGCCGCAGCTTGAGGCGGACATGGGAGACGAGCTGGTCCCCGAAATGGCGCAGCCCCTCATAGGGCAGATCGGGGTTGCCGACCACCGCGGGACCGTCGCGGTCGCTTTCGACATCGCCATGGGTGATGATCGTGAAGCCGTCGTCGGTGGGGGCGACGCCGGTCTTCTGCACGCCGGCCCCGAGCAGGAAGTTGATGAAGCTCGACTTGCCCGAGGAATGGTTGCCGAGCAGCAGCACCTGCGGGGGGCGCCGCAGCTCTCCGACGGTCGGGGGGCGGCGGAACATGAACTGCGTCGACAGCGGATCAAGGGGGTCGCTGTAGAACTGCCGGATCCGGTCGGCGAACTGTTCCATGACGTTCTGCAAGGGGCGCCCCTCTCGATACCGTGAAGCCTGTCCCGCCGCGGCAGCGGCGGAACACGGCCGAGGGGGTCGCGCCGGTCTGTGGCGGTCGCCCGCCAGCCCGTCCCCTGCCCCGCCGCAGCCGTCCGCGCGCCGCGCCGCCCGCACCGCATGGCAGGCCCGCGCCGCGCGCCCGACCGTGGCGCAAGGCAGGGCCAATGTCAGGTCAATTCTGTCTCGCGCAAGGGGGGGCGGCGGCCGCCCGTCGCGACCGCGACCGCGCCGCAACGGCCCGGCGGGGGCCGCGCCGCATCGCCGGGGCGGGGGCGGATGCGCGACCGCCGCGCCGCGCGGACGTGCGGAGGGACCTGCGCGGCGGCGGATGCGGGCCGGCCTGCGCCCGACGGGCCGCGCGGGGCGGTCGCGACCAGCGGCCGCCGGTCGGGCGCCGCCCCCCGGCTACTGCGCCGCGGCCGGGGACGCCTGCGCCGACAGGTCCCTGTCCCCGCCGCCATCGTCGGGCGCGCCGCGCAGCGCGGGGAAGTCCTTCAGCATCGGCAGGCCGAACAGCGGCTTGTAGACGCCGTTGTGGCAGGTCGCGCAATTGGCCTTCGGCGCATCGGCCAGCGCCGGCCCGAGCCGGTGCGGCGGCAGCAGGGGCCGCAGCGGCGCGAGATAATCGTCGTTCAGCGCGCGGACAATGCGGATGCCGTGCCAGGCGGTCTCGCGCTGGGGCCGGCTCTGTTCCCATTCGTGGAAGGCGCGGCTGTTGTGGCAGTAGGCGCAGTTCACGCCCAGCGCCTGCGACATGTGGATCATCAGCGCGTGCGTGCCCCGCGCCTCGCGGACCGACAGCGCGTTGTCGCTGTTGCGCGAGACCCGCGAGGTGACGCGGAGATCCGCCTCGCCCTCCAGATACAGGGACATCGGGTCGCGCACCGACGCCGACCGGCTGCGCGGGGCGACGGGGTTCTGCGGGCCGGCGGTCCCCGCCAGATAGCTGCTCGCCTGCGTCTGGCCTGGATTGTTGAACCAGATGTTCGGCGGCACCAGCTGCCCGCGATGGCAGGTGAAGCAGGTGACGCCGGTCCCGGCGACATGCTCGGTCCAGTTGGCGTTGATGTCGCGCACCATCTCGAGCATGCGCCGGGCCACCACCTTGGTGTAGAGGCCGTCATCGGCGAAATCCTCGACGTCGTGGCAGGCCGCGCAGCCCTGGTCGGGGGCGACCCAATTGGTGATGTTGATCATCAGGCGCGTGAACTCGCCCGTGCCGACATCGCCGAGCACGCGGACGTTCTCGTAGACCTCGCCCGCCTTCTCGCCCTCGCCCCCGGAATAGGGGACGTAGGGCGGCGGCAGGTTGGCCTGTTCGAGGCGCGCCTGCGCGCGCGGGTTCACGAGCTGCTGGGTCGCCGTGCCGCGGCGGCCGAGCTGCTCGACGTCGATGGGCGGACGGCCGGAGTCGACGAAGACATGGCGCAGGAAATAGCCCCCGCTGCCGAAGATGTAGGCGACGGCGACGATGACCACGGCGCCGATCGCCATCTGGATGGCGGTGTTCATTGGGTCGGTCCCATCATGCCGTGCAGGGCGCGCGCATGCGCCGGGGTCGGCGTCTGCAGTTCGGGGTCCTCGAGCAGGGCGCGCACCGCGTCCGGCACCGCGAGCGGCTGCCCGCTGACCGGATCGGTGTAGGCCGACAGCGACAGCACGAAATAGGCCAGCGCCCAGCGGTCCTGCTCGGGGAATGCGTTCTGGAAGGCCGGCATCGGCGTGCCGCTGAGGCCCACGGAGATGGTGCGGAAGATGTCGGTCACGTCCGGGCCGGACTTGAACAGGCCGAGCGCGAGGTTCGCCGGCACGATGGCGTAGTCGGTGGCGTCCCTCAGCCCCGCGGCCTTCTCGCCGTCGCCGCGGCCGCCGTCGCCGTGGCATTCCCAGCATTTCGCCTGGAGCCAGATCTCGTTGCCGCGCGCGACGAGCTCGCGCGACGGCGGCGGCGGCGGCCCGATCTCGAGCAGCGCCCCCGGCGCCTCCTCGACGAAATAGAGCCAGGGATTGCGCGGATCGGAGCGGTCGGCCGCCAGCTCGTACTTGATGTACTGGATCACCGACAGCCGGTCCTCGAGCGGCAGCTCGAACCAGGCCGGCATCGCGGTGCCGCGCACGCCCCGGGTGATGGTCCGCAGCAGGTCCGCGTCGGTGGGCAGCGGGCCGTCGGCGCGCTTGAACTTGAACACGCCGAAGGTGAAGTTGCGCGGGCGCTGCCGGGTCATGAAGGCGGCGGCGGGGCCGTTGCCGTCGCCCGCCGTGCCGTGGCAGCCGACGCAGTTGCGCGCATAGACCTCCGCGCCCCGCGCGATCATGGCGTCGGACCGCGGGATGCCGTCGGCGACCGACCAGGGCTCGTCCGGGGTGTAGATCTCGCGCCACTTGCCGCGGTTCATCCCCAGCGTCTGGACATAGGCGGTCAGGGCAGCGATCGCGGGCGTCTCGGCCACCAGCGTCACGCTGTCGCCGTCGAATTCGTCGTTCGGCCTCCAGATCACCGGGTTCGCGCCGCGGACGGACATCGGCGCGAACACCACGCCGTCGGCGTTGGGCGTGAGCTGCACGATGCGCTCGGCGTCGAAGTCGAACAGCGCCTCGGTCATCGCCGTGCGCGCCAGCGTGTCGCCATGCGGCCCGTCGACGATGGCGACGGGTTCGGGCGCGTGGTCGAAATAGCCGGAGAAGCCGCCCATGATCGACCCGGGCACCACCATCGGCGGGTTCCAGAAATGCGCCCAGTGCCATTCGTCGCCGTATTTCAACCCGGTCCGCGACAGGTCCGGGGCGATGCCGCGCGTGCCGAAGGAGGGCGGGTCGTCGAAGGCGTATTCGCCGGGCTCGGTCGCCGGCCCCCAGCGATGCCGGTCGTTGGCGATGCGGCCCCAGGGGCGGGTCTCGCTGCGGATCGGGTGCGCATGCTGGGAATGGCAATGCGTGCAGCCGCTCTCGAGGTAGAGGCGCCGGCCCTCCGCCTCGAGCGGCGTGTAGGGCTTCGGATCGGCCACCACCCACTTGAGCTGGCCGAGTTCCGTCCGCACGACGGCGGTCACCTGCGCGTCCGGGCCGTCGCCGCCCGGCGATGCCCCGGCCGCGAGCGCCGCGGTCAGGCCGCACAGCAGGCCCGCGAGGCCCGCGGACCGCCGCCGCGCGGCGGGGCGCGGTGGGACCGCTGCGCGCGCGCGCAGGCCGGACGCACAGGGGCGCGCGGGACCGTCGGGTTCGATGGGCGACAGGCAAGGCATGGGTGCATCCCCGCATTGACGGCTGGGCGCGGCGCGCGGGGAACCAGCCTCCGCGACCTCGTCGCCGCCAGATGAGACCAGATCGCACCCAGTCAAGTCAATTAATTATTGGTCTTGATTCAAAATCTTGAAGTTCCTGTCAAGAACAAACTAGCGCCCGGACACTGCCGGCGGCGGCTTCCATCGGAGTTTTCGGGTCGAGACGGCCGCGCCGTCCGGCGGCGCCGCCGGCCGTGGCCGCGGGCCTTTCGCTTGGCGGCCGGTGCGCGCAGCGGGCGCGGCGGACCGCATCCGCGCGGCCTCCGCCGGGCCGCATGCGCGCCGGGCCGGGGCGCGACGGCCCCGAAGACGCGCGGGCCGGGACGGCGCTGGCGCGCCGCCCCGGAATGCGCCTCAGTAGGTGCCGGGCACCAGTTCGGAGCCGGTGTTCGACCAGGTCATGTAGGCCTCGAGCGCCTTCATCGCGTCCGAATCCACGTCGATGGCTGTGCCCTGCATCGGCTTCTCGATGCACCAGTTGGTCATGTCGCGCAGCGTCGCGAGCTCGGCCATCGCCACCTGGAACTTCGGGAAGGATTGCGGGTGGGTGTCGGCCGCGAAGGGATGGCACATGGCGCAGGCCATGCCCGTCTCCGACAGCTTGACCCCCATCGCCTGTTCCGTGGCGGGGTCGCCGTGGAACAGCAGGTCGCCCTTGACCACCCATTCCATGAACACGTCGTTGAACAGCTTGAGCTGCTCGGGCGTCACCGGGTCGGTGGCCCGGGCGGGGGCCGCCAGCGCAAGGGCCGCCGCGACCGCGCCCGCCGCCGCGGGAAGAAGTCGGAACCGGCGCATCGTCGAAAGCTTGTCCATGTCCGCCTCCCTCAAGGGTTCTGCCACTGCCAGCCTTCGACGTCCGCGATGCGCGGGCGCAGCCGTTCGGGGATGTTGTTGTGGTCGGCCTTGGACTGCGCGAACACCTCCTTGCGCCCCCACATGATGTATTCTTCCTGGACCTTGTCGTTGCCGGCGACGTTCAGTTCGCCCCAGCCCACGCCGTCGAACGGATCGCCGGGGTCGACGCGGATCATCGGCCGCGTCAGCTTGGGCACGCCCTCGGGCGCGTAGGGCCAGGGCCAGGAGGTCGCCAGCATGCCGATCGAGCGCATGTTGCCGATCTCGTTGTAGAGCACCTGGTGGACGTGCCCGTGGATGTTGGTGACGTTCTGGTACGGCTGCAGGACCGCGTTCACCTCGCGCCAGTCGCGAATCCAGAAGTTCCACGGCGGATAGTATTCGTAGAGCGGGTTGTGGCTGAAGATGATCACCGGCCGCGACCGGTCCCATTCCGACAGCACGCTTTCCATCCAGTCGAGCTGGGCGCGACCGACACCGGCCCAGGGCCCCGCCACGTTACCGTCCAGACCGGCCATGTGGCCCATCCGTTCTTCCGGCGTCATGTTCTTGGCGGTCCAGTAGTCCGGCCCGTGGCCGACCGTGTCGAGGCCGATGAAGCGCACGCCCTTGTGGTCGAAGGTCCAGTTGCGCTGCCCGAACAGCTGCATCCACTTCACGCCCATGTCGAGATACCAGTCGTGCTCGCCGGGGATGAAGTGCTTGGGGATGGAGATGTCCTTGAGCAGCTCGTTGCCGAGCTCGAGCTCCTCGACGGTGCCGAGCTGGGCGAGGTCGCCGCCGAAGATCAGGAAGTCGGCGGGTGGATCCATCGCCTGCACGTCCTCGACCGCGCGCACCACCTTGTCGACGAAGCGCGTGTTGAGCGACCGCGGATAGAGGTGGGTGTCGGAGATCCAGGCGAACTTGAAGGGCGCCTCGGCGGCGTGCGCGACGTCGAGGGTGTTGATCAGCGGCCACCACCCGAAGGTCTGGCCGACGCCGGCCGCGCCGAACAGCAGCGACTTGTGGATCAGGGTGCGGCGCGTGATCTGCACCGTATCGTCGGGCCG
This sequence comes from Rubrimonas sp., assembly GCA_036770645.1. Lineage (GTDB taxonomy): Bacteria > Pseudomonadota > Alphaproteobacteria > Rhodobacterales > Rhodobacteraceae > Rubrimonas. The sequence continues at coordinate 7,004 of DAIPIU010000014.1, read as the reverse complement.
CACGCCGGGCTTGTGAAGAACCGAATGTATTTCCCGCCGCTCGCGCTCGAGGTCGTCAGACATGGTCTTCTCCGCTGCTGGATCTTCAATGATCTTGCTGGCCTACGGACGAAACCCCATCAGTGACACATTCAACGATTTCGCCGCATCGCCGATATCGTGGCATCCCCTCGTCTCAGGTCATGGCTCCTTCAACTCGACATCGATCTTCGTCGCCTCGCCGGCCCGCACGACCACGGTGGTCTCGATCGGCCCGGTGAAGGGCTGGACCGCCACCAGCGTGTATTCGCCGGGCGGAACGTCGGAGATGGAGAAGGCCCCGTCCGCGCCTGTCGTCGCGAAGTACGGATTGTCGACGACGTAGATCCAGCCTTCCATCCAGCCATGCGCATCGCAGTCGACGCGCACGGTTCCCGGCCTCTGCAGCGCCGTCGGGATCACCTGTCCCTGGTTGGGCAGCGCGATGTTGAAGGCGGAGCGGCGCCCGTAGAAACCCTGCGTATTGTGCAGCACCGGGTCGGAGTTGATGACTTCCAGCGGACCGGCCGGCATCACCTGGACCTCGGGTTCGAAGCGGCAATTCTGCTGGTTCAGCGTGGGCGGACCGCCGGTCGCAGACCATTCCTTGCCGGAGGCCACGTCGACCAAGTAGACGACGGCGCTTTCGACTGCCTGATCCGCGCCGACCCTGATCACGGGATCCTTGCGGGGCGCGCCGCACACGGACATGTCCTTGGTCGGGATCACCGTCCGCAGTTCGACCGCGCCGGTCTAGCGGACGATGCCTTCGATCGTCCCGCCATCCTCGACGGAGCGCACCTCGTATCCATGCGCCGGCCCGCAAAGCATTGCGGCTGTTCCGACAACGACAATCGATCCTCGAAGCACGTCCACGTCAGCCCTCCCGCGACGGTTGCATCGAAACATCGTTCGACATCGCGATGCAACATTTATTGAGTGCGTTGCAGCAT
>DAIPIU010000014.1:0-5933 GCA_036770645.1 Rubrimonas sp. | reverse complement strand
GCCGCTTCTCGGACCGCCCAGTCGCGAACGGGTCGTTTCATGCCGAAATCGTCGCTGCGTCATAGGCTTCCCCTAGCGCCGCCGCCCCGCCGGATGGGCGGAGGCAGCGGCGCGAACGGTACCGTTTCGCGACCTTTACGCTTGCGAATCATGGCCTTCGCCGTCGCGGCGGCCGGGATGGCCCTTGGCGATGCGGCATCGGCGCAGGCGGTGACGATCGGCGGGCCCTTCGCGCTGACGGCCGCGGACGGAACCCCGGCGACCGACCGCGACTACCGCGGCCGCTGGCTGCTCGTGGCCTTCGGCTACAGCTTCTGCCCGGACATCTGCCCGACCACGCTGGCCGCCGTCGCGGAGGCGCTGGACCGGCTCGGCGCGGACGCCGATCGGGTGCAGCCGCTGTTCATCACCGTCGATCCGCGGCGCGACACGCCCGCCGTTCTCGCCGCCTACACCGCGGCCTTCGACGCCCGCATCGTCGGGCTTACCGGCACGCCCGAACAGATCGCCGCCATCGCGGAAGCCTACGGGGCCTATCACAAGGCCCATCCCGCCGACGCCGAGGACCGATACTATGCCGTCGAACACAGCACCTATCTGTACTTGATGGACCCGGACGGGAACTTTGTCCGGGCCCTGGCGCACGACGCAGGCAGCGAAAGCATAGCGGACACGCTGCGCGAACACTTCCAGCTTCGATAGGGGAACAGCATGAGCGTCAAGGATTTCGCCTTCGCCTTCGCGGCGCGCAGCGAGGCGCTGCGCGGCGTCGACATCCTGGGGCGGGCGGTGCAGGTGACGCTCGGCCCGCGGGGGCGGAACGTGGCGCTGGGCCGCGAGGTCGGCACCAAGCTCACCAAGGACGGCGTCTCGGTCGCCCGCGAGGTCGAGTTGGAGGAGCAGTTCCAGAACGCCGCGGTCAAGATGGTGCGCGCGGCCGCGCTGAAGACGTCGAAACATGCCGGCGACGGCACCACCACAGCCGTCGTCCTGGCCGCCGCCATCGCCCGCGGCTGCGTCAGGGCGGTGGCGGCCGGCGCGAACCCCATGGACCTGCGGCGCGGCGTCGACCGTGCCGTCGCGGCCGCGGCGGCCGAGCTGGCGGGCAACGCGCGGCCGGTCGCGGGCAGCGACGAGATCGCCCACATCGCCACCGTCTCCGCCAATGGCGACCGCGAGATCGGCGCGCTGGTCGCGGCCGCGATGGAGCAGGTCGGCGCCGACGGCGTCATCAACGTCGAGGACGGCGCGAAGCGCGAGACCGAGCTCGAGGTGGTGCGCGGCGTGCGCTTCGACCGCAGCTATGTCTCGCCGCATTTCATCACCGACCGGATGAAGCGCCTGGTCGAGATGGAGGACGCCCGCATCCTGCTGTGCGCGGGGAAGCTGACGAGCATCGACGCCCTGATGCCCCTGCTAGAGAAGGTCCACGCCGCCGGCCGGCCGCTGCTGATCGTGGCCGAGGATTACGAGGGCGAGGTGAAGGCGGCGCTCGCCGTCAACAAGCTGCGCTCCGGCCTCAAGGTCGCGGCGGTCAAGGCCCCCGCCTATGGCGAGCTGCGCGCGGCGATGCTCGAGGACATCGCGCTGATGACCGGCGGCACGATCCATGCCGATGCGCGCGGCGAGCGGCTCGAGGACTTCCCACCGGAGCGGCTGGGGCGCGCGGACAGGGTGACCATCGACCCGCAGGACACCACCATCGCGGGCGGGCGCGGCGACCGGGCGGCCATCGACGCGCGCATCGCGCTGCTGAAGGCCGCCATCGCCGAGACGGGCTCGGACTACGACCGCGACAACCTGCTCGCGCGCCTCGCGCGGCTGGCCGGCGGCATCGCGATGATCCGGGTCGGCGGCGGCAGCGAGCTCGACGTGCGCGAGCGGACGGACCGGATCCGCAACGCCGTCAACGCGACGCGGGCCGCCGCCGAGGAGGGCATCCTGCCGGGCGGCGGCGTCGCGCTGCTGCGCGCCGCGGAGGCGATCCGCGGCCTGTCCACCGGCAACGCCGACCAGGATGCGGGCATCGCCCTCGTGGTCGAGGCGCTGGGCTGGCCGGCGCGCCAGATCGCGCTGAACGCCGGCGAGGAACCCTCGATGGTGGTGTCGCGGATCCTTCAGTCGCCGCAGCACGCCCATGGCTTCGACGCCCGGTCCCGCGCCTACGGCGACATGCTGGCGATGGGCATCATCGATCCCGCCAAGGTCGCGCGAACCGCCCTGCAGAGCGCGGCCTCGGTGGCCTGCGCGCTGATGACCGCCGAGGTCATGATCGCCGAGCAGCCCGGCCCGCCACCGCCCGAGATGCCCGGCCACGACCACCACGACCATCACGATCTCGACATCGACTGGTAGCGGCGGCGCCGGATGGCGCGCATGCGCGGATCGCGCGGCGCAGCGGACCCTTGAACCCTGCGCGGCAGGCGCCAAGATGCGCGCGAAGCCCCGGGAGATGACACGACGTGGAACGAAGCGCCGGCCCCCCCCGCACCGCCGAGGGCATCCGCCTGCACGCGCCCGAAGACTTCGCCGGGATGCGCGCGGCCGGGCGTCTGGCGGCCATGGCGCTCGACATGATCCTCGAGCATGTCGAACCCGGGATCACCACCGGGGCGCTCGACGACATCCTGCGCGAATACGCCTACGCCAACGGCGCGCGGCCGGCGACGCTGGGCTACCGCGGCTACGCCAAATCCTCCTGCATCTCGATCAACCATGTGGTCTGCCACGGCATTCCCGGCGACAAGACGCTGCGCGACGGCGACATCCTCAACATCGACGTCACCGTGATCCTGGACGGCTGGTTCGGCGACAGCTCGCGCATGTATGTCGCGGGCCAGGCCAACCGGCGGGCGGAGCGCCTGATCGACGTGACGCACGAGGCGCTGATGCGCGGCGTGGCGGCGGTGCGCCCCGGCGCGACCTTCGGCGACATCGGCCACGCCATCCAGGCCTATGTCGAGGGCGAGCGCTGCTCGGTGGTGCGCGATTTCTGCGGCCACGGGCTGGGGCGCGTGTTCCACGACCCGCCCAACGTGCTGCATTACGGGCGGCCCGGCACCGGGGCGGTGCTGCGCCCGGGGATGTTCTTCACCATCGAGCCGATGGTGAACCTCGGCCGGCCCGAGACCAAGATCCTCGCCGACGGCTGGACGGCGGTGACGCGCGACAAGTCGCTGTCGGCGCAGTTCGAGCACTCGGTCGGCGTGACCGAGGACGGGGTCGAGGTGTTCACCCTGTCCCCGGCCGGCCTGTTCCATCCCGGCCGGCCCGAGGGGGCGTGAGCCGATGACCGCGGCGGCGCGGCGCGAGGCGGGCGGCCCGGCGGCGGCGGACATCCGCCCGCGATCGCGCGCCGCGCGCTGAGATGGCGCGCCGGACGCTGCGCGAGGCCGGGCCCCTGTTCGGACCCGAGGGCGGGGCGCCGGCGGAGAAGCCCCATCACCTCGGCCATCGCGAGCGGCTGAAGGCGCGCTTCATGGCGGGCGGCCCCGACGCGCTGCCGGATTACGAGCTGCTGGAACTGGTGCTGTTCCGCGCCATCCCGCAGGGCGACGTCAAGCCGCTGGCCAAGGCGCTGCTGGCCGAGTTCGGCGATCTCGCCGGCGTGGTCGCGGCCGAGCCGGAGCGGCTGCGCGCCCTGCGCGGCGCGGGCGAGGCGGTGGTGCGCGAGCTGAAGATCGTCGCGGCCGCCGCCGGGCGCGTGGTGCGCCAGCGCACGCTCGAGCGGCGGTCGCTGACCTCATGGGCGCAGGCGGTCGAGTATCTGACGGCGCGCATGGCCGATCTGCCGGTCGAGGAGTTCCGGCTGCTGTTCCTCGACAAGAAGAACGCCCTGATCGCCGACGAGGCGCAGGCGCGCGGCACGGTCGACCAGGTGCCGGTCTTCGTGCGCGAGGTGGCGCGGCGGGCGCTGGCGCTCGGGGCCTCCGCCGTGATCATGGCCCACAACCACCCGTCGGGCGACCCGGCCCCGTCCGAGGCCGACGTGCAGATGACGCGCAAGGTGAAGGCGGCGCTCGGCACGGTCGAGGTGGCGCTGCACGACCATTTCGTGATCGCCCGCCGCGGCCACGCCAGCCTGAGCGCGCTGGGGCTTCTGTAGGGCGGCGCGCGCGGCGCCGGGTCCGGCTCCGCGGAGCGGGCCGTTCAGTCGAAGGTCTCGTCGGCGCGCACGCCCCACAGGTCTGCCTTCTGCACCCAGCCGCGCCGGCCGCCGGCCTCGAAGCGGCACCAGATCGCGCCGCAGCGGTCGAGCCCGCCGATGACGCCGGTCTCGGCGCGCGCCACCGGCCGGGCGTCCGGGGCGGGCTCGGCGCGCAGCACCGCCTCGGGCGCCGCGGTCACCATGGCGGTGCGCGCGCCGCGCAGCAGCGAATGGTGCACCCAGCCGCCGGCATCGTCGGCGTCGCGCACCTTGCGCCAGTGCCCGTGCTCGGCGGTGACCTCGAGCGGCAGGCCGCGCCCCGAGAACACCCAGTCCACCCGGTGCGACACGCCGGGGCCGCGGCGGATGTTGGCGGTCGCGACGTTCAGGCTGACGAAGCGCGGCAGGGGCAGGTTGGTCTCGGGGCCGAGGCGACGCGGCGCGGGCACCGCCGCTTGCGCGGCGGCGGGCGCCGCGCCCTGCTGCGCAGCCGCGGCCGGGGCGGGCGCCGCGAGCGCGGCCGGCAGCATCAGAAGCGCGACGGCGAGGGTGCGGAGGGTCATCGGCGGCCGGTTTTCATCTGTGCACTGTCCGGCCGACGGTCTATCACGGTCGCGCGCCAAGGAGGAGCCATGCCGCACGCCGATCTCAGGGTCGCCCTGACCCGCCGCCTGCCCGAACCCGTCGAGCGGCGGCTGTCGGAGCTGTTCTCCGTCGCCGCCAACCCCGACGACGCGCCCATGGACGCCGAGGCGCTGGCCCGCGCGGCCGAAAGCGCCGATGTGCTGGTCAGCACCGTGGGCGACCGCATCGACGCGCCGGTGATCGCAAGGGGAGCGGCGGCGGGGCTGAAGCTGATCGCCAATTACGGCGCCGGCGTCGACCACATCGACGTGCACACCGCGCGCGAGAAGGGCGTGCTGGTCTCGAACACCCCCGGCGTGCTGGCCGAGGACACCGCCGACATGACCATGGCGCTGATCCTCGCCGTGCCGCGGCGGCTGACCGAGGGCCTGGCGCTGATGCAGTCCGGCGGGTGGCGCGGCTGGGCGCCGACCGGGATGGTCGGGCGGCGCATGGCGGGGCGCGACCTCGGCATCCTCGGGATGGGCCATGTCGGCCGGGCGGTGGCGCGGCGCGCGGCGCCCTTCGGGCTGCGGCTGCACTACCACGACCGCGCGCGCCTGCGCCCGGACGCCGAGGCCGCGCTGGGCCTGCGCTGGTGGGAGAGCCTCGACCAGATGCTGGCCCGCGTCGACATCCTGTCGATCCATGTCCCGCACACGCCCGCGACCTTCCACCTGATCTCGGCGCGGCGGCTGAAGCTGATGAAGCCCGACGCGGTGATCGTGAACACCGCCCGCGGCGAGATCGTCGACGAGAACGCGCTGACGCGCATGCTGCTGGCGGGCGAACTGGGCGGGGCGGCGCTCGACGTGTTCGAGCGCGCGCAGACGCCGAACCCGCGGCTGATGGGCCTGCCCAACGTGGTGCTGCTGCCGCACATGGGCTCGGGCACGCTGGAGGGCCGGCTCGACATGGGCGAGAAGGTGATCCTGAACATCAAGACCTTCGCCGACGGCCACCGCCTGCCCGACCCGGTGATCCCCGCGATGCTGTGAGGGCGCGGCTTCAGGCGGGCGGCACCGCGCCCGGCCGCGTCAGAATGAAGGCGGTCACCGCCAGCAGGCACAGCGCCTGCGCGCCCAGCACCCAGGGCGCGACGCCGATCAGCAGCGACACCGCGAAGGACGCGCCGATGGCCGCCATCGCCGCCAGCTTCGCG
>DAIPIU010000013.1:0-53168 GCA_036770645.1 Rubrimonas sp. | reverse complement strand
GCCGCGCCCGGCGAGGTGTCGCTGGCCCATTGCGGGGTGCTGTTCCTGGACGAGCTGCCCGAATTCGCGCGGCCGGTGCTGGAGAGCCTGCGCCAGCCGCTGGAGGCGGGCGAGACCATGGTGGCCCGCGCCAATGCCCATGTGCGCTATCCCAGCCGCGTGCAGCTGGTGGCGGCGATGAACCCCTGCCGCTGCGGGCATCTGGCCGATCCGGCGCTGGCCTGCTCGCGCGCGCCGGGTTGCGGGCTGGACTATCAGGCGCGGCTGTCCGGGCCGCTGCTCGACCGCATCGACATCCAGATCGAGACGCCGGCCGTGAGCCCGGCCGAGCTGTCGCGCGCGCCGCGGGGCGAGGCGTCCGCCCCCATCGCGGCGCGCGTGGCGGCGGCGCGGGCGGCGCAGCGGGCGCGCTATGCCGCGCTGGGCTCGCCCGCGCGGCTGAACGCCGAGGCCGACGGGGCGGCGCTGGAGGCGGTCGCGGCGCTGGACGGCGAGGCGCGGGCGCTGCTCGACCGGGCGGCGGAGAAACTGCGGCTGACCGCGCGCGGCTACAACCGCGCGCTGCGGCTGGCGCGGACCATCGCGGATCTGGCGGGCGCGCCGCGGGTGCTGCGCGCCCATGTCGGCGAGGCGGTGGGGTATCGCCGCGCGCCGCTGGCGCGATGAGCGGGCCGGCCGTCTTCACCATCGGCTACGCCGCGGCGACGGTGCCGGGCCTCATCGCGGCGCTGCGCGCGGCGGGCGTCGCGCGGGTGCTCGACGTGCGGGCGGTCGCGGCCTCGCGCCGGGCGGGGTTCTCGAAGACCGTGCTGGCGGCGAGCCTCGCGGCCGAGGGGATCGGCTATGTCCACCTGCGGGCGCTGGGCACGCCGAAGGCGGGGCGGGAGGCCGCGCGGGCGGGACGGATCGCCGAGATGCGGGCGATCTTCGCGGGGCAGCTGTCGACGCCGGAGGGGACGGACGCGCTGTCGCGGGCGGCGGTCATCGCGGCCGAGCGGCCGACCGCGCTGCTGTGCTGGTGCGAGACGGCGGCGAAGTGCCACCGGGCCGTGGTGGCCGAGCGCCTGACGGCGGCGCTCGGCGCGACGGTGGTGGACCTTTAGGGCGGCGGCCGTTCCGAGAGGATCCGGGCCGTCGCGCGCTTACGGTCCTGTCCTCATGCGGGACAGTTGGAATCATTGGCCTATTTTAGATAAGAATTTAGCGAACAGGGCCGATCCCGGGGAGCCGGGCGGCCCCGCTCAGTAGATCTCGGGGACGTAGAGCTCGTCGGGCAGGGTCTTGCGCTCGTAGTTCGGGTCGAACACCCGCTGCGGCAGCACCACCTCCTCGTGCGCGACCTCCTCGTAGGGCATCAGCGACAGCAGGTGCGCGATGCTGTTCAGGCGCGCCTTCTTCTTGTCGTTGCCCTCGACGATGTACCAGTGGGCCTCGGGGATGTCGGTGCGGGCGAACATCTCCTCCTTCGCCTTGGTGTACTGTTCCCAGCGGACGCGGGACTGCAGGTCCATGGGCGACAGCTTCCACTGCTTCATGGGGTCGTGGATGCGCATGAGGAAGCGCAGCTGCTGCTCCTGGTCGGAGATCGAGAACCAGTACTTCACGACCCGGATGCCGGACCGCACCAGCATGCGCTCGAATTCGGGAACGTCGCGGAAGAATTCCTCGACCTGCGCCTCGGAGGCGAAGCCCATCACGCGCTCGACGCCGGCGCGGTTGTACCAGCTGCGGTCGAGCAGGACCATTTCGCCCGCCGCCGGCAGATGGGGGACGTAGCGCTGGAAATACCACTGGCTGCGCTCGCGTTCCGACGGGGCCGGCAGGGCGACCGTGCGGCAGGTGCGCGGGTTCAGGCGCTGGGTGATGCGCTTGATTACCCCGCCCTTGCCGGCCGCGTCGCGCCCCTCGAAGATGATCACCATCTTCTCGCCGGTCTGCGCCATCCAGTACTGAAGCTTCACCAGTTCGGCCTGGAGGCGGAACAGCTCGCGGAAATAGAAGCGGCGGTCGAGCGTCGACTTGTGCTGGAGGCGGGCGATGTCGCCGACCTCGCGGGCGATGCGGCGGTCGTCGTCGAGCTCGAGCTCGTATTCCTCGTCAAAGCTGTCCTGGAGTTCGGCGTCGATCCAGGACTGGTCGAGGCTGCGCTTGGGATCGTCGGTCATGGCGGACTCCGGAGGCGGCGGCTGGGGCGGAGCCTAGCGGCGCCATGTGACGCTTGCGCGACAGCGGCGGCGCCGTTGACAGCGGCGCGGCGCGGCGGGATGGCTCGGGGGAAAATCGGCGCGGGGGATCGGATGGCGATGGCGAAGGCGAAAGGCATCGGGGCGGCCCTGCTGCGCGAGGCGCGGAGCGCGTTGCCGCCGACGCTGTTCTTCCTTGCCGCCTTCAACGTGCTGGCGCTGACGGTGGCGCTGCTGGGCGACGGGGCCGCGGTGTCTTTCGCGACGCATGCGAAAGTCACCTTCGGCGCGCTGATCGCCGGCAAGGCGGTGCTGATCGCGGACCGCCTGCCCTTCTTCAACCGCTATCCCGACAAGCCGCTGGTCTGGAACGTGGCGTGGAAGGCCGCGCTGTATGTGGCGGTCGCGGCGACGCTGCGCCTGATCGAACGCGCGGTCTCGGAGGGCTTTCCGCCCGAAAGCTTCGACTGGCCGCGCTTCTGGGCGATCCTGCTGTGGCTGGCGATCCTGTTCCTGACCTATTCCGCCTTCCGCGAGGCGGTGGGCGTGATCGGGCGCGAGCGGGCGCTCGCGATCTTCCTCGCGCCGCCCGACCGCCGGGGCTGAGGCGTCAGACCGGCGCGAGGCCGGTCAGGTGCGCGAGGTTCTTGAAGAAGATGCGCACATGCGCGAGCGGCTTGGCCTTGACGAGTTCCTTGTTCATGTAGGCGTCGAAGGTCAGTTCCTGCACGTCCTTGTCGCGGCAGATGGCGACGAAGCGCTCGCGGCGGTTGTCGCTGGAATACCAGTATTTCTGCATCTGGCCGAGGATCCAGAACACGCCGCCGTGCAGGCGCATGAAGCGCCGGCGCGCCGTGCGCAGCTTGCGCGGGTCGCCCGAGACGAGCGTCGCGTGCGCGGCGTCGGCGGCGAAGCGGCCGCCGAGCATGGCGTAGTAGATGCCCTCGCCCGAGGCCGGGGCGACCACGCCCGCGGCGTCGCCCGCCAGCACCACGTCGCGGCCGTTGTCCCAGCGCGACAGCGGGCGCAGCGGGATCGGCGCGCCCTCGCGGCGGATGGTGCGGGCCCCGGCGAGGCCGGAGGCGGCGCGCAGGTCGGCGGTGGCCTTCTTCAGCGGGAAGTCGCGCAGTTCGGTGCCCATGCCGACGCTGGCGGTCGCGCCGTGCGGGAACACCCAGCCGTAGAAATCGGGCGAGATGCGGCCGTCGTAGACCACGTCGCACATCGCCGGATCCCAGTCGGGCGAGCGCGGGGTCTCGATGATCTCGTGGTAGGCGATGACGTAGGGGATCTCGGCGCCGCCCTTCACCTCCTGCCGCGCGACGTTCGAGCGGGCGCCGTCGGCGCCGATCACGATGCGGGCGCGCACCCGGAACTCGGGGCCCATCGCGTCGTCGCCCTTGGGGCGGTAGACGACCACGACGCCCTCGCCCCCGTCGCGCTCGATGCGCTCGAAGGCGCCGGTGCGGCGCTCGGCCCCTTCGGAGGCGGCGCGGGCGCGGAGCCATTCGTCGAAGTGCTCGCGGTCGACCATGCCGACGAAGCCGCCCTCGATGGGGATGACGACCTGCCGGCCCTTGGGCGAGATCATGCGCGCCTTGGTGACCTTGGCGACGAGCTGGCCGTCGGGGATGTCGAAGTCGCTGATCGCCTTGGGCGGGATGGCGCCGCCGCAGGGCTTGATGCGCCCCGCCCGGTCGAGCAGCAGCACGCGCCGGCCGGCGCGGGCGAGGTCGTGGGCGGCCGTGGCGCCGGCGGGGCCGCCGCCGATCACCGCCACGTCGAAGATCTCGGCCTCGGGGGTCTGCGGCTTCATGGGCTCATTCTCCGGGAACGAGGGCGGCGCGATGCGCGCGGGTGGGGGCAGGGACCGCGCCGCCAACGGCGGCGACGGCGAGCGCCGCGGCCACGACGAACATCGCGGCCTCTGCGGTGAAGACGAGCGCGTAGGCGACGCCGGGGTCGCCGATCAGGGCGCGGGCGAGGTCGGCCGAGCCGGAGCCGAGCAGCCCGCCGAGCCCGAAGGCCACGGCCTGCGCCGCGCCCCAGAGGCCCATGCGCGCGCCCTCGCGCCCCGTGCCCCCCGCGAGCGCCATCATCGAGCCGATCGCCGCGACGGCGAACATGCCGTTGAAGAAGCCGAGCGCGACGACGTTGGCCGCGAGCGGCCAGGCGCCGCCCCCGGCGAATCCGCCGAGCGCGAGGCCCGCGAGCGCCGCGGCCGAGCCGAGGCAGCCCGCCACCGTCCAGCCCGCCAGCGAGCCGAACCAGCGGCCGCCGACGCCGGCGGACAGCAGGGCGACGGCCACCATGCCGAAGAAGATGCCCATCTGCTGCTTGGCCGCGAGCTGGGTGCTTTCGCCCACCGTCATGCCGAAGACATGGCCGGCGAAAGGCTCGAGGATCAGGTCCTGCGCGCTGAAGGCCAGCATCGAGACGAAGACGAACACGGTGAAGCGGCGGGCGGCGGGTTCGGCCCAGGTCTCGCGCAGCACGGCGCGGAAGGGGGCGGCAGCCTCGGGGGCCGGCAGGGGGCTGCCGCGCTCGACGCCCCAGACGCCCGCGACGGCGAGCGTCATGGCGACGACCGCGATGCCGGCGGCGACCGCGACGAGGCGTTCGGGCGAGTAGGGATCGAGCAGCGCGCCGGAGATGCCGGCCGTGGCGGCGAGGCCGAAGATCATCATCAGCCAGACGATGGTCGCCGCCGCCCCGCGCCGGCCGGGCGCGACGCGGCAGGACAGCAGCGCCAGCAGCGCCGTGCCCGCGGCGCCGACGCCGCCGCCGATCATCAGGAAGGCCAGCACCGCCAGCACTGCCGCCGGGACGAAGGCGGTGGCCATGAGGCCCGTGGCGACGGCGGCGAGCAGCCCGCCCAGCGCCAGCACGGCGACGCCGCCGAGGATCCAGGGCGTGCGCCGCGCGGCGCGGTCCGAGCCGTGGCCCCAGCGCGGGCGCAGCATGCCCATGGCGTAATGCAGCGCCACGAGGAAGCCGGGCAGCAGCGCGGGCAGCGCGAGCTCGACCACCATCACGCGGTTGAGCGTCGAGGTGGTGAGCACCACGACCGAGCCGAGCGCCATCTGCACGAGGCCGAGGCGGACGATGCCGAACCAGGAGAGCGGCGTCATGGCGTGGCCCCCGGGACCGTGAGGTGGAGCGCGCAGGCCGCCGTCAGCATGCCGAGCACATAGAGCAGCACGCCGAAGCCCGCGAACCAGACCGCGTGGCGCTTCGGGTCCGACAGCAGACGCGGCACCATGGCAGCCTGGCCGGCGAGCAGGGCGGCGATGATCAGCGCCTGCCACGGCTTGCCCCAGGCGGCCACCAGCAGGACCACCGCCACCTGCGGCGCGGCCATCGCGACCACGGCGATGCGCGCGGCGCGATCGACGCCGAGCTTCGCCGGCAGCGAGCCGAGGCCGAAGGCGCGGTCGCCCTCGATGGACTTGAAGTCGTTGAGCGTCATGATGCCGTGCGCGCCAAGGCCGTAGAGCGCGGCGACGAGCAGGATGCGCCAGTCCGGCGCGGCGCCGGCCATCACCGCGGCCCCGGTGATCCAGGGCAGGGTCTCGTAGGACAGGCCGCAGACGCCCGCGCTGAGCCAGCCATTGCGCTTGAGGCGGATCGGCTCGGCGCTGTAGGCCCAGGCGGCGGCGACGGCGACGAGCGTGGCGCCGAAGGCCCAGGCACCCAGCGTCCAGCCCCAGACCAGCGCCGCGCCGGTCATCGCCAGCGCGATCCCGAGGCCCCAGCGACCCGGCACGCGGCCCGAGGGGATCGGGCGGCCCGGTTCGTTGATCGCGTCCACATGGCGGTCGCACCAGTCGTTCGCCGCCTGGCTCATGCCGCAGACCAGCGGCCCGGCGAGGAACAGGCCGGCGAGGAACAGGCCCCAGTGGAAGGGCGCGCCCGAGGAGACCGCGCCGCACATGAAGGCCCACATGGGGGGGAACCATGTGATCGGCTTGAGCAGCTCGAGCGCCGCCTTCGGGGAGGGGCGCGCGGGCGGCGACGGTGCGACAAGTTGACTGACAGCCATACTTGTCAATCTAGCCTGACAGGCGCGCGGGGAAAAGGGGATTCGCCGCCGCCCTCAGAACCGGTTGTCGCGGGGGAAGCCGCGCGGGGCCATGCGGCCGGCGGCGCCGCGCCGGGCGAGGTATTCGTCGAGCTCCGCCCCCGCCACGGTGCGCGTGCGCCCGGCCGGGTCGCGCCAGCTCAGCCCCGCGGCGCGGTCGAACAGGCGCGCGTCCGACAGGCCGCCGTCCTTGTACTTCTGCAGGCGCACGCCCTTGCCGCGGGCCATGGAAGGCAGTTCCTCGCGCGGGAACACCAGAAGCTTGCGGTTGTCGCCGACCACCGCGACATGGTCGCCCTCGGCCGGCGCGAACGCGGCGAGGGCCGCGCCGGGCGCGAGGTTCATCAGCTGCCTGCCGGCGCGGGTCTGGGCGAGCAGGTCGTCCTCGGCCACGAGGAACCCGTCCCCCGCGCTGCTGGCGGCCAGCCGGACGGCCCCGGGACGGTGGACCACGAGGGCGGCGAGGTCGTCGTCCTGGGCGAGATCGACCATCAGCCGCAGCGGCTCGCCCATGCCGCGCCCGCCGGGCAGACGGTCGCAGCCAAGGGTGAACACGCGGCCCGAGCGGGCGACGAGCAGCAGCTTCGCGGTGGTCTCGGCATGGAAGGCGAAGCGGGGGCCGTCGCCGTCCTTGTATTTCTGTTCGGCGTCGAGCGGGACGTGGCCCTTCACCGCCCGGATCCAGCCGTTGCGCGAGCACAGCACCGTGACGGGCTCGCGCTCGATGAAGGCCTCGGGCGGGGTCTCGTCCACCTCGGGCGCGGCGCCGATGAGGGTGCGCCGGGCGCCGCCGGGCGCGTCGCGGCCGAAGCGGGCGTCAATGGCGCGCACCTCCTCGGCGATGCGCGCCCATTGCAGGGCGGGGTCGGCGAGCAGGGCCTCGAGGCCCGCGCGCTCGGCCAGCAGCGCCTCGCGCTCGCGCCGCAGCTCCATCTCCTCGAGCCGGCGGAGGCTGCGCAGGCGCATGTTCAGGATCGCCTCGGCCTGCGTGTCGGTGAGGGCGAATTCGTCCATGAGCACCGGCTTCGGCTCGTCCTCGGCGCGGATGATGGCGATCACACGGTCGAGGTTGAGGTAGGCGACGATGTAGCCCTCGAGCAGTTCGAGGCGTCGCGCGATCTTCTCCAGCCGGTGGCGCGACCGGCGGCCGAGCACCTCGCGCCGGTGGTCGAGGAAGGCGCGCAGCAGGTCGCGCAGCGAGCAGACCCGCGGGGTGCGCCCGTCGATCAGCGCGTTCATGTTGAGCGGGAAGCGGGTCTCGAGGTCGGAAAGGCGGAACAGCGTCTGCATCAGCACCGCGGGCTCGACGGTGCGGGCGCGGGGTTCCAGCACCAGCCGCACGTCCTCGGCCGATTCGTCGCGCACATCGGCCAGCAGCGGGGCCTTCTTCGTCACGATGAGGTCGGCGAGGCGCTCGACCAGCTTGGCCTTCTGCACCTGATAGGGGATCTCGGTGACGACGACCTGCCAGGCGCCGCGGCCCAGATCCTCGACGGCCCAGCGGGCGCGCAGGCGGAAGCCGCCGCGCCCGGTCGCATAGGCGCGGGCGACGCTGTCGGGCGGCTCGATCATCACGCCGCCGGTCGGGAAATCCGGGCCCGGCACATGGGCCAGCAGCGCACCATCCGGCAGGTCGGGATCGGCGATCAGCGCCAGAAGCGCGGCGCAGAGCTCGCCCGCGTTGTGGGGCGGGATCGAGGTCGCCATGCCCACGGCGATGCCGGCTGCGCCGTTGGCCAGCAGGTTGGGGAAGGCGCCGGGCAGCACCGCCGGCTCCTCCTCGGAGCCGTCGTAGGTGGGGCGCAGGTCGACCGCGTCCTCGTCCAGCCCGTCGAGCATGGCGGCGGCCACCGGCGTCAGCCGAGCCTCGGTGTAGCGCTGGGCGGCGGCGTTGTCGCCGTCGATGTTGCCGAAATTCCCCTGCCCGTCGATCAGCGGATAGCGCAGCGAGAAGTCCTGCGCCGCCCGCACCAGCGCCTCGTAGACGCTGAGTTCGCCGTGGGGGTGGAACTTGCCGATGACGTCGCCGACCACGCGGGCGGACTTCTTGAAGCCCTGCCCCGGCTCGAGGCGCAACTGGCGCATGGCGTAGAGCACGCGGCGGTGCACCGGCTTCAGCCCGTCGCGCGCGTCGGGCAGCGCGCGGTGCATGATGGTGGACAGCGCGTATTGAAGGTAGCGGTCGCCGAGCGCGCGGCGCAGCGGCTCGGGCGTGATCGCGCCCCCGATGTCGGGATCGTCTGTCTCGTCGGCCATGGGGCGAGTCTAGCGGCCCGCGCAGGCGGGGTCCATCGCCCGCGGGCTGGCCTTCGCGCCGCCCTGCGCCATCTGGGCGGCGCGGGCGGCGGAGGGGATCGATGGAGAAGCGCAGCGTCCTGATCACGGGGTGTTCGTCCGGCATCGGGCTGGATGCCGCGCGCGCCCTGTCGGCCCGCGGATGGCGCGTGTTCGCGACCTGCCGGCGCGAGGAGGACTGCGAGCGGCTGCGCGGCGAGGGGCTGGAGAGCTTCCGGCTCGACTACGAGGACGAGGCGTCCATCGGCGCGGCCATGGACGAGGCGCTGGGGCGCACCGGCGGCACGCTGGATGCGCTGTTCAACAACGGGGCCTATGCGATCCCGGGCTTCGTCGAGGACCTGCCCACCGCCGCGCTGCGCCAGCTGTTCGAGGCGAATGTCTTCGGCTGGCACGAGGCGACGCGGCGGGCGCTGGCCGTGATGCGTCCGCGCCGGCAGGGGCGGATCGTGCAGTGTTCGTCGGTGCTGGGCTTCGCCGCCGTGCCGTGGCGCGGGGCCTATGTGGCCAGCAAGCATGCCATCGAGGGCTACACGGACACCCTGCGGCTGGAGCTGCGCGGGACCGGCGTGCATGCCGTGCTGATCGAGCCCGGGCCCATCGCCACGCGCTTCAACGAGAACGCGCTGGCGCAGTTCCGGCGCTGGATCGACCCGGAGACGTCGCTGCGCGGGGACGAGCTGCGGCGCATCGCCGAGCGCTATCGCGCCGAGAGCCGCCCGAACCCGTTCACCCTGCCCGCCTCGGCGGTCACGGCGGCGCTGATCGCCGCGCTGGAAAGCCCGCGCCCGCGCGCCCGCTACATGGTGACCACCGCGACGAAGGGCGTTGCGGTGCTCAAGCGCCTCGCGCCGCGGGCCCTGCTCGACAGCCTGCTGGCCCGGCAGTGAGCGGCGTCTGGTCACGGGCCCCGGTCGGGGCTAGAACCGCATCATGAATGGAACCCTCGCCACCGTCACGGCCATCGCCTGCCTCGCAGTGCTGGCCGTCGTGCTGTTCGGCCTTGCGAGCTTTGCGCGCGGGGGGGCGTTCAACAAGAAATACGCCAACAAGATCATGCAACTGCGCGTCGTCATGCAGCTCGTCGCCGTGGTTCTGATCGTGGTGCTGGCGTGGTCGTTCGAAGGATAGGCGGCAGATGGTCGTGCTCAACCGCATCTACACCCGCACCGGCGACGCGGGCGACACGGCGCTCGGCGACGGCAGCCGCCGTCCCAAGCACGACCTGCGCGTGACCGCCTACGGCACGGTGGACGAGACCAACGCAACCATCGGCATGGCGCGGCTGCACGCCGAGGGCGCGATGGCCGCCGCGCTGACCCGCATCCAGAACGACCTGTTCGACCTCGGGGCCGATCTCTGCCGCCCGGAGATGGAGCGCGACGCGGAGGCCCCCTACCCGCCCCTGCGCATGATCGAGGCGCAGGTCGAGCGGCTGGAGGCCGAGATCGACGCCATGAACGCGGCGCTGGCCCCGCTGCGCAGCTTCGTGCTGCCCGGCGGCTCGGCGCTCTCCGCGCACCTGCACCTGTGCCGGACGATCTGCCGTCGGGCAGAGCGCTGCGCCGTCGAGCTTGCGGGGGCCGAGGCCGTGAACCCGGCGGCGGTGCGCTATCTCAACCGCCTGTCCGACTGGTTCTTCGTGGCCTCGCGCGTCGCCAACGACGACGGGGCCACCGACGTGCTGTGGACGCCCGGCGCCAATCGCTGAGGCGGCAGGGAATTTTTGCCGCAGTGCAGCGCGCGGGACTGGCCCTCTCGCCGCCTGCGCTATGTCCGGCTATCAAAGGGCAAGATTGTTTCGTCCGCGAGGGCGATTCGGACACAGGAGGACGCGGCCATGAAGGTGATCGTGCCGGTCAAGCGCGTGATCGACTACAACGTCAAGGTGCGCGTCAAGGCGGACGGCTCGGGCGTCGATCTCGCCAACGTCAAGATGTCGATGAACCCCTTCGACGAGATCGCCGTCGAGGAGGCCATCCGCCTGCGCGAGAAGGGCGCGGCGACCGAGATCATCGCGGTCTCGATCGGCGTGAAGCAGGCGCAGGAGACGCTGCGCACCGCGCTGGCGATGGGCGCCGACCGTGCGCTGCTGATCGAGGCCGCCGACACGGTCGAGACCGACATCGAACCCCTCGCGGTGGCGAAGCTGCTGGCGAAGGTGGTGGCCGAGGAAGGCCCGGGCCTCGTGCTGATGGGCAAGCAAGCCATCGACAACGACATGAACGCCACGGGCCAGATGCTCGCGGCCCTGCTCGGCTGGCCGCAGGCGACCTATGCGAGCAAGATCGAGATCGACGGCGATGCGGCGCTGGTGACCCGCGAGGTCGATGGCGGGCTGCAGACCATCCGGGTGCGGACGCCCGCCGTGGTGACGGTCGACCTGCGCCTGAATGAGCCGCGCTACGCCTCGCTGCCGAACATCATGAAGGCCAAGAAGAAGCCGCTCGACGTGAAGACGCCGGCCGATTACGGCGTGGACGTCGCGCCCCGGCTCAAGGCCGTAAAGACGGTCGAGCCGCCGGTGCGCAAGGCGGGCGTGCGCGTCGGATCGGTGGCGGAACTCGTCGAGAAGCTGAAGACCGAAGCGGGAGTGCTGTGAGATGGCGGTTCTTCTGATCGCGGAATTGACCGGCGCGACCCTCGGGGCCGATGCCACGGCCAAGGCCCTGACGGCCGCGAAGGCCATGGGCGGCCCCGTGCATGTGCTGGTGGCGGGCGAAGGGGCGGGGGTGGCGGCCGAGGCCGCGGCAGCGCTCGACGGCGCCGCGAAGGTGCTGCTGGCGGACGGGCCGGCCTTCGGCCATGGGCTGGCGGAGCCGCTGGCCGATCTCGTGGTCGGGCTTGCCGGCGACTACGGGCACATCGTGGCGGCGGCGACGGCCGCGGGCAAGAACGTGGCCCCGCGCATCGCGGCGCTGCTGGACGTGATGGTGCTGACCGATGTCTCGGGCGTCGAGGGCCCCGACACCTTCACGCGCCCGATCTATGCCGGCAACGCCTTCCAGACGGTCGTCAGCAGCGACGCGAAGAAGGTCGTGACCGTGCGCACGACCACCTTCGCCGCGGCCGGCGCGCAGCCCGCCTGCCCCATCGAGACGGTGGCCGGATCCGCGGCGGGCGACGCCTCCGCCTGGGTGTCCGATGCGGTCGCCGCGAGCGACCGCCCGGAGCTGACCTCGGCGAAGGTGGTTGTCTCGGGCGGCCGGGCGCTGGGGTCGAAGGAGAACTTCGCCATCATCGAGGGGCTTGCCGACAAGCTGGGCGCCGCCGTCGGCGCCAGCCGGGCCGCCGTCGACTCGGGCTATGCGCCCAATGACTGGCAGGTGGGCCAGACGGGCAAGGTGGTTGCCCCGGACCTCTACATCGCCGTGGGCATCTCGGGGGCCATCCAGCATCTCGCGGGGATGAAGGACAGCAAGGTGATCGTGGCGATCAACAAGGACGAGGAAGCACCGATCTTCCAGGTCGCCGACTACGGCCTTGTCGCCGACCTGTTCGAAGCCGCGCCCGAACTGGCCAAGGCCATCGACTGAAAACAAGAAAACGCCGCCGAGCCTCGCTCGGCGGCGTCATCGCATCGTCGGGGCCTCAGCTCGTGGGGCTCGGCGTCTGGATCGGTGCCTCGGCGCTCGTGGACTTCGCCCCGCCGCACATGGACGGGCCCGCCTGCGCGACGGAGGCGGCGGCGAGGAATGCGGCGGCGAGAACGGCGAGTTTCATGCGATTGCTCCCTGCTTTTCGCAACTTCCGAAAAGCTAGCACCGCATACCGGATCCGGCGAGAAATTTTCAGCCTCGCCCGCGGTCCCAGCGCAGCAGCTTGTTGCGCGACGAGGCTCCTCGCTGCACGGACAGCGCACTTTTCGCGCAACCCGCGGCCCTCGCGACCAGCGCGACGACGGCAGCGTTGGCCCGCCCGTCCTCCGGGGGCTCCGTGACCGACACGCGCAGCAAGTGCGCGCCGTTCGCGTCGGCCGCCAGCGTCAACCCCGCATGCCGCGCCCCCGGAGTCACGCGCACGGGGATCAGCGCAGCGGCATCCGCGCGCCATGGTGCGAGCGGATCAGTCGAAGGGGGCGAGCCAGCGGATGTCTTCATGGGTGACGAGCCCGCCCTCTACGACGAAGACGACGCAGAGCCACGCCACAGTGGCCAGACCCGTCGTCCAGAGGGCCTTGCGCCGGAAAAACGCGCCCGCCGGGGCACCGGGCGGCGTGCCAGGCTCGACATGCCCCGCCTCTTCCTGGCTGCGCACGCCGATGGGCAGCAGCATCAGCAGGATCAGGAACCACAGGACCGCGAACAGGACAAGGCCCGACGTGACGGACATCA
The DNA here is from genome assembly GCA_036770645.1 of Rubrimonas sp. Classification (GTDB taxonomy): domain Bacteria; phylum Pseudomonadota; class Alphaproteobacteria; order Rhodobacterales; family Rhodobacteraceae; genus Rubrimonas. The sequence goes on along the minus strand of DAIPIU010000013.1, from coordinate 40,275 downwards.
GGCCTGCTCCAGCTCCACCAGCGTGCCGTTGAAGTCCTTGGGGTGCAGGAACAGCACCGGCTTGCCATGGGCCCCGATCTTCGGCTCTCCATCGCCCAGCACGCGCGCACCTTGCGCCTTCAGGCGGTCGCGCGCCGCGATGATGTCCTCGACCTCATAGCAGAGGTGATGAATGCCGCCGGCGGGATTCTTCGCAAGGAAGGCAGCAATCGGGGAGTTGTCGCCCAGAGGCTCAAGCAGTTCGACTTTTGTGTTCGGCAGTTCGATGAAAACCACGCTCACGCCGTGCTCGGGCTGCGGCGTCACCGGGGTCACTTTCGCGCCAAGCGTGTCGCGGTAGAGCGCGGCCCCCGCCTCGATGTCGGGAACGGCGATGGCGACATGGTTCAGACGGCCGATCATGGGAGGTCCCTCGCTGCTGCGTGACGACCTCGCGTATCGCGCGCACGGCAACCCGGCAAGCCTCAGAACTCCTCGACATCGCGCACGCCGGGCATGAAGCGGATTGCCGTGCGTGTGCCGAAATCGAGCGGCCACTTTCCGGGCAAGGCAATCTCGACTTCCGCATCAAGGGTGTCGGACCACACCACGATCTCGACGGCAGAGCCGGTTCGCCCCGCGGCTGCTCTCATCCGGCCGACCACGGGCTCCAGTGCATGCGCGCCATCAATGTGGATGCGCACGCCGGTCGCGCTGGCATCCACGGTCGCCTCATCCACGGGCGATGCCGCGCGGCAAAGCAGCTTCGCCTGCGCGCCATCCGCTTCGACATCGACGGTCAGAACGACATTGCGGCCGGGCTCGAGCAGTTCGCGCGCCCGCGTCAGCGTTTCGGCGAATACCGTCACCTCCCAGATGCCCGTCGGGTCGGATAACTCCACGAACGCGAAGCGGTTGCCCCGGGCCGATTTCCGCTCCTGCCGCCGCATCACGGATCCCGCGATGCGCAGGTTCGCCGCTCCGCCGCGGGACGCGAACCGGGCGATATCGGCATAGAACAGGATCCTCTTGCGTCGAAGCGCACCGGCGTAGGCATCGAGCGGATGACCGGATAAGTAGAACCCGACCGCAGCGAACTCTTCCGCAAGCCGCTCAGCCGGTTCCCAGTCCTCGACAGCCGAAAGACGCAAGCCGGCGGCGTCGGACGATCCAGCGAACAGCGAACTCTGCCGCTTGGCATCCGGGTCGTGAGCGGCGGCTGAGAGGGCGACGAGTCCATCGAGGCTGCCAAGGACACGGCGGCGGTTCCGCTCGAGCGCATCGAATGCTCCGGCCCGCGCCATGGTTTCAAGCGCGCGCTTGCCGACACGCTTGAGATCGACGCGCTTCGCGAAGTCCGCAAGATCGAGAAACGCCCCTCCATCCGCCCGCGCCGCGGTGATCAGCCTCATCGCCTCCAATCCTATGCCCTTGAGGGCCGCGAGGGCGTAGAGGATGCGACCGCCCTCCACAGTGAATGTCGCATCGGATCGGTTAACGCATGGCGGGGCGAGCGGAACCCCGAGACGGTCAGCCTCGCGCTTGTAGACGGCGAGCTTGTCGGTGACATGCAAGTCGCAATTCATGACCGCTGCCATGAACTCGACCGGATGGTTAGCCTTCAGCCACGCCGTCTGGTAGCTCACGATTCCATAGGCCGCCGCGTGGCTCTTGTTGAAGCCATAATTGGCGAACTTGTCGAGCAGATCCCAGACTTCCTGCGCCTTCTTGGCGTCCACGCCATTGGCCGCGGCACCCGCCAGAAACATGGGGCGCTGTGCGTCCATTTCGGCCTGCACCTTCTTGCCCATCGCGCGGCGCAGCAGGTCGGCACCGCCAAGCGAATAGCCCGCCATGCGGCGGGCGATCTCCATGACTTGCTCCTGGTACACGATGATGCCCTGGGTCTCGTCCAGCACCGGATCGATCAGCGGATGGATCGAAGCGCGCGGCTCGCGACCGTTCTTCACGTTGCAGTACTTCGGGATGTTCTCCATTGGCCCAGGGCGATAGAGCGCCACGAGCGCCACTATATCCTCGATGCAGGTTGGCTGAAGCTGGCGAAGCGCGTCGCGCATGCCAGAGCTTTCCACCTGGAAGACAGCAACCGTGTCGGCCCGGCCGTAAAGCGCATAGGTGGCGGCATCGTCTAGGGGGATCCGGTCTATGTCGATCTGGATGTCGCGTCGGCGCAGCAGGTCAACGGCACCCTTGATGACAGTCAGGGTCTTGAGCCCTAAAAAGTCAAATTTCACCAGCCCGGCGGGCTCAACCCACTTCATGTTGAACTGGGTCGCCGGCATGTCGGATTTCGGATCGCGATAGAGCGGCACAAGTTCGACCAAGGGTCGGTCGCCGATTACCACGCCGGCGGCATGGGTCGAAGCGTTGCGCAGCAGACCCTCGACCTTCTCGGCGATGTCCAGCAGTTCGCCGATGACGGGCTCCTCCGAGGCCGCGGCGGCGAGGCGCGGCTCTTCCTTGCGCGCCCGGGCGACCGATACCGGCTTGACCCCCTCAACAGGGATCATCTTGGCGAGACGGTCCACCTGTCCGTAGGGCAACTGCAGCACGCGCCCGACATCGCGCACCGCTGCTTTCGACAGCATGGCGCCGAAAGTGATGATCTGGGCGACCCTGTCGCGCCCATAACGCTCCTGCACATAGGAGATGACCTCCTCGCGGCGATCCATGCAGAAATCGATGTCGAAATCCGGCATCGACACGCGCGCGGGGTTCAGGAAGCGTTCGAACAGCAGTCCGTAGCGGATCGGATCGAGATCGGTGATAGTGAGCGCCCAGGCGACCAGAGAGCCAGCGCCAGAGCCGCGACCGGGTCCGACCGGAATGTCGTGCCGCTTGGCCCATTGAATGAAGTCGGCGACGATCAGGAAATATCCGGGAAAGCCCATCTGCTCGATCACCCCGAGCTCGTAAGCCAACCGAGCTTCGTAGTCCGGCACAGGGGCCGCGGTCGCTGCGGTTGCCAGCCGTCGGTTCAATCCCTCGCGCGCTTCGCGCCGCAGGGCCTCGACCTCATCCTCCGCGAAACGCGGCAGGATCGGTCCGCGTGTTCGTGGCCGGAACGCGCAGCGGCGGGCAATCTCCAGCGTGTTTTCAATGGCTTCAGGCAGATCCGCGAACAGTGCCGCCATCGCGGCCGCCGGTTTGAACCAGTGCTCGGGCGTCAGACGCCTACGATCCGTCTGCGCGACATAGGAACCCGACCCGATGCACAGGAACGCGTCGTGAGCGGCGAAGAAACCCGCATCGACAAAATGCGCATCGTTCGTTGCGACCAGTGGCAGGTCGAGTCGGTAGGCCGCCTCGACGAAGAATCGCTCGGTCGCTTCTTCGGCAGCGGTCCGCGGACGGCCCGCCTCCGGGTGCCGCTGAAGCTCGACATAGAGCCTCCCGGCGAACGCCCCCGCGAGAGCCTTGAGCGCGGCCTCCGCCTTCTCAGGCTGGCCCGCCTGGACGAGGCGCCCCACGTGGCCGCCGGGTCCGCCGGTAAGACATATGAGCCCGCTCGATCTGGTGCACACGGCATCCAGCGCCACGGTGCGCTGACCGGCCTCTCCCTGCAGATAGGCCATCGACGACAGCGCAAGAAGGTTCCCATAGCCTGCTTCGGACTGCGCAAGAAGCGCGATCTCCCCGGGCTCGGCGGCCGGCGTTCCGGGGCGCTCCGCACGGGCCGGCGTCAACGACAGGCTCAGCCCGGGTATCGGCTGCAAGCCCGAACGCGCGGCCGTCTCCGAGAATTCCAGCGCGGCGAACAGGTTGTTGCTGTCGGTCAGGGCGACCGCAGGCATGTCGCCCGCAGCGCAGATGCCCGGAAGCGCCTTGATCTGGATCGCGCCTTCCGCCACCGAATAGACGGATCGAACGCGCAGATGCACGAAGCCTGCAGACATTCCGGGAACTCTCCGCCAAGGTCATGCGACGCTAACGGGGTCCGTTGTCAGGTTCCAGCCCGGCGCGCTTGCCGTGACGACGGCGCACGGCCATGTTCGCGCGTCGTTGCAGATGAGGGCGTCGATGGGTTACGCGGCTGTCGTTGATCAGGGCGTCTACGACCTCGTCGAGCGGGCGAACATGACGCGCGTCGGCGGACTTGCAGATCATGACGCCTGCGCTGCCGAGGCCGTGTGCCGCGACGTTTTCGGGGCGGAGACCCGCATCGCCGTCTACGGCGCTCTCGCACCGGGCGAGGCCAAGCACTACATGCTGACGCCGTTCCGCGGGGTCTGGACGCCAGGTTTCGTGCGCGGGCGGCTCGAAGCCGGACCATGGTCGGTCGTGCTAGGCATGCGCGGCATCCGGCTTGAAGGGGGCGCTGAGAGGATACCCGTTCACGTCCTGCAGGCTCCGATGCTCGAGCGCGCGTGGGCCAGCTTCGACCTCCTGCGCGGCGCAGGCTTCACGCGCGTCCTCGCGCCGGTCGAGAACAGCGACGGGGTGACCGCCGTCGCTAACATCTTCGCCCTGACCGAGGGAACCTGATCGCCATGGCCGCTGCATTCATCGACCTGCTCTGGATGTGGGCGCTGGTCTATGTCGTGACCGTCGCCGGCTATCTCGGCCTCGGCGTCGCCCTGGCCGCCATGAACCGCCGCAATCCGGCGCGCCGGATCCAAGCCGCGCGGCGCGGCGAGGATCGCGCGCGCATCGAGATCATCCAGAGCCTCAAGTCGCTCGTCGTCACTTGTTTCTGCCTCGCCGCGGGCCTCTGGGCGCAGGCGCGCGGCTGGGGCCTCTTTCCGCCGCTCGAACCTTCCATCGTCAACCTTGTGGCCATGTTCGCCGTCTCGATCATCGCCTTTGACGCGTGGTTCTACTGGGGACACCGCATGATGCACTGGCGTCCGCTTTACAGGCACCATCTCTGGCATCACCGCAGCGTGGCACCGACAGTATGGAGCAACTACTCCGACAGTTTAATTGACGCATTCGCAATGCAAAGCTACTATATCTTTGCCTCGTTGTTGCTGCCGATCCCAGCAGCCGTGCTTGTTGTTCATCGAGCATACGATCATATCAATGGAATGATCGGTCACTCTGGCTTTGAGTACTTTGCTGGCCCAGGCGCACGCTATCCGTCACCGTTCGTCTGTACGACTTTCCACGACCAGCACCACGAAAAATTCGGCTACAATTACGCGAACTTCTTTTCGTTCTGGGATCGGGTCATGGGCACGCTCCACCCGGACTATGAATCGCGCGTCCGCGGGTTCGAGGCTGCGCCGCCGACATCGCCCGGCGCATGCGATGGCGCAGACAGGGCAGCCTGAGCCTCAGCGAGGACGGCGCAGACCGCGGCACCTGCCCGCAGGATCGCGACCATCGTCGGCCGCGCAGCGGACTGGCGCTCCATGGCCATCGACGCCGCGGCGGCGGCAAGCGAACCATCGCCATGGCACGGATGCGCCCGCCCCCAGCGCCGGCGATGCGCATCCGCCGCGCCTGCCCGCCGCAGCGCCTCGACGGTGAGCGAAGCGGCATCCTCGGGCGCGGCAGCAGCCAGGCGGATCACGGCCAGCGCATCGCCAAGGGTCAGCGTCATGGCCACGATGGCGGGTCCAGCAGCAGGCAGTGAACCGCCAGCCGCACCCGCCCTCCCGCGAAGCTGCCGCCGACCGCGTCCAGCAGCAATCCCGTCCCGCCGTAATACGCGAGCGGCTGCCCGGTCACGCCCTGCACGGCCGTCCCCGCTGACAGGCCATGGCCCGACCCGTAGCGCCCCGGCGCTTCCGGCACGCCCAGACCCCAGCCGGCAAGCCCAGGCCCGGTAAAGGTCTCCAGCACCCTTGCCGTGACGCCGATCACGACGGCCTTGTCGGGTATGATCGCAGCCGTGGTCGCCGTCTGACCCGGCGCGATGTCGTGGTCATGGGTCAGGACCTCAAGGCGCGTGCTGGCGCCAACCCGCGAAGCCCCGCCGAGCGACGCCCAGCGCAGGCCATCGAAGACGACCTCAGCTCCCTCGTCTTCGACCCAGATCCGCCGCCCCGGGACCGCGGCGGCGAAGATCCACGCGCCGTTGTCGCGGATCGCGAGGCTGCCGTCCTGCCCGGCCCAGTCGCCCGAGGCTCCGTGAGGCAGCACGAAGAGATCGCCATCGGCGGTGTCCGGTGGCGGGACGTCGCGGCTGCGGCTCCGCACCGACCCCGCTGAAAGCGCGTCGATGCGCAGAAGGGCCTCGTTGACCGTCACATGTTTCTGCGCCTGTCCCGCTTCCAGCAGCGGGGCACCGAACCGTCGCGTCTCAGCCATACCACATCGCTCCTCGCTCCGGGCCCTCGCCCCATGTGTCGGACACCTGCGCAACACTGATCTCGAACGGCGCAACGGCCCCGTCGGCCACTTGCGCTGCGGCGGCATATTCGAACCGGCATTCGGTTGCCGTCTCGACGCGCAGGATTTCGCCACCGGCACGCACCCGCACACGCCATTGCGCGGGTGCGCCGGCCCCATCCAGACCGTGCCAGCCGTCGAGATCGGCCCGACCGCGGGCAATCCATCGCAGCGTCAGCGAGTAACCGTTCCGCGCGAACCTAAGGGCGGTGGGTGGCAGCGGACGCGCTCCCGCGCCGGTCGTCACCGTCTCCACTTCGGTGCAAGCCTCGTCGTCATGCCCAAGGGCCAGCGCGCCGATCCGCAGGCGGTAGCGCAGCCCCACCGCTCCGGGCGGCACCGCGATGCGCAGCGCGGCCCCGTCCAGCAAAACGAAGCGCGCGCCGACAGCCGCCTTGCCGCCGCCTGTCGCGCCAAGCCCGCGCAACGCCCCGCCGAGCCGCCAGTGATCCGGTCCGATCAGCGTCGCATCCGAATACTGCAGCGCCTCCCAGCCAAGGGGCCCCTCGACCGCGGCAATGTTCGCTCCGTCCAGCACCGCGCCGCGGCTCGCGCTCGGCAGCGATCCGCCCCAGAGCCGCACCTCCGGTCCCATCCCCCAACGGTCCCGTGCCCAGGCGGGTCCATCGGCGACGACGACCCCCATAGTCGCAGGCGCTTCGATCGCGCCCTGCAGGCGCCAGCCCTCGCCGGGCCGTTCCTCGCGCCAGACACCCAGAGGCCCCGGCCAAGGCTCGGCGAAGGCGGCGACGTGCAGCAAGGCCCTGTCGCCCGCCCCCCACGGTTCGGGTGCCTCGACCACGGCAGCAATCGGCGGATGGCGCAGCGGCGCAGTCTTCAACGGTGCCCTGCCGACCGTCGCGGCCGCCGGCCGAGGTGCCGCGGCCACCGCGCTGGCCTCGACCTCCCGCGCCATGGCATCCACGATGCGGTCGACCCGGAAGATGCCCCGCCCGGCGCAGCCCGACACCTCGACCACGTCGCCCGGCTCGAGATCGAACCGCGAAGGCGGCAGCCTGAATCGCGCGGTCCCGGGCGGCTGCGCGAGCTCTGCCGCCATGCGCTGCGCCAGAATGCGCGCGAGTTCCGTTCCGAGGGCCAGCGCAGTCTCGACGCGCGCTGTCTCGGCGCTGCCGCCGGGCCGCAGTTCCGCGACCGCCGGCGCGTAATCGGCCTCCCCGTCAAGGTAGGCAAAGCGCAGCGCGGAGGCCTCGCCGACGCCCGGGCCGCGCAGCACCTCAAGCGCGCCCTCCGCCCCATCGCCCTGCACGCAATCCGCCGCGGACAGCCCGCCGACCGGCAGGGCAGTGCGCATTACGGCCCGCATGCCAGGACCGCTTTCGACCATGTCAAAGCCATAGGCCAGCATCAGCGGCTGCAGCGACTGCCGCGCGGTCTGGGTCGCCTCGACCAGATAGCCGGGCACGACGCCATGCAGCCCGTCCACATCGACCGCCACCCCCGCCTCGGCGCAGATCGCGGCCACCACCTCGGCCAGCCCGGGTGCCGCCATGCGCCCGTTGATCCAGTGCCCCAACCGGTGGTTCTCGCCGTCAGCCCAGACATCGGTCCGCCCGGGAAACTCTGGCCAGGGCCGCGCGTCCCAGGTCCAGACATGCACGGCGGCGGGATCGACCATCGGTCCGCCATAGACCGGCGAGACCGGATTGTTCGAGGGGTCGTTCCAATGCTCCAGTACCGCCTGCAGGAACCGCCGCTGCGCTGCATCGTCCCGCACGCCGGCCGAGAAATGGGGCAGCCCGGTTTCCGAGGATTTTGGGTCCACGAACAGGTTCGGCTGATTTGCGCCATTGTCGACAGCGGGACAGCCCAGTTCGGTGAACCAGATCGGTTTCGAGCATGGTGCCCAGGCTGTGGGCGTGGCAGCCCGCACGCCCCCGATCCGGTCATGGTGCGGCCGCGCCCACCAGCTGGCGATGTCCTTGTATCGGAACACCCAGGGCTCGCCATGCGCCCCATCAGCGATCGGACTGCGTCGCTGCGCCTGCCGATCCTCCGGGCTGGCGTAGTACCACTCCCACCCCTCGCCGCCCGCCACGCCCTTGCGCAGATAGGCCAGCCGATGCGGCCCGCCCTCGGCCGCGTCCGCCTCACCGGGTTCGCCGCGCCAGTCCGCGATGGGCATGTAGTTGTCGATGCCGACGAAATCGATCGCGGGATCGGCCCAGAGCGGATCGAGGTGGAACACCGCATCGCCCGAGCCGTCGGCGGGCTGGTGACCGAAATACTCCGACCAGTCGGCGGCGTAACCGATGCGCGCCTCCGGTCCCAGCACGGCCCGGACATCCCGCGCCAACTGCCGCATCGCATCGACGGCGGGATAGGACCCGGGGCCGGCGCGCAGCGTCGTCAGGCCACGCATTTCCGAGCCGATGCAGAAGGCCCCGACCCCGCCCGCCAGCGCGCAAAGATGCGCGTAATGCAGCACGAAGCGCCGAAACGACCATTCCGCGGGACCGCGATAGACGACGCTGTCGCCGTCGGGCGTGAAGTCTCCAGGCTGCGCAGCGCCGAAGAACGCCGCCATCTCCGCCGCCACCGCTGCGCTTCCCTCGGGGCTTCCCGGCCGGCCCGGCGCGATCTCCGACGTGATGCGGCCCCGCCAGGGATAGGGTGCCTGCTCGGCTCCGCCCCAGGGGTCCGGCAGGCCCGAGCCCGGCGGCACGTCCATCATCAGGAAGGGGTAGAACACCGGCCGCAGCCCGCGCGCCCGCAATTCGCGGATCGCCGCGATCACCCCGCCATCCGATGGCGTGCCGCCGAATACCGGCCGCCCGTCGCGCATCCCGACCGGCCGCGCCCCATCCCGGCCCATGCCGCCCACGCGCCAGGAAACCGGCTCGGTGCGCTTGTCGCGCGTCTCGACCCTAGGCTCGATGCGGCAGGTGCCGCAGCGGAGGTCGTCGCCGAACCAGGTCGAGAGCAACAGGACAGATCCGCAGGCCGGCGCCTCCTCCTGCAACTGGTCCAGCGCGGCCAGAAGATCTGCTCGCCCGTCCGGCCCGTGCACGTTCTCGCTCGCCGCCGCGCCCGGCCCCAGACGCCGGCGCACCGGCCGGGTCTCCAAGGAGAACTCGCCCGAGCCCGGCGACAGCGCAACCCCACGCACCATGTCGGACAGCGGCCGCCCGATCTCGGCCGACCCGCCGACGATCCGCGGATGACGGAACACCTCGAACGCCAGTTGCGGGATGCGCCCGCCGAAGGGCGTCAGGTCGAGTTCCTCGAGCACGACATAGGCCGTGCCACGAAACGCCGGTGCCGCGCCTTCCAGCCCCAGGATCAGCGGGTCTGGCGGCTGGTCCTCGTCGCCGCGGTGCAGGCGCAGTTCGACCGCATCGCGCGCCAGCGGCCGCCCGTTCGCCCACACCCGGCCCAGCCGGTCGATGGGCCCCTCGCACAGAGCCAGCGCAAGGCTCACCGAGCGTCGCCGCGTCTGCAACACCGGCCGCGCCCCCAGCCCCCCCGCCTTGCCGCCCACCGAGCGCCCGAACGTCTCGCGATACTCCGAGGCCCAGATGACATGCCCCGTCACCCGAATGCGGCCATGGACACGTGGGATCGGCGCGCCCTCGCGTCCGCTCTGCACGCGCAGCCCTGGCGCAGGGGCGGTCTCGACCGCGCGGCCGCCCCCGCCCAGCAGTCGCTGATCGACCAGTGCGCCGGCGACCCCGCCGGCGGCGCGCCCGATCGTGCCGCCCAGGGGACCGCCCAGCACCGCCCCAAGCCCCGCGCCCGCCGCCCCGAGTATCAGCGTCGCCATCCAACCTCTCCCGCCGGAAATTCGAGCGCGGCAACCAGCCGCGCCCGCCACGCCTCGCCGAGCGGCGACTCGACGACCCCCAGCCGCCCATGCGCATGGACAAGCGTCGGACAACCGAGCCCATCTTCAGCCAGCACGCCCATGTGCTGCGCAGGCCCGTCGCGCCGCATCCGCAACAGCGCGACATCCCCGGGACGCCCCTCGCCCGGACCGCGCTCGCGGAACCACCGCCCCGCGGCAAGCCACAGCCGCTCGTCGCGCCCCGCCGCCGCCCAGTCCGCGGGATAGGGTCCCGGAGCTTCGGGTTCTGCCCCGAACAACGCCCGCCAGATCCCGCGCACAAGGCCGAGGCAATCGGCGCCGACGCCGCGAAGGCTCGCGCCATGCACATGCGGCGTGCCGATCCATCGGCGCGCCTCAGCGATCGCCAGCGCGCCCCGCGCCGCCTCGTCCACGGTTCAGACGCCGGGTTCGGCCGCGCCCAGCACGAAATCGTCGCCGGGCAGATGGGGAAAGCCCCGGAAATTCTCTGCATTCCCGAAACGGTCGCGACAGCAGGCGAAGCTACGGTCGCAGCCTGCCATCGCCTCGAACCCGTCCCCCGCCACGACGGGCGCCCTTGGCGGCACCGCCAACGCGAAACGCCGCCCGGCCGCGCGCGCCAGATCGGATGCGATGTCCGAGCGCGTTCCCGCATTCGCCCCGCTTGTCCAGACCAGCGTGCCGCCGACGAACCCGGCAGCGATCGGGATTGCCGCCTCGAATCTTCCGGACCCCAGAACGGCGACCACGACGCCCGCCGCGCGCAGTCCGGGCCGCGCCAGGTCGGCGCGGCAGCGCGCGTCCCCCAGTGTCGCATCGCAGCTGCGCAGAAAGGCGCGCCCCATCGGCCTGTTCAGGGCCGCCGCAGGCCCCAGCGCCTCGGCGCGAAAGGTGCCACCGGCACAGGCAATCTCGCCGAGCGTGCCGTCGAACAGCAGCGCCCGGACCTCAGGCTCGTGCCAGTCGACCACCCAGCGCCGCAGCCGCGCCCCGTCCCACAGCCCCGCCGCGACATCGGCCTCGCGCAGCGATGCGGAACTCAGTGCGCCCGCCACCCCCGCCGATCCCGGCGCAAGCCCCGTCGCGCTTTCCTGCGCGGTCCCCGTGACGCCCGAAGCCGCCGCGAAGACGATGTCGTCGAAGGTCAGGTCGTTGTCATGGTCAGTGAATCCGAGGCACACCCCGTCACGCCGATCCAGCCGCCAGCAGCGGCACAGTGTCGTCGCGCCGCTCTCCAGACGTGCCGCCAGCCGCGGATCGAGCGTCCTCATCGCTCGCGCACCTCGATGATCGGGACGGATAGGATCGAACCCGCCTCGAAGGCCGCGAGATTCACCTCGATGCGGTCGGCATCGAAGCGCGCCGGCACGTCGAAGGCGAAGCCCGCCGTCACGCGCGCGCCCAGCGCGGGCGGTGCCGCCAGCGTCACCACCCCCGTCAGCGCATCCACAATGGCCTCGACCTCGTCACCATCGACCGCGACCCGCACCGTGCCGGCCACCGGCTTGGTCACCGGCCGCACCACCGCACCGGGCCCGGAGCGATAGGTCTTGGCCAACTGGAACCCCGTCCGCGCCCCATCGCCGGTGCCGATCTCCATGTCGCTGGCCCCGGGCTGCGCCGAGGGCGCACAGGACTTCCAGTCGGTCCAGTCGCGCCAGCGAAAGGCGTGCAGCCGCCCCAGCCGCGCCTCGAAGAAGGCGATCAGCGCCTGCACATCGTCCAGCGAGCGCAGCCCCAGCCCCGCATCCCAGCGACGGCGCGACTGCGCCCACAGCGCGTTTCGCTCTTCGAAACCGCTCGCCAGCGTCACCACCTCCGTGCGCCGCTCGGGGCCGCCCGTGGCGCCGAAAGACAGCGCCAGCGGGAATGTCACGTCATGGAACCCGGCCGCCATCACAGCCTCCCGCGCGCCTGCTCGACGGCGCGCGCCAGCGCCGCGGCGATCTGCCCGTGCGACCGCTCGAAGCCCGCCACGTCCGGCGTCGACACGTTCACGGTCACGCTGACCGACCCGCCGCGCACCCCGAGCCGCCCGTCGGCCCCCCGCGCCAGCGGCAGGATCGCCTCCGGCCCGGCCTCGCCCGCCACGCCGATGCCGCCGCCGCCCAGTCCGAAGGCCGTCGCACCGTCGACGACGCCGCCCTTGGCGAAGGCACGCGGCGCAGCGGCTCCGGCAAGCCCCGCGGCAAGGCCCGCCACCGCACCGACCACGCCGCGCCCCAGCGCATCGCCCACCGGCGAGACGGCGGCCCGCAAGGCGCCCGTCGCGATGTCATCGGCCATTTCGCGAAGCACGGCCGAGAACCGCGCTCCGCGCATGGCCGCATCGTCGAAGGCCCCGCGCAGGCCGGTGCCCACCGCCCGCGACAGGCCCATCGCGGCAAGCTCCGCCGCGCGCAGCTCTTCCGCGGCCCTGCGCAAACCGCGGTCCCCGCCGCCGTCGTCCCAGTCGCCGCCCATGCGCTCGCTCATCGCCCGTTCCTTCCCTCGTCGGGATGCGCCGCCATAAGGGCGGACAGCCCGGACCGGCCGAGCGGTGACGCGACCCCGCCCTGGGCACCCAGCGCCGCCCGCAGCTCGACCGGGCTCAGCGCCCAGAACGCCTCGGGATGCAGGCGCAGCCCGCCGATCCCCGCCGCCATCAGGGCCGGCCAGTCGACACGACGGCTCATGCGTCGTGCCCCGTGAACGCGACCGTCAGCATCCGTGCCGCCAGCCTCGCCGCGCCGCCGGCCCCGCCCTCGACCGCCATGACCGCGACCTCGTCAACGGTTGCCGCCCGCCCCGCCCCGCGCAGTCCGGCGGCAAGCACGGCGATCACATCGTTCGCCCGCATGGCGCGCGCCTCGAAGCGCTCGGCCAGATCCACCAGCCCATCCGCCCCGAGCGCCGCCTCCAGCTCCGCCAGCGCCCCGAGCGTCAGGCGCAGAGTGCAGCGCTTGCCGTCGAGCACAGCCTCCACCTCGCCGCGATACGGATTGGCCATGCTCACAGCGCCGCGAAACTCAGCGCGCCCGCCGATTCCAGCGTCGTCTCGAAGGTGGCCTCGCCGTCGTGTGCACCGCCGTATGTCAGGTCGGTGATCTGGAAGGGCCCCTCGACGACCCCGAAATCGGGGATCACCAGCCGGCACAGCGGCGCGCGCCCCTCGAAGAAGGCGGACCGCAGCAACCCATCCGACACCGCATCCTTGAACACACCCGCCCCGGTCACGCTGGCCGACTGCACGCCCGCCCCGGCGAGCAGCTGCCGCCAGCGCCCCGGGGCCTCCGCCGTCGTCGCGTCCACCGCACCCGCGTTCAGCGCGATGCGCGTCGCCCGCAGGCCTGCGACCGTCTCGAAGACGCCGGTGCCGTCCGCATCCAGCTTCAGCAGCAGGTCCTTGCCTCTCTGCGCGCCCATCAGCCTCTCCCTCGCTGCGGCCCTCAGGCCGTCTCCTCGACCACGATCCGAAAGCGAAGCGCGATGCGGCGCAGCCGGCCCTTGTCCTCGCGCAGCGTCCTGCCGCCCAGGAAACCCGCTCCGGCGATGCGTCCCCGCGCCAGCGCCAGCGGCCCGGTCGCGACGGCGCAGACGGCTGCAGCGACCCGCTTAAGGGCTGCGAAGCCAGGGGCAGGGCCAACCACGTCGATGCGCAGCACATGCTCGGCCCCGATCTCGGTCGCCGTGGACCACGGCACCACCGTCTCGTCCCCGATCAAAACCCACGGGCCATCGCCCGCCCCGGCGGGGCCCGGCATGCCCGCCTCGTCCCAGACCCGGCCGCCAGCCAGCGCGGCGATCTCCGGATCGGCGGTCAGCGCCGCGAACAGCGCCTGCTGCAGCGGCCATGAAAATGCATAGGTCATGGGGCGGGCACCTCCTCCAGCCAGCACAGAAGCCGCCGCCCGCGCGGATCGGCCTCGGTCACCGCGCGGATCGCGAAGCTGCGCTCCCGCTCGACCAGCCGCATGCCGGGCATCGGGCGGTCCGGGGATCCGGACGGGACGGCGACCACCGCCGCGCGGTGCGACACGCCGCTCAGCAGGCCGCCGCCGGCCTCGCGCTCCCAGGCCGAGACGGGCCGCAACCCGGCCCACAGCCGTCCGATCCGACGCCAGCCCCCAGCGCCGCCCCCGCCTCCGTCGGGCGCGGCGTCGCGTGTCTCCAGCGCCATCAGCGTGCGCAGCGCCCCCGCCCCCGCGCTCACAGACGCACCTGCCGGAACGGCTCGACCAGCGCCGCCACGGCGCGTGGCAGCGCCGCCGCAGCGTCGACCCCGGCCGCGCCATCCTCGAACGCAGCAGCCGCCGCCAACGTCACCGCCTCTCGCAGATCGGCCGGCGAATCCTGCCAGGCGGGCCCGTATCCCGCCGTCAGCCGCGCCTCCGTCCATCCGCCGGGCGGGATCGGCGGCACCGGTCCCTCTCCCCGATGCACCAGCACCTGCCCGCCCGCACCATCCTCGACCCGCCACGCTGCGGCTTCGTGAGCGATGCGCGCTCCGTCGGCCGAGACGATCTCGATCCGCTCGACCGAAGCGACCGGTCGGACTGGCAACGGGATCGACGCGCAGCGTTGCGTCATGCGGATCGTCAGGGTCCGCACCCCGAACACGCGGCCGGTCAGCCGCTCGATCCGGGCCAGCGCCGCGTCGGACAGCCGCGCCAAGAGGGCAGCCGTCGCGGGATCGCTCGCCGCGCCCTCCGGCAGCCGAAGCTGGCCCACGAGATCGGCGATCCGCGCAGCGTCGGGCTGCGCGGGCGACAGGTCGTAATGCGTCATGGACACCTCGCGGGCGTTCGGCCTCACCTCGTGCGCGGGGGCGCTTCCGCGCCCCCGCCCGCCCCTCAGGCGGCAGCGAACCGCAGCAGGCGGATCGCGGAGAAGTCGGTCACATCGCCGCCGACACGGGCTGCCGCGTAGAACAGCACATGCGGCTTGGCCGAGTAGGGGTCGCGCAGCACACGCAGTTCCGGCCGCTCGACGATGGTATAGCCGGCTCGGAAATCTCCGAAGGCGATGGCCGACGCTCCGTCCGCGATGTCGGGCATGTCCTCGCAGGTCAGCACCGGATAGCCCATCAACCGCGCGGGCTGCTCGCATCCCAGCCCTTCGGCCCAAAGGAAGCGCCCGTCGGCGTCCTTCAGCTTGCGCACCGATCCGGCCGTGCGCGAGTTCATCACGAAGCTCGCCCGCGCCCGGTATTTCGCCCCGAGGCTGTAGACAAGGTCGATCAGCGCATTCGACGGATCGCCGGGCCCGAAGCTGCCGGGCGCGCCGGTCGCGACATGGCCGATCTGACCCCAGACCGCGGCTTCATGCGCCACCGAGCCATAGCTCAGGAAGCCGCGCGGCTTGTCCGTGCCGTTCCCGGTCACGAAGGCGGCATTCTCGGCGCGCGAGAAACGCTCGGCGATCGCTTCGGCCAGCCAGCCCTCGATGTCGAAGGCGCTATCCTCCAGCAGGCGCTGCGACACGCGCGGCATCGCCGACAGTTCGTGCAGCGGGATGGCGATCCGCTCGAACGTCGACGATGCGGTTTCCGCGGCGGTCGCGCTCTCGGCCGCCCAGGCCACCCCGAGGTCCGCGCGATCCACGAGCACGTCGTAGGATCCCGCCTGCACCGTCACCACATTGGCGACCGAGCGCATCGTGCCTGCGCCCCGCATCAGCCCGTCGATGCGCCGGCAGGTCTGCGGATCGAGCAGGAAGCCTCCGTCCGCCCCGGTTGCCGAGGTCATGGCCTTGGCATCGAGCGCGAGCGACCGCAGTCCGCTCTCGTCGCCCGAACGCAGATAGGCGGCCACCGCCTTGGTCTCCGGCGGCACCGACGCTTCCGGCGCAAGGAGGGGACGAGCGGCGGCCTTACGGTCGAGCATCGCCAGACGGTCCTCCTGCGTCTTCAGGCGGGTGTCGACCCGCCCCTGAAAGGCGCGGAAATCGCGCATGAACTCGCCGATTGCTGCCTTGGCCTCGGTCGCGGGGCGGCTGGTGTCGGCGCTGCCGGGAAACTCGGTCATCGCAATCTCCTTGGTGCTCTGGATCTGGTGCCGGTCAGTCGAACAACGCGCGCGCGGCCCGAAGGGCTGCCACGAGGTCGGGCGCGTCGTCTTTCTCCGCCGCGGGGACCGCGGCGCGGGCCTCCGGCAGCATCGGAAAGGTCACGAGCGAGATCTCCCACAGGTCGATCTCCAACAGGCGTCGGCCGCCCGCCTCGCTGCGGGCGGCGCGCACGGCGCGATAGCCAATCGACAGCCCATCCACTGCGCCCGCGCGCAGCAGCACGGCGGCCTCGGCGCCGGACTGGATTTCGGTCAGCAGCCGGCCGCTTGCATGAAGGCCACGCTCGTCTTCGCGCAGGGCGTCCCACACGCCGATGGGCCGCGCTGGATCATGCTGCCACAGCAGCTTCGGCCGTCGCTCCGCGCGGCGCAGCGATGCGGCGAAGGCGCCCGGCGCGACCTCGTCGCCGCAGCCGTCCACGACGTCGAACAGGCTCGCATAACCCGCGATGCGGCCATCGCCGAGATCGGCGGCCGGATCGAAGGCGATGAATTTCGTCTCGAGCCGCGGGGCCGCGGCCGAGGGCATGATCGTCATGGCGGTCTCCGTGCTGGCGGGGCTCAGGCGCCGGCGCGGGGCGACAGCCCCAGCATCCGCCGCTTCTCGTCGTCATTCAGGAAATCGGCCTTGGCCACCCGCGCCCATTGCGCATCGCGCTCCTCGGCAAGGGCAGGGCAGCGGTCCAGATCCGGCTCCACCCGCACCGCGCCGCCCCAGCGCCAGCCCAGCCACCCGCTGATCGCCGCGGTCACCCGGAGCGCCAGCGGCAGCACGGTCTGGCGATAGAAGGCGCGGTTGGCCTCCTGATAGTTGGCGTAGGTGTTGTCGCCCGGCAGTCCCAGCAGCATGGGCGGCACGCCGAAGGCGAGCGCGATCTCGCGCGCAGCGGCGTTCTTGGTCTCGAGGAACTCCATCTCCGACGGCGAATACCCCATCGGCTTCCAGTCGAGCCCACCCTCCAGCAGCATCGGCCGCCCCGCGTTGCGCGCGCCCTGATGGTTGCTCTCCAGCTCGTCCACCAGACGGCGATACTGCTCCTCGGTCAGCGTCCCGCGGCCGTCGATGCCGGAATACACCACCGCCCCCGAAGGCCGCGCCGCATTGTCCAGCAGCGCCTTGGTCCAGCGCGAGGCGGCGTTGTGCACGTCGATCGACGCGGCGGCCGCCGTCAGCGGCGCCATGCCGTAATGATCGTCCAGCGGGTGGAAGGACCGCAGGTGCAGCAGCGGCGGGGCCTCGCCCGTCATGTCGAAGCGATGGACGCGGGCGCCCACGCGGTATTCATAGGCCTCGGGCCATCCGTCGCGGCCGGGCACGGCGCGCATCCGGTCGGGCCGCAAGGCGTGCAGTTCGTCGGGTGCCGCCGGTCCGGCCGCCTCGAGATAGGCATCGCCCGCAAGCTGGAGGTAGCCGTAGACGGCCTCGAGCAGCGAGGCCCCGCCCTGCCCGGGGTTCGGCCGCTCCAAAAGGTCGGCCAGCGGATGCGTCTCCAGCACCGCGCCCCCTTCGACCAGACGCAGTGGCAGGGCCGCCGAGGCCTCCGCGATCATGCGCACGCATCGAAAGCCGACGACATTGCCGGCATAGCCCGCCCGCGTCAGCGCCGCGCAATCTCCCGGCGTCCATGCCGGCTGGCCCAGCCCGTGCAGCGCCGTCATCGCGCCCACCGCGGACGCCTTCGCCTCGGTCGCGGCATCGCGCCGCCGACCGAACAGGGACCATGCCATTGGCTTCTCCTCGACCTCGTTCACAGCCCGCGGACCCGGGGCGACCCGCGGCGACCGCTGGTCAGTTCGCTCACCGCCCAGACCAGCGCGTCGACGCGGTCCGGGCTGCGCCCACCACCGCCGAAGGCGCAGAGCTGGTCCTCCAGCGCCGGATGCACGCCCACATGCCGCACCAGCCCGCGCTCGTAGAGCAGCGATACCGGCTCGGCCCGGGCGACTTTGCCCTTGCTGGCGCGCACAGTGGCGACAGGTGCTGTCGGGTCGGCGTGCAACAGCGTCTCGACAACCATCTCGCCACCCTGGTTCACCTCGGCCACGATCCGGTCCGCCCCATGGTCGCGCGCGGCCTCGATGGCGCACGCCGCCCAGACCGCGGGCGCCGCCCGCGCCACGCTGCGATCGGCCAGCACATAGACGGCCTCGCCGGCGATCCCCGCCACCACGATCCCGCACTCGTCCGCCGCCTCGCCCGAGGTCGCGGGCGGATCGACAGCGACCACGATGCGGTCCAGCGCCGGCGCGCGGCTCACCCGCGCCGCCTCGATGGCCGCGCGCCGGAACAGCGCTCCGGGCGCATCGACGATCATCTCGCCCCCGAGCTCCTGTCGCCCCAGCGTCGTGTCGCCGTAGCGCCGCGTGATGGTGGCAAGGAACTCCGGCGCGAGGTTCGCCCGGTTGGCTTCGGTCGGCGCGGTCGTCGTGACGGTGGCAGGGTCCGCGATGATCGCCCGCAGCGTGTCGAGGTTGCGCGGCGTTGTCGTCACCACCTGCCGGGGCTGGCTTCCCAGTCGCAGGCCGAACTGCAGCATGTCCCAGGCCGCCTGCGCCTTGCTCCATTTCCCCAGCTCATCCGACCAGGCGCAGTCGAATTGCGGCCCGCGCAGCGCCTCCGGATCCGAGGCCGAGAACAGCTGCGCCTCTGCCCCGTTTGCCCACACCAGCCGATGCCGCGAGGCCACCCAGTCCGGCCGCCGGTCCGGTGGCGAGCATGCGACGATGCCCGACTCGCCCAGTGCCATCACGTCGCGCGCCTGCTCCCAGGTCTCGCCGACCAGCGCCACGCGTCGAGCGGCCCCCGGATCCTGCGGCCCGGCCCCCTCGACCTGCGCGCGCACCCATTCGGCGCCGGCCCGCGTCTTGCCCGACCCGCGCCCGCCCAGCAGCACCCAGGTCGTCCAGTCACCCTCGGGCGGCAGCTGGTGCGCGGGCCGCGCCCAGAACTCGAACAGATGCGGCAACGCCAGCAGCGCGTTGTCGCTCAGCCCGTCGACGAAGGCCTCACGCGCCCGCTGCGGCAGCAAGGCGGTCCAGGCGCCGAGCGACCTCGGACCGGGCGGCGGCGAGGTCAAGCGGGCGATCAGCGACGTCAGCGTCGGATCGGCATTTCCGGGCAAGCTGCGAGTCAAAATCCAGCACCATCAACAGGGACTTCTGATATCGGCGCAGCAGATCGGCATTCGCGTCATCCAGCGTGCCATGCGCCCTGAAACTCTCGATCGCCGTCGCGAGGCAATCCGCGAGAGAGCCGTAGAGCGCCTGCGCCTGACGCAGGGTCCGGCGCGAAATGACCGCGTCGTTCTGGCTGGAACGCATGAAACTCACCAAACTCTGAACGTAGAGGTAAACAAGACATGAAAAAGGCCCCGTTTGGGGCCCAGCCATACTTCTCAATGATGGCTATTTATTACACGAGAGCGCGCGCCGTGTCAAGAACGATTTGGCTCGCGCTGCCCTACTGGCTCGCCCTCGCGCGCTCGATGGCGCGCCACGCGGCCACGTTGCGGTTGTGTTCGGCGAGCGTCCGGGCGAAGGCATGCCCACCGCTGCCGTCGGCCACGAAGTACAGCGCCTCCGTCCGCTCGGGCCGCACGGCCGCCTCCAGTGAAGCGCGCCCCGGATTCGCGATCGGCGTCGGCGGCAGGCCATCGATGGTGTACGTATTCCACGCCGTCGGCGCATCGATGTCGCGGCGGGTCAGAGCGCGGCCCAGCGGCCCGCGTCCCTCGGTGATGCCGTATATGATGGTCGGATCGGTCTGCAGCCGCATCCCCCTGCGCAGGCGGTTGTGGAACACGCCGGAGACCGTCCTGCGCTCCCCCGCAATTCCGGTCTCCTTCTCGATCAGCGATGCCAGAACCAGCGCCTCCTCGGGCGATGCGATGGCCAGATCCTCGTCCCGCTGCGCCCAGATCTCCGCCAGCAGCCGCGACTGCCGCACGCGCATGCGCTCGAGCAGCTCCGCACGCCCGTCGCCGCGGGCAACGAAATAGGTATCGGGTGCCAGCGTCCCCTCGGGCGGCGGGGCCACGGCGTCGCCAGACAGCAGCGGCGAGGCGTTGATCAGTTCGGCGACCTCCCACGAGGTCAGACCCTCGGCGACGGTGAAGGCGTGCTGCACTGTCCGCCCGCTGGTCAGCAGCGCCAGCACCTCCGCCATCGAGGCCCCGGCCGGCACGGCGTATTCGCCATAGCGGATCACCCCGCCCCGCCCCTCGTAGCGCGCGCCCAGCCGGAACAGAGACGCCGATCCGATCACCCCGTCCGCGGCCAGCAGATCGGCGATCCGGTCGAGGCCGGCCCCGCGCGGCACGAAGACGATCCGCTCCTCGCTCGTGGGACCCGGCGCGAGATAGGCGTTGCGCCCCCAGGCCACCGCGCCTGCCACAGCCATCGCG
This sequence comes from Rubrimonas sp., assembly GCA_036770645.1. Classification (GTDB taxonomy): domain Bacteria; phylum Pseudomonadota; class Alphaproteobacteria; order Rhodobacterales; family Rhodobacteraceae; genus Rubrimonas. The sequence continues at coordinate 19,663 of DAIPIU010000013.1, read as the reverse complement.
AGCACGATCACCAGCGTCATCAGGTTCGCGGCTACCGCGCGCATGGCCGTGCCCTCAGCGCGGACGACCGAGCACGAGCGACGCGTTGGTGCCGCCGAACCCGAAGGAATTCGAAAGCGCCACGTCGATGCGCCGCTCCACGGCCCGTAGCGGGGCGAGGTCGATGGCCGTCTCGACCGACGGATCCACGAGGTTCAATGTCGGCGGCGCCACCTGGTCGCGCAGCGCCAGCGCACAGAAGATCGCCTCGACCGCTCCGGCGGCCCCCAGCAGGTGCCCGATCGACGATTTCGTCGAGGACATCGTGACCTGCCCCGCATGCGCCCCCAGCATCCGGGCCACCGCCTGCAGCTCGATCTCGTCGCCGACCGGCGTCGAGGTGCCGTGCGCGTTCACGTAATCGACCGCCGATGGGTCGAGCCGCGCATCCTTGAGCGCCGCGTGCATGGCGCGAAAGCCCCCGTCGCCATCCGGCGCGGGCGAGGTGATGTGATGGGCATCGCCCGACATGCCGTAACCCAGCACCTCGGCGTAGATCTTCGCGCCACGCGCCTTGGCGTGCTCGTATTCCTCCAGCACCACCACCCCGGCGCCCTCGCCCATGACGAAGCCGTCGCGTCCCCGGTCATAGGGCCGCGAGGCCACCTCGGGCGTATCGTTGTAGGCCGTGGACAGCGCCTTGCAGGCCGCGAAACCGGCGATGGACAGTTCGCAGATCGGCGCCTCGGCACCGCCCGCCACCATGACGTCGGCATCGCCCCAGCGGATCAGGCGCGTCGCGTCGCCGATGGCATGCGCGCCGGTCGAGCACGCCGTCACCACCGCATGGTTCGGCCCCTTGAATCCGTATCGGATCGACACCTGACCCGAGCAAAGGTTGATCAGCGCGGACGGGATGAAGAACGGCGAGATCCGCCGCGGCCCCTTCTCCTTCAGCGTGATGGCCCCTTCGGCGATGGTCTCGATCCCGCCGATCCCCGATCCGATCATCACGCCGGTGCGCTCGCGCGCCTCGACCTCGTCGGGCCCGGGCATCCATCCCGCATCGCGCACGGCCTGCTCGGCCGCCACCATCGCATAGGTGATGAACCGGTCGATCTTGCGGCGATCCTTGGCCGGCACCCACGCATCGGCATCGAAGCTGCCGTCCGATCCGTCGCCGAGCGGAATCTCGCAGGCGATGCGGCAGGCAAGGTGGTCGGCGTCGAAATGGCGGATGGCGCCCGCACCCGACCGGCCGTCCAGCAGCCGCGCCCAGGTGACCTCGACCCCGCAGCCGAGCGGAGTCAGCGCCCCGACCCCGGTGATGACCACGCGTCTCATGCCGACATCCTCCCCATCGCCGGGGCAGGCCCCGGGATCCGGCCCGCCGGAAACGCAAACGGCGCCCGGGTCGCGCCCGGACGCCGTCCGTCGATCCCGCGGCGCGCCTCAGGCGCTGGCCGCGTTCTCCGAGATGAACTTCACCGCATCGCCGAAGGTCTGGATCGTCTCGGCGGCGTCATCCGGGATCTCGATCCCGAATTCCTCCTCGAACGCCATCACCAGTTCGACGGTATCAAGGCTGTCGGCACCGAGATCGTCGATGAAGCTCGCGCTTTCAACGACCTTCTCTTCCTCGACGCCCAGATGCTCGACCACGATCTTTTTGACGCGCTCGGCGATGTCGCTCATGTGTCTTCCTCGCTTCAGAGAGCCGGCTGGGGCTCGTTCGGTGTCTTTTCTCGACGCCCGTTGGCGTCCGTCTCCAGCGGCGCGCAACGGCCCGTGACCGGGCCGCGGCGGCCCTCTTTCGCGCCGGCGGTTGATTAGCACAACCGCATCGGGGCGCAAACGCTCGTTCAGATCATGGCCATCCCGCCATTGACGTGCAGGGTCGCCCCGGTGACGTAGCCGGCCTCGGCGCTGGACAGGTAGACGACGGCGGCGGCAATCTCCTCCGGCGCGCCCATGCGGCCGGCGGGGATGGCCTCCAGCAGCCTGGCCCTCTGCGCATCGGTCAGGGCGTCGGTCATCGGCGTCGCGATGAAGCCCGGCGCGACGCAGTTCACCGTGATCCCGCGCGACGCGACCTCGGCGGCCAGCGACTTGGACATGCCGATCAGCCCGGCCTTGCTCGCGGCGTAATTGCCCTGCCCCGGATTGCCCGTGACGCCGACGATCGACGTCACCGACACGATCCGCCCCCAGCGCGCCTTCATCATGCCGCGGATCGCGCCGCGCATCAGGCGGAAGGCGGCGGTCAGGTTCACCGCCAGCACCGCGTCCCATTCCGCGTCGGACATGCGCATGAACAGGTTGTCCCGCGTCACGCCGGCGTTGTTCACGAGGATGTCCAGCCCGCCCATCGCCTCCGCCGCCCGCTTGGGCAGGGCGTCCACCGCCGCGCCGTCGGACAGGTCGCAGGGCAGCATATGCGCGCGCGCCCCCAGACTTTCGGCCAGCGCGGCCAGCGGCGCCTCGCGCGTGCCGCACAGGCCCACGGTCGCCCCGCGGGCATGCAGCGCCGTGGCGATCGCCCCGCCGATGCCGCCCGAGGCCCCGGTGACCAGCGCCGTCCTGCCCGTCAGGTCGAACATCGCGTTCCCCCTCAGCCCCTGATCGCCGCGGCGACCGCCGCCGCGTCGGCCGGTTCGTTGACCGCGAGCGCCTGCATGTCCGCCACGATGCGCTTCGCCAGCCCCGACAGCACCTTGCCGGCCCCGATCTCGACCAGCGCCGTCACGCCCTGCGCGCGCATCCACTGCACGCCCTCGCGCCAGCGCACCATGCCCGTGACCTGCGCGACCAGCAGCCGGCGGATCGTCTCCGGGTCCGACACGCCCGCCGCCTCGACATTCGACACCAGCGGCACCGCGGGCGTCGCGATGGCCGTGTCGGCCAGCGCCGCATGCATTGCTTCGGCCGCGGGGGCCATCAGCGCGCAGTGGAACGGGGCCGACACCGCCAGCAGCACGGCGCGCTTGGCCCCGGCGCCCTTCGCGATGCCCAGCGCCCGCTCGACCGCCGCCCGGTCGCCAGACACCACCACCTGCCCCGGCGCGTTGTCGTTGGCCGCCTGGCAGACCTGCCCCTGAGCGGCCTCGGCAGCGACGGTCCGCGCCGCCTCGAGATCAAGGCCCAGCAGCGCCGCCATGGCGCCCTCGCCCACCGGCACCGCGGCCTGCATCGCCCGCCCGCGCAGGCGCAACAGCCGCGCTGCGTCCGCCAGCCCGATCGAGCCCGCCGCGCACAGCGCGGAATACTCGCCCAGCGAATGGCCCGCCACGAAGGCCGCGTCGCGCGCCGTCGCCACGCCCTCCGCCTCCAGCGCCCGCAGGGCCGCGAGCGAGCAGGCCATCAGCGCGGGCTGGGCATTCTCGGTCAGTTGCAGGGCCTCGGCCGGTCCCTCCCACATGGTCGCGCTCAGGCTTTCGCCAAGCGCCTCGTCAACCTCGGCGAACACCGCGGCTGCGGCGGGATACGCGTCGGCCAGCGCCCGGCCCATGCCGACGACCTGGCTCCCCTGCCCCGGAAAGACGAATGCCCGCGCCATGACCCCGCCTCCCCGGTCGTCGGTCGCGCCCCTTTAACGCCCGTCCCCGGCCTGTCAAGCAGCCGCCGCTGTCGCGATCGGGGCGCGCGCCTTGCCTTGCCGTCCGATTCGGTCCATACGCCGCTCTCTCCCGACGACCATGGATCGCGTCGCCTCTCGGGTGCGGGACGGGAGCATGTCACCCCGCACGGTGAAGCGCGCAGCAGCGAAAGCCAAGCCGATGTCTCTCTACGAGCACGTCTTCATCGCGCGGCAGGACATCTCCAACGCGCAGGCGGAGGCCCTGATCGAGCATTTCTCCCAGATCCTCAAGGATAACGGCGGCGACGTCGCGTCTTTCGAGTACTGGGGCCTGCGCTCGATGGCCTACAAGATCAACAAGAACCGCAAGGGGCATTACATGTTCCTGCGCAGCGACGCCCCCGCGACGGCCGTCCACGAGATGGAGCGCCTGATGGGCCTCCACGACGACGTGATGCGCGTGCTGACCGTGAAGGTCGATGCGCACGAGGAAGGCGAGAGCGCGGTGGTCCGCGCCAAGAACACCCGCGACGACCGGGGCCGCCGCGGCGGTCGCGGCGGCCGGCGCGACGATTGATCGGGAGAGACCTGAACCATGGCCCGCAAGCCCTTCTTCCGCCGCCGCAAGTCCTGCCCGTTCTCAGGCGAGGGCGCGCCCGCGATCGACTACAAGGACGTGAAGCTGCTGCAGCGCTACGTGTCCGAGCGCGGCAAGATCGTGCCGTCGCGCATCACCGCCGTCTCCGCCAAGAAGCAGCGTGAACTGTCCCGCGCCATCAAGCGCGCCCGGTTCCTCGCCCTGCTTCCCTACGCCGTCAACTGAGGGAGGGGGCCATGCAGGTCGTACTGCTCGAAAGGGTCGAAAAACTCGGCCAGATGGGCGACGTCGTCAGCGTGAAGGACGGCTTCGGCCGCAACTTCCTCCTGCCCCAGGGCAAGGCGCTGCGGGCGACGAAAGCCAACCTCGCCCGCTTCGAGGCCACGCGCGCCCAGCTCGAGGCGCGCAATCTCGAACTGAAGAAGGAGGCCGAGGCCGTCGCGGCGAAGCTCGAAGGCCAGAGCTTCATCGTCATCCGCTCGGCTTCTGACGGCGGCGCGCTCTATGGCTCGGTCACCGTGCGCGATGCCGCCGATGCCGCCACCGAGGGCGGGTTCAGCGTCGACAAGCGCCAGATCGTGCTTGATCGCCCGGTCAAGGAACTCGGCCTGCACAAGATGCGCGTGGTGCTGCACCCCGAGGTCTCGGCGACCATCACCATCAACGTCGCCCGTTCGCAGGACGAGGCGGCGCTCCAGGCGCAGGGCAAGACCATCGCCGAACTGCGCGCCGAGGCCGATGCGGCCGAACAGGCCGATTTCGACGTCCAGCAGCTGTTCGAGACCGCCGAGGACGAGGACGCGCCCCGGCGCACGCCCGCTGGCATGGAAGTCATCGGCGACGAGGACGAAGAACCCGTCCGCTGACGCCGCCCGCACGCAACCACGATCGGGCCGCGGCATCGCCGCGGCCCTTTTTTTGTCGGCCCCGCCCCGCGACTTGGGCGGACTATCCCCGGCATCCACAGGCTCGGCGCAAGAATAAGTCAATGGTTACATTGACTTGCAGTCGGCTCGGGTTAGACTGCGCCGCGTTTGGATGACGGAGAACCGCAATGGCCGACGGCGTCGATGCGCTGCGGGCGCGCCCCCAGCCCCACAACATCGAGGCCGAGCAGGCGCTTCTCGGGGCGCTTCTGGTCAACAACGACGTCTACGACCGCATCGCGGCGCTGGTCGAGCCTCGGCATTTCTACGACCCGCTGCACGCGCGCATCTTCGAGATCGCGGCGCGGCGCATCCAGCAGAATGCGCTGGCCACGCCCGTCACGCTGAAGCCCTTCGTCGAACAGATCGAGGGCATCGCAGCCGTGGGCGGCCCGGCCTATCTCGCCCGCCTCGCCGGCGCCGCCATTTCGGTGTTCAGCGCCCGCGACTATGCCCAGACCGTCCACGACCTCGCGCTGCGGCGCGAGCTGATCCTGCTGGGCGAGGAGATCTCGACCAAGGCCGCCACGGTCGATCCGGACAGCGAGCCGCGCGCCCAGATCGTCGAGGCAGAGCAGGCCCTCTATTCTCTCGCCGAGAAAGGGAAATACGAGGGCGGCTTCGTCAGCTTCCTGCGCGCCGCCAAGACCGCCATCGACATCGCCAACGCCGCCTACCAGCGCGACGGGGGGCTGGCGGGGCTGTCCACCGGCCTCGCCGACATCGACCGCAAGCTCGGCGGTCTGCACCCCTCCGACCTGCTGATCATCGCCGGCCGCCCCTCGATGGGAAAGACGGCGCTCGCCACCAACATCGCCTTCAACATCGCCCGCAAGTACCGCCGCGGCGAAAGGCCGGACGGGACCGAGGGGACGGTGGACGGGGGCGTGGTCGGCTTCTTCTCGCTCGAGATGTCCTCGGAGCAGCTCGCGACCCGCGTGCTGTCGGAACAGGCGCAGGTGCCGTCGGACCGCATCCGCCGCGGCGAGATGGAGGAAGACGAATTCCGCCGCTTCGTGCTCGCCGCGGCCGAACTGGAACGCATCCCGCTGTTCATCGACGACACGCCCGCACTGCCGATCTCGACGCTGGCCGCCCGGGCCCGCCGCCTCAAGCGCCAGCACGGGCTCGACGCGCTGTTCGTGGACTATCTCCAGCTCGTCCGCCCCGCCTCGGGCCGATCCGACGGCCGCGTGCAGGAGGTGTCGGAGATCACGCAGGGACTGAAGGCCATCGCCAAGGAACTCGACGTGCCGGTGATCGCCCTGTCCCAGCTTTCCCGGCAGGTCGAGAACCGCGAGGACAAGCGCCCGCAGTTGTCCGACCTGCGCGAATCCGGCTCGATCGAGCAGGACGCCGATGTGGTGATGTTCGTCTACCGCGAGGAATACTACCACGAGCGCATCAAGCCGTCGGAGGAGGACGCCGGCTTCTCCGACTGGCTGGTCAAGGCCGAGCGCATCCACAACAAGGCCGAGGCCATCATCGGCAAGCAGCGTCACGGCCCCATCGGCACGGTCGAGATGATGTTCGACGGCCGCTTCACCCGCTTCTCGGACCTGGCGCGCGACGACATGCGCGACCCGCGGGACTACTGACGCCTTGCCCCGCGCGACCCTGACCGTCGATCTTGCCGCCATCCGCGCCAACTGGCGCGCGCTCGCCGCCCGGGCCGCGCCCGCCGCCTGCGCCGCGGTGGTCAAGGCCGACGCCTACGGGCTCGGGGCCGCCCCGGTCGCGCGCGCGCTGGCCGCCGAGGGCGCGCGGGCCTTCTTCACCGCCACCATCGCGGAGGCCGTGGCGGTGCGCGACGCCCTCGGCCCCGGGCCCGCGATCCACGTCTTCAACGGCATGACCGACGACGACGCCGCGGACGTGCTCGCCAATGACCTGCGCCCCTGCCTGAATTCCGCCGGCCAGGTCGCCGCCGCCCGCCGCGCAGCCGCGCAGGCGGGCCGCCGCCTCGCCGTCGCGCTGCAGCTCGACAGCGGCATGAACCGCCTCGGCCTCGAGCCCGGCGAACTCGCCGCGCTGCTCGACGCGACCGCCGCCCTCGAGGGGCTCGACGTCGCCCTCGTGATCAGCCACCTCGCCTGCGCCGACGACCCTGCGCATGCCATGAACGCCGCCCAGCGCGCGGCCTTCCTGTCGATGACAGCCCATCCCCGCCTCGCCGGCGTGCCGCGCAGCCTGTCGGCGACCGGCGGCGCCCTGCTCGGCCCCGCCTTCGCCTTCGACCTCGTGCGCCCCGGCATCGGGCTCTACGGCGGGCTGCCCTTCGCGGAGGCCCGCCCCGCGGTCGCCCTCGACGTCCCCGTGATCCAGATCCGCGCCGTCCTGCCCGGCGAGGCGGTAGGCTACGGCGGCGCGTGGCGGGCGGCTCGCCCGTCCCGCGTGGCCACCATCGCGGCGGGCTACGCCGACGGCCTGATCCGCGCCATGGGCGGGCGTGCCCGCGCCTTCCGCGGCGGCGCGGCCCTGCCCGTCATCGGGCGCGTGAGCATGGACCTCATCACCCTCGACGCGACCGACGCCCCGGACCTCGCGGAGAACGCGATGGTTTCGCTCCTCGGCCCGCAGCAGGGCGTCGACGATCTCGCCGCCGCCGCCGGCACCATCGGCTATGAGATCCTCACAAGCCTTGGAACCCGCTACGCGCGACGCTATGACGGCGGCTGACCCGCCCCTGGCCCGGAGCCAACCTTGGCCTTCGCTGCAATCCTGCAAGGCTTCCTCGCCGCGGTCGGACGCGCCGTGCTCGGCCTTTGCCGCGCCACCGGCGCGCTGACGCTGTTCGCGGCCTCGGGCATCAGCCACGTGTTCCGCCCGCCATTCTTCGCGGGCGAATTCGGCCGGCAGCTCCTGCGCATCGGCTGGTTCTCGCTGCCGGTCGTGGGCATGACCGCGCTGTTCACCGGCGCGGCGCTGGCGCTGCAGATCTACGCCGGCGGGGCGCGCTTCAACGCGGAATCGGTGGTGCCCTCGATCGTCGCCATCGGCATGACGCGCGAACTGGGCCCCGTGCTCGGCGGGCTGATGGTGGCGGGCCGCGTCTCGGCCTCGGTCGCGGCCGAACTCGGCACCATGCGCGTCACCGAACAGATCGACGCGCTCACCACGCTGTCGACCAACCCGATGAAGTATCTCGTCGCCCCGCGCCTGCTCGCCGCCACGCTCGCCCTGCCGGTGCTGGTGTTCATCGGCGACATCATCGGGCTGATGGGCGGCTTCCTCGTCGGCGTGGCGCGGCTGAACTTCAACCCGGCGATCTACATCCAGAACACCTGGGACTTCCTCGAGGTGATGGACGTCGTCTCCGGCCTCGCCAAGGCGGCGGTGTTCGGCTTCATCATCGCGCTGATGGGCTGCTACCACGGCTATCGCTCGGGCCGCGGGGCGCAGGGCGTCGGCCGCGCCACCACCAACGCGGTCGTCTCGGCCTCGATCCTGATCCTGGCCTCGAACTACCTGCTGACCGAGTTCTTCTTCGCGTCCGACCGATGACCGAACCGCCCCGCATCGCCCTCGAAGGCCTGTCCAAGTCCTTCGGTCCCAAGCATGTCCTGCGCGGCGTGGACCTCTCCGTGGCCAGGGGCGAAAGCCTCGTCATCATCGGCGGCTCCGGCACCGGCAAGTCGGTGCTGCTGAAATGCGTGCTGGGGATCATCCGCCCGGACGGCGGCCGGATCCTCGTCGACGGGGCCGATGCCGCGGCCGCCCGCGGGGGTGCGCGCGAGAGGCTGCTCGCCCGCTTCGGCATGCTGTTCCAGGGCGCGGCGCTGTTCGACAGCCTGCCGGTCTGGCGCAACGTCGCCTTCCGCATGCTGAACGGCCCCGACCGCCGCCCGGCGGCGGAGGCGCGCGCCATCGCCATCGACAAGCTGCGCCGCGTCGGCCTCGGGCCCGAGACCGCGGACCTGTTCCCCGCCGAGCTGTCGGGCGGCATGCAGAAGCGCGCCGGCCTCGCCCGCGCCATCGCGGGGGACCCCGAGATCATCTTCTTCGACGAACCGACCACCGGCCTCGACCCGATCATGGCCGACGTCATCAACGCCCTAATCCGCGAGATCGTGGTCGAACTCGGCGCGACCGCCCTGACCATCACCCACGACATGGCCTCGGTGCGCAGGATCGCCGACCGCGTGGCCATGCTGCATGACGGCACGGTGCGCTGGCACGGTCCCATCGCCGCGCTCGACGACAGCGGCGATCCCTATGTGGACCAGTTCATCCATGGCCGGGCCGAGGGCCCGATCGACAGCGTCAGGTGAGGCCGCCGATGTCCGAGGAAGCGCTCTGGGAAGAGCTGCACACCGTCGCCCAGGGCTTCATCGACGGCGACGCGAAGCCCGAATTCCGCGAGGCCTACCGCCTCGTGGCGCGCACGCTGGCCATCTGCCACCGTCTCGGGGTCGAACATCCCGGCGTCGACCTGCTCGGCCGCGACAGCTTCACCGACGAGGACCTCGACGGCTTCTTCCACAAGACATGGCGGCTCGCGACGCTGCACGCCGAACAGCGCCGCATCAACGTCATCGAGGCCCGCCGCGGCGTGGCGCGCGAGGCCGAGGACATGCGCGCCCTGCGCCAGACGCTGGCCGATGCGCGCGCGAAGATCCTCGATTTCCCATGGCTGCGCGAGGACGCCAAGCGCCGCTGCCTCGACCAGCTCGAGGCGCTCCAGACCGACCTCCAGCGCGCCCGCGACGATTTCGACGTGGCACTGGCCGGCGTCGAGGATCCCGCCCACGCCGCCACCATAGAGATCGGCCGACCCTCGGGCTGGTCGGGCTTCGTGCAGAAGGTGCTCGGCGTGCTCGGCCCGACCCAGGTCGAGGCGAAGGCCGACCCCGCCCGTTCCCTGCCCGCGCCCAGGCCCGACGATCCGTGACGCGCGCGCCCGCCTATGTCTGCACAGCCTGCGGGTCGGTGCACCGCAAATGGGCCGGCCGCTGCGAGGCCTGCGGCGGGTGGAACTGCATCGAGGAGGACCCGGGCCTCTCCCCCGGTCCCGCCGCAGCGAGCCTCGGCCCCGCCAAGGGCCGCCGGGCCGCGCTCGTCCCCCTCGCGGGCTCCGAGGCCGTGCCCCCCCGCCTCGCCTCGGGGCTGGCCGAGCTCGACCGCGCGCTCGGCGGCGGGCTGCCCGCGGGGGCGGCGGTGCTGGTGGGAGGCGATCCCGGCATCGGCAAATCCACCCTGCTGCTCCAGGCCGCCGCCGGCTTCGCCGCCGGCGGCGCGCGCGCGATCTACCTGTCGGGCGAGGAGGCCGCGGCCCAGATCCGCCTGCGCGCCGCCCGCCTCGGCCTCGCCGAGGCCCCCGTGATGCTCGCCTCCGAGACCAACCTGCGCGACGCGATGACGACCCTCGAGGCCGAGCGCCCGTCCCTCGTCGTGGTCGATTCGATCCAGACCATGTGGAGCGACCGCGTGGAGAGCGCCCCCGGCTCCGTCTCCCAGGTCCGGGCCGCGGCGCACGAGTTCACCGCCTTCGCCAAGCGCCGCGGCGCCGCCGTGGTCATGGTCGGCCACGTCACCAAGGACGGCCAGATCGCCGGGCCCCGGGTGATCGAGCACATGGTCGACACCGTGCTCTATTTCGAGGGCGAGCGCGGCCACCAGTTCCGCATCCTGCGCGCGGTCAAGAACCGCTTCGGCCCCGCCGACGAGATCGGCGTGTTCGAGATGACGGGCCGCGGGCTGGCCGAGGTCGCCAACCCCTCGGCCCTGTTCCTCGGCGACCGCGCCGCCCGCGCCCCCGGCGCGGCGGTGTTCGCGGGCATGGAGGGCACGCGGCCGCTGCTGTGCGAGATCCAGGCCCTCGTCGCCCGCTCGGCCCTCGGCACGCCCCGGCGCGCGGTGGTGGGCTGGGACGCGGGGCGGCTCGCCATGATCCTCGCCGTGCTCGAGGCCCGCGCCGGCGTGGCGGTGTCGGGCTTCGACGTCTACCTCAACGTGGCGGGCGGGCTGCGCGTGGCCGAACCCGCGGCCGACCTCGCCGTCGCCGCGGCGCTGCTGTCGTCGCTGCACGACGCGCCCTTCTCGCCGCAATCGGTGGTGTTCGGCGAAATCTCTCTGTCGGGGGCCGTGCGCCCTGTCGCCCAGACCGAGGCGCGGTTAAAGGAGGCCGCGAAACTGGGCTTCCGCGCCGCCTTCGCGCCCGCCGGCACCGCGCCCGCGTCCGGTCTGGATGTCACGCCGGTCGTGTCGCTGGGAGCCTTCGCGCGCGACTTGTTCGGCCCAGCGGGCGGGCCGGGAGAATGGGAATGAGCTTCACCGTCGCCGATGCCGTGGTGCTGCTGGTGGTGGCCGTGTCGGCCCTGCTGGCCCATGCACGCGGCTTCACGCGCGAGACGCTGGCGCTGGCCGGCTGGGCGGTCGCGGCGCTGGGCGCCTTCTTCTTCGCGCCCTTCATGGAACCGCTGATGCGCGAGATCCCGGGGCTGGGCGGCCTGCTGCGCGGCTCCTGCACGCTGTCGACGCTCGCGGCCTTCGCCGTGGCCTTCGCCTTCGTGCTGGTCATCCTGTCGATCTTCACCCCCATCCTGTCGGGGGCGGTGCGCGATTCGGCGCTGGGCGGCATCGACAGGGGCCTCGGATTCCTGTTCGGCGTCGCGCGCGGGGTGGCGCTCGTGGCGGTGCTGTACATGCTCTACGATCTGCTTGTGCCGGCCGACCAGCGCCTCGCCGCGGTCGACGGGGCCGCATCCATGGCCGTGATCGACGATGTGGCCGCGGTGGCGCGCGCCAATGCGCCCGACCGGGTGCCCGGCTGGCTGTCCTCGCGCATCGAAGGGCTGACCGGCCATTGTGACGCGCCCGCGACACCACCCGCCGCGACCGCGGGCGCCTCGGGGTGACAGGCGCGCAGGCGGCGTCTAGATGTGGCGTTCGGGCGCTGAGGCCCGCCGGAGCAGGCGCATGAGCGGCGCAATCCTCCCCGGCCTGCCGTGGGACGACGACAAGCTGCACGAGGAATGCGGCGTCTACGGCGTTTTCGGCGTCGCCGACGCGGCCAGCTTCGTCGCGCTGGGCCTGCACGCGCTCCAGCACCGCGGGCAGGAAGCCGGCGGCATCGCCGCCTGGGACGCCGAGAAGGGCACCTTCAACGTGGTCCGCCGCCTCGGCTATGTCCGCGACACCTTCACGGCGGCCAAGATCATGCAGGCCCTGCCCGGCCGCCATGCGCTCGGCCATGTCCGCTACTCGACCGCCGGGGCCAAGGGCGCGACCGCCATCCGCGACGTGCAGCCCCTCTATGCGGAGCTCTCCACGGGCGGCTTCGCCGTCGCCCATAACGGCAACCTCACCAACGCCGACGCCCTGCGCGCCGAACTGATCGAGCGCGGCTCGATCTTCCAGTCCTCCTCCGACACCGAATGCATCGTCCACCTCATGGCGCGCTCGATCCAGCGCACGGTGGCGGAGCGGCTGAAGGACGCGCTGCGCCGCGTCGAGGGCGCCTTCTCGGTCGTCGCGGTCACCCGGTCCAAGATGATCGGCGTGCGCGACCCGCTGGGCATTCGCCCGCTGGTGCTGGGGCGGGCCGGCGACGCCTGGATCCTGTCGTCGGAGACCTGCGCGCTCGACATCGTGGGCGCCGAATTCGTGCGGGAGATCGAGCCGGGCGAGATGGTGGTCATCTCCGCTGAAGGCGTCGCGAGCCAGCGACCCTTCGCCCCCGCGCCCCCGCGCTTCTGCGTGTTCGAATACGTCTATTTCTCCCGGCCCGACAGCGTGATCGGCAGCCTTTCGGTCTATGAGACCCGCCGGCGGATCGGGGCGGAACTGGCGCGCGAGGCCCCGGTCGAGGCCGACCTCATCTGCCCGGTGCCCGACAGCGGCACGCCGGCCGCCATCGGCTACAGCCAGGAAAGCGGGGTGCCCTTCGCGATGGGCATCATCCGCAACCAGTATGTCGGCCGCACCTTCATCGAGCCGACCGAGCACATCCGCAACATGGGCGTGCGCCTGAAGCTGAACGTGAACCGCGCCGTGGTGGCGGGCAAGCGCGTCGTCCTGGTGGACGACAGCGTGGTGCGCGGCACCACCTCGCTGAAGATCAAGGAGATGGTGCTCGAGGCCGGCGCCTCCGAGGTGCACCTGCGCATCGCGTCGCCGCCCACCACCTGGCCCTGCTTCTACGGCGTGGACACGCCCGAGAAGGAGAAGCTGCTCGCCGCCCGCATGACCGAGGACGAGATGCGCGACCATCTCGGCGTGGATTCCCTGCGCTTCCTGTCGCTCGACGGCCTCTACCGCGCCTGCGGCCTGGCCGAGGGGCGCGCGCCGGGCGGCAGGCGCTTCTGCGACGCCTGCTTCAGCGGCGACTATCCCGTCCCGCCCTCGGACCGGCTGCGCCGCGGCGACCTCGAGACCGCGCCGGCATGACCCGCCCGCTCGACGGAACCGTGGCGCTGGTCACCGGCGCCTCGCGGGGGCTCGGCCACGCGCTGGCGCTGGAGGCCGCCGCGCGCGGCGCGCATGTGCTGGCGGTGGCCCGCACCGTGGGCGGGCTGGAGGAGCTCGACGACGCCATCCGCGCCGCTGGCGGGGCGGCGACGCTGGTGCCGCTCGACCTGACAGACGACCCCGCGCTCGACCGGCTGGCGGCGGCCATCGCCGGGCGCTGGGGGCGGCTCGACCTGTGGCTGCACTGCGCGGCCCATGCGCCGCCGCTGGCCCCGGCCGCCCATGTCGACGCCAAGGATCTCGACCGCGCCATCGCCGTGGACGCCCGCGTGGCCCTGCGGCTGATCGCGGCGCTGGACCGCCTGCTGCGCGCCGCCCCCGCGGGCCGCGCGGCGCTGATGGACGACCTCCAGGACGGCGCGCCGTTCCGGACCGCCTATGCCGCGTCGAAGGCCTTCGCCCGCAGCGCCTGGGACATCTGGGCGGTCGAGACCCGCCGCACCGCGCTGCGCCCCGTCCGGGCCCTGCCGCCCCCGATGCCGACCGCGCTGCGCGCCCGCTTCTTCCCCGGCGAGGACCGCGGCGCGCTGGCCCCCTGCCGCGGCGTCGCCCCGCGCCTGCTCGACGCGCTGGCGGGGGAGCTGCGGCCCGGGGCGGTCATCGACCTGCGGGGCTAGAGCGCTGGCCGTTCGCGCCGGATCTGGGGGAGAGACGCGGAAAACCCGCGCTGTCCCCACGAGGGACAGTTGAAAATGAACATGTTTCTTGGTTAACGGGTTAAAGAGGGGTTGACGGCGGGTGCCGACGGCCTGTCGGCGCGGCCTCACCACTGGGCGCGCGGCATCCGCCAGGGCAGCAGCGCCTTGACCCAGCGGGTCGCGAAGCGGTCGGCGTCGAGCGTCTCGTGCACCGCATGGCCGTCCTCGCCGAACAGGCGGGTGCGCAGTTCGGCGCGGGCGTAGAACGGGCTGTCCTCGAGCCGCTTCACCTCGCGCACCGCCGCCGGATCGTCGGCCTGCACCTGCCGGGCCACCCGCCACAGCGTGCGCGGCAGGGCGGTGCGCGGCGGGGGCGGCAGTTCCTCCATGCGCCCCTGCGCGTCGAAGCGCAGGCCCAGCGCCGTCTGCCCGCCGTCGCGCCGCGCCGCGTCGTAGAGGATGGCGCTGCGCCCGCCCCCGAGCGCCGCGCGCGACCAGTCCCAGCGTCGGAAGGCCGCCTCGAGGGGTTCGGACCCCCAGTTCATGTCGAGATACCCGGCCCCGGACCAAGTCCCCCGGGGCGTCTCGACCGTGGCGCGCGCGGCGGGCGCGATGGGCCGCCACATGTGCCGCCCGGCCGCGTCGATGGCGAAGGCGCGCGGGTTCAGCGCCACGGGCTCGATCCGCACCCGCGCCCGTATGCGCGACAGATGCGGCACCGCGGTCTCGTCGATCTCGACGGTCAGCCCGTCGCGCTCCCACGCGAGGCGCGACGGCCCGATGCGGTAGGACAGCGCGTCGCGCTCGGCCGCCGCCCGGCCCCGCTCGGTCATGCTCCAGCGCGCCCGCGGCCCGTAGAGCGCGACGTTCAGGCAGACATGATCCTCCGGGTCGCGGCGGCCGCGCCATTGGTAGTAGGGCGAGAACACCGAGCCGACGAAGGCGATCAGCGTCAGGCCGTGGGCTCCGTCGTCCGAGAGGGCGTCGACATACCACCAGAGATAGCCGCCCGGCCCCACCGGCCGGTCGAAGCCCGGGCCTTCCGCGACAGATCCTCCAGCGCCGCCGCCGCCGCCAGCCGGCCCGACATCGCCGCCATCGGCACGCCCGCGCCCGGATGCACCGACCCCCCCGCCAGATAGAACCCCGGCACGGGCGTCCGCGACCCCGGCCGGCGGAAGGTCCCGAACGCCCCGTGCGTCGCCCGGCCGAACAGCGCCCCCCCGGTCCCCGGGAACAGGGTCTCGAAGCCCGAGGGCGTGGTCAGAACCGACGCCGCCCCCTGCAGGTCCAGCGTCAGGCCGCAGCGCGCCAGCAGGCGCGTCGTGAGCGTCGCGCATCGGGCGATCTCCTCGTGGGTGGTCGGGCCGAGATCTCCGTCGGCCGGGGCATTGACATGGATGTGCAGGCGTTCGGGCCCGATCGGCCCCGACGGGGCCTCGTCGCCGCGATCCTGCGCGCAGATGTAGACGGTGGGCGTCGCGCAGACGGTGCGGTCGCGGAAGATCGCCCGGAACTCGGCGGCGTAGTCGCCCGCCTCGAAGAACACGCTGTGACGCACCAGCGGAAAGCCCGCGGTCGGGGCGTCCGCCGACCAGACGAAGGCCGAGATCGAGCGTTCCGCGCGCGGCACAGGGGCGGCGGCGCGCCGTGCGCCCTCGCCCAGCAGCCCGTCGGCCAGCGCGCCCGCATCGCCGTTGAACACCGCCAGATCGGCCGGCACGACCTCGCCGCCCGCCAGCCGCACGCCGGTCACCCCGTCGCGCCCGGTCTCGATGGCCGCGACATGCGCCCCGTAGCGCAGCCGCGCCCCGCGCGCCTCGGCCAGCCGCGCGACCGCCAGCGCCAGCGCGTGCATGCCCCCCTCGACCAGCCAGACGCCCGCCAGCTCGACCTGCGCCACCAGCATCAGCGTCGCGGGCGCCGCGTAGGGCGAGGATCCGCAATAGGTGGCGTAACGCGCGAAGAGCTGGCGCAGCCGCGGGTCGCGGAAGCTGCCCTCCAGCGCGCGCGCCATGCTGACGAAGGGCGTGGTCTCGAACAGCGGCGCGAGCCGGGCCGGCCCGATCCGCGCCAGAAGTTCCGCCATGCCCGGGCGCTGCGAGGCGATGAAGGGCCGCTCGAGCGCGTCGTGGATGCGGCGGACCCGGCCGCGGAAGGCGTCCCAGCGCGCGGCCTCATCCGGACCGGCCAGCCGCGCCACCTCGTCCCGCGTGGCCGCCGGGTCGGCCATGAGGTCGAAGCGCGATCCGTCGGTCCAGCCATGGCGCGCCAGCCGCGCCACCGGCGTCAGGCCCAGCGCGGCGTCGAAATCGGCCCCGCAGGCGTCGAACAGCTCGTCGAACACCCATTTCATCGTGAACACGGTGGGGCCCGCGTCCATCGGCCGCCCGGCGGGGGCCAGCCGGCGCAGCTTGCCGCCCGGCGTCGCCGCGCGCTCGAGCACGGTCACGTCCAGCCCGCGCGCCGCCAGCACCGCCGCCGCCGCCAGACCGCCGATCCCCGCCCCGATCACCACCGCCCGCTCGGCCACGCCGCGCCCTCCCGAACCCGTCCGACACGTTGACTTGTCGGCGCGGAATGTCCACTCTGATTGACAGTATCAGCGTCACGCGACGGCGACAACGCGCACGGGGAGCCTGGCCATGGACACGTCGAGCCGACTGGAGACCGCCCTCGAAGCCGTCCTGCGCCGCGCCGAGGGGCCGGGTTCGCCCCCGATCCTCGCCGCCGCCATGCGCCACGCCGTGTTCCCCGGCGGCGGTCGCGTGCGCCCGCGCCTCGCGCTGGCCGTGGCCGGCGCCTGCGGCGACCCGGTGCCGGCGCTGTCGGACGCCGCGGCGGCGGCGGTGGAGCTTCTGCACTGCGCCTCGCTGGTCCATGACGACATGCCCTGCTTCGACGACGCCGCGACCCGCCGCGGCCGCGCGTCGGTCCATGCCGCCTTCGGCGCGCCCATCGCGCTGCTGTGCGGCGACGCGCTGATCGTGGCGGCCTTCGAGACGCTGGCCCGCGCCGCCCCCGCCGAACCCATAACCGCCGCGGCCGTCAGCCTGATCGTGGCGCGCGCCGTGGGCATGCCCGGCGGCATCGTCGCCGGCCAGGCCTGGGAGAGCGAGCCCGAGATCGACCTCGCCGCCTATCACCGCGCCAAGACCGGGGCGCTGTTCGTGGCCGCCGCCTCGGCCGGCGCGGTGGCGGCGGGCGCCGATCCGGGGCCGTGGCGCGTGGTGGGCGCGAAGCTGGGCGAGGCCTACCAGGTGGCCGACGACCTCGCCGACGCCTTCGCCGGCGCGGGCGAGATCGGCAAGCCGACCGGGCAGGACGGCGCGCACGCCCGCCCCAACGCCGTGGCGCGGCTCGGCGCGCAGGGCGCGGTGGCCAAGCTGCAGGGCCTGATCGGCGAGGCCGTGGCCGCGATCCCCCCCTGCCCCGGCGCCGGCGCGCTGGCCGACCTCGTGATGCTGCAGGCGAAGCGGCTCGCGCCGAAATCCCTTGACCGCAGCGTCGCCTGAGGCCCCCGCCGGGGTGCCGCCCGGCGACGCGCGGGACGCGGAGCCCGGCGGCGTCGCCCGGCAGGCCCGCCCCCGCCCCAGCCTGATGGACCGCTGGCGGTCCTTCCGCAACGCCTGCGTCTCGAACCCGTCCTTCCAGCGCCGCGCCGCGCTGTTCCCGCTGACGCGGCCCACCTCGCTGCGCCGGGCGCGCGACCTGTTCGACGTGACCGCGGGCTTCGTCTACAGCCAGATCCTGTTCGCCTGCGTGAAGCTCGACCTGTTCCGCGCCATCGGCCTCGAGGCGCTGGACACGGCCGAGATCGCGCGCCGCATCGGCCTCGCGCCCGAGGCGGCCGAGCGCCTGCTGCGCGCCGCCGCCACGCTGCGCCTGACCGAGCGGCGCGACGACGGGCTGTGGGGCCTGGGCGATCTGGGGGCCGCGATGATCGGCGCGCCCGGCGTGGCCGAGATGGTCGAGCACCACGCCGCCCTCTATGCCGATCTCGCCGACCCGGTGGCGCTGCTGAAGAACCGCGGGGGGCGCATCGGCGATTTCTGGGCCTACAGCCGCAACGCCGCCGCGGGCGCCCTGACGCCCGAGAAGGTGGCCGACTATTCCGCGCTGATGGCCGCGTCGCAGGCGACCTTCGTCGAGGACGTGATCGCCGCCCACCCGTTCCGCCGGGCGCGCCGCCTGCTCGACGTGGGCGGGGGCGAGGGGCAGTTCGTGCGCGCCGTGGCGAAGGCCGCGCCGGCGCTGGAGCTGGCCGTGTTCGACCTGCCCGGCGTCGCCGCGCTGGCGCGCGAGCGATTCGCCGAGGACGGGCTCGGCGACCGCGCCCGGGCCTTCGGCGGCGACTTCTTCGCCGATCCGTTTCCCGAAGACTACGACCTGTTCAGCCTCATCCGCGTCTGTTTCGACCATGACGACGAACCCGCGCTGCGGCTGCTGACGCGCATCCGCGCCGCCCTGCCGCAGGGGGGGGCGCTGCTGGTCGCCGAGACCATGGCGGGCACCCCCGGCGCCGAGCCGGTCGGGGACGCCTATTTCGGCTTCTACCTGCTCGCCATGGGCTCCGGCCGGCCCCGGACGGCCGCGGAACTGACGGATCTGCTCCATCGCGCAGGCTTTTCGCAGGTGCGGGAGACGCGCACCGCGCGGCCGATGCTGGTGCGCGCGCTGGTGGCGAAAGCCTGACCGTCTACGACCTACGACCAAAGGCTGTAAACGCAGCTTGACATACAGGGCCGTCAATTTAGGATTACCGACACGGACGGAGCCGGTCGCGAAGCAAGACAAGACCGGCCGAAGGAGGGTTGCGGATGGAAACGCTGGCAGTCGTGATGGAGCGCCCCGAGACGCTGGCGCTGGAACGCATCCCGCTCGATGCGCCGACTTCGGGCGACATCGTCGTGGACATCGACTATTCGGGCGTCAGCACCGGAACCGAGCGCCTGCTCTGGTCCGGCCGCATGCCCGCCTTCCCCGGCATGGGCTATCCGCTGGTCCCCGGCTACGAATCGGTCGGCCGCGTCATCGAGGCCGACGCCGCCTCGGGCCGCCGCGTGGGCGAGACGGTGTTCGTGCCCGGCGCGCGCTGCTTCGGCCCGGTGCGCGGCCTGTTCGGCGGCGCGGCCCATCGCGTGGTGCTGCCCGGAACCCGCGCCATCCCGATCGACAGCCATCTGGGCGACCGCGGCGCGCTGATCGCGCTGGCCGCCACCGCCCGCCACGCCATCGCCGCCGGCGGGCGCGAGCACCCCGACCTGATCATCGGCCATGGCGTGCTCGGCCGCCTGCTGGCGCGCCTCGCAGTCGCCGCCGGGGCCGAGCCGGTGGTGTGGGAGACCAACCCCGCCCGCCATGCCGGGGCCGAGGGCTATGCCGTGCTGCATCCCGACGACGACCCGCGCCGCGACTACCGCGCGATCTACGACGTCTCGGGCGACCCGAAGCTGCTCGACACGCTGATCGGGCG
>DAIPIU010000012.1:0-53764 GCA_036770645.1 Rubrimonas sp. | reverse complement strand
GTCGAGGACATCCCCGACCTCGCCCGCGCCTTCCTGCGGCGGGCCGAGTCGGAGGGGCTGCCCCGCAAGACCATCTCCGCCAAGGCCATCGACCTGCTGCGCGGCCAGACATGGCCCGGCAACGTGCGCGAACTCGAGAACCTGATGCGCCGGCTCGCCGCGCTCTGCGCGAACGAGATGATCGACGCCGCCGTGGTCGAGCAGGAACTTGCCGCGCGCCCCTCCTCCGCCGCCGACATCGACCGCGACGGCGGCCAGACCCTGTCGACGGCGGTGGAGACGCATCTGCGACGCTATTTCGCGCTGCACGGCGACGCGCTGCCGCCGGCCGGGCTTTATGACCGCATCCTCAAGGAAGTCGAGCTGCCGCTGATCGCGCTGACGCTGTCGGCCACCCGCGGCAACCAGCTCAAGGCCGCCGATCTTCTGGGCCTCAACCGGAACACGCTGCGCAAGCGCATCCGCGAACTTGACATACCAGTCACGCGTGGCAAGAAGCTGATGTAGCAGCGCAACAGTCACGGGCCGCCGGCTGCGGCAGGCCCGGCCACGGAGAACCATGGCGGCCGAGCGACCCGAGCCAGCCGGCGCGGACGATCCTTCTGCCTCGCGGCGGCGGATGCGGCGCCTCAATGCGCTGGTCGCCGCCGTGCTCGCGGCGCTGGGGGTGGTGCTGGTGTTCGTCACCGCCGCCGTGCTGGACCGCGCCAGCCGCGGCGCCGCCGATACGTCCGAACTGCGCGCGGTGCTGCTGATCGACCTCGTCTACATCCTTGCGCTCGCCGCGCTCGTGATCTGGACGATCGGCCGCGCCATCGCAGCACGGCGGGCGCGCTCGGCGGGCTCGAAGCTGCATCTGCGGCTGTCGGCGATCTTCACCCTCGTCGCGCTGGCCCCGACCGTGCTCGTGGCGGTGTTCGCAACCGTCACGGTGAACTTCGGGGTCGAGGCATGGTTCTCGACGCAGGTGCGGTCCGTGGTGCGCAACGCGCTCGAGACCGCCGAGGCCTATGCCACCGAGCATCGCGGCAACATCGTCGGCGATGCGCTGGCGATGGCCAACGACATCAACCGCGCCACCGGCATCGTCAGCCTAGACCCCGGCGCGCTTGGCGAGCTGGTGCGCCAGCAGGCCTGGCTGCGCGAGATCCCGGAGGCCTATGTGCTCGACGGGGCAGGGGACATCATCGCGCGCGGCGAATTCAGCTATCTGTTCACGCTCGACCGCCCCAGCCCCGAGCAGTTCGCCGCCGCCCGTGCCGGCGAGGTGGTGGTCGTCGATGACCAGGACAAGAACGAGATGCGCGCGCTGGTGCATCTCAGCGGCCTCATCGACGGCTATCTGTTCATCACCCGCCGCGTCGAGGGCGAGATCCTGCAGCTGCTCGACGAGACGCGCGAAACGGTGGCCCTCTACGAACGGCTCGAACGAGAGCGCGACAGCGTGCTGTTCGATTTCGCCCTGCTGTATCTGGGTTTCGCCATGATCGTTATCCTGGCCGCGGTATGGCTAGGCCTGTGGTTCGCCGGGCGGCTTGCCAAGCCCATCGGCTCGCTGGCCGGGGCGGCCGAGCGCGTGGCGGAGGGCGAGCTCGACGTGCGCGTGAAGGAGCCGCGGGGCGACGACGAGATCGCGCTGCTGTCGCGGGTGTTCAACCGCATGACCATGCAGGTCAAGCAGCAGCGCGACGCGCTGGTCGAGGCCAATGCCGAGACCGAGGCGCGGCGCCTGCTGATCGAGACGGTGCTCGCGGGCGTCAGCGCCGGCGTCGTCGGCCTCGGGCCCGACGGGGAGGTCGATCTGGTCAACGACGCGGCCCTGGCGATGCTCGGGCTCGATCGCGCGCAGGTCGACGGCGCGCGGCTGGCCGTTGCGTCGCCCGCGCTCGCGCCCCTGCTGCTGCGCGCCGCGCGCAATGCGGGCGGCATCGCGCAGGAGCAGTTCCGCCTGCGCGCCGAGGGCGGCGAGCGCGAGCTGCTGGCGCGCGTGACGCCGAAGAAGGGCCATCCGGCCTCGGGCGCCGTCGTGACCATCGACGACCTGACCGACCTCGCGCAGGCGCAGCGCATGGCGGCCTGGGGCGACGTGGCCCGACGCATCGCCCACGAGATCAAGAACCCGCTGACCCCCATCCAGCTGTCTGCCGACCGGCTGAAGCGCAAGTTCCAGAAGATGCCGCCCGAGGACCGAGAGGCGCTGTCGCAATACGCCGATGTCATTTCACGGCAGGCGGGCGACATCCGGCGCATGGTGGACGAATTCGCCCGCTTCGCCCGCATGCCCGAGCCGCAGACCCGCCCCGAGGACCTCGGCGCGCTGCTGCGCGCGGCGGTGCTGCTGCAGCGCGAGGGGACCGATGGCGTCGCCTGGACGCTCGACGCCCCCGAGGCCGGGATCACGACGATGGCGGATTCCGGCCTGATGAACCAGGCCCTCGTGAACCTGATGAAGAACGCGGCCGAGGCGATCCAGGGTCGGCTCGCGGCAGAACCCGACGGCCCCCCGGGCGCGGTGCATGTCGCGCTGCGCCGCGACGGCGCGAAGGCTGTCATCGAGATCGCCGACAACGGCGCCGGGCTGCCCGAGGACCGCAGCCGCCTCATGGAGCCCTATGTCACCACCCGGGCCCGCGGCACCGGGCTGGGGCTGGCCATCGTCAAGAAGATCGTCGAGCAGCATGGCGGCTGCCTGACCCTGACCGACGCGCCCCCCTTCGAGGAGGGGGGGCGCCCCGGCGCGCTCGCGCGCCTCTCGCTGCCGGCCCTCGATGCGCGGGCCGAGCCGCTGACCCAGCTGAGGGCTTCATGAGCGACATACTGATCGTCGACGACGAGGCGGACATCCGCGCGCTGATCGCCGACATCCTTCGCGACGAGGGACATGACACCCGCGAGGCGAGCGACGCCGACGGCGCGCTGCGCCAGATCGCGGCACAGCCGCCGGCGCTCGTGATCCTCGACATCTGGCTGCAGGGCAGCCGGATGGACGGCATCGAGGTGCTGAAATCGGTCAAGCGCGACAATCCCGACATCCCCGTCGTGATCATCTCGGGCCATGGCAACATCGAGATCGCGGTGGCCGCCATCCGCCAGGGCGCCTACGACTTCATCGAGAAGCCCTTCACCGCCGATCAGCTGGTGCTGGTCTGCGCCCGCGCGCTCGAGGCCAACCGCCTGCGCCGCGAAAACGCGCTGCTGCGCGCGCGGGAGACCGCGGAAAGCGAGATGGTGGGCGAGAGCGCCGCCATGGCGGGCCTGCTGGGCAAGATCGCCCGCGTCGCCCGAAGCCAGAGCCGGGTGCTGCTGTCCGGCCCCCCCGGCTGCGGCAAGGAGGTCGCGGCGCGCCGGCTCCACGCGCTGAGCGACCGCGCGCAGGCCCCCTTCGTGGTGGTGAACGCCGCCCAGATCGAACCCGCCCGCATGGAGGAGATCCTGTTCGGCAGGGTCGCCGAGGACGGGCGCGTGACCCACGGCCTGTTCGAGCGCGCCCATCGCGGCGTGCTGTTCCTCGACGAGGTGGCCGAGATGCCGCCGGGCGCGCAGTCGAAGATCCTGCGCGTGCTGACCGACCAGGCCTTCGCGCGGGTCGGCCTCACGGACACGGTGCGGGTCGACGTGCGCGTGATCTCTGCCACGAGCCGCGACCTCGCCGCCGAGATTGCGGCCGGGCGCTTCCGCGAGGACCTGTTCCATCGCCTCGCCGTCGTGCCCATAGAGGTGCCGCCGCTCGAGGCCCGGCGCGAGGACATCCCCGCACTGGTCGCCCATTTCATCGAGCGTCTCGCGGCGTCGAACGGTCTGCCGCGCAAGACCGTCTCGTCCGAGGCGGTGACACTGCTGCAGACGCTCGACTGGCCCGGCAACGTGCGCCAGCTCCGCAACCTCGTCGAGCGGCTGCTGATCATCGCCGACGGCCCCAGCATCGAGATCGAGGACGTCGCGCCCGAGGGCGGGGGCATAGGCGAGGTCAAGGGCGGTCTTGCCAGCCTGATCGCCACCCTGCCGCTGCGCGAGGCGCGAGAGGTGTTCGAGCGCGAATACCTCATCACCCAGATCAACCGCTTCGGCGGCAACATCTCGCGCACCGCGCATTTCGTCGGCATGGAGCGCTCGGCGCTGCACCGCAAGCTCAAGTCGCTGGGCGTCGTGACCACCTCGCGCGGCGGGGCGCGCATCGCCTGCGTCGACGAACAGGAGATCGACGCGTGATCCGCCCGCCGGCCGCCTTCCCCTGCGCGGCCGCCCGGCCGTGAAAATCCTGATCTGCGGCGCCGGACGGGTCGGCGGCCAGCTCGCCAAGCGTCTGTCCGAGGACGGCGCCGACGTCACGGTGATCGACACCAGCCCCGCGCTGGTGCGCGTCGTCACCGATGCCTATGACGTCAGCGGCGTGGTCGGCCATGCCAGCCATCCCGACGTCCTGGAACGCGCCGGCGCCGCCGATGCCGACATGATCATCGCGGCGACCCAGGCGGACGAGGTGAACATGATGGCCTGCCAGGTGGCCCATTCCGTGTTCGCCGTGCCGCGGAAGATCGCCCGTGTCCGCGCCCAGGCCTATCTCGAGGCGCGCTGGTCGGACCTGTTCCGCCGCGACCACATGCCCATCGACGTGATCATCTCGCCCGAGGCCGAGGTGGCGCGCGTAGCGTTGGCGCGCCTCGTCTCGACCGCGGCGATCGAGACCCACGCCTTTCTGGAGGGCAAGGCGCGGCTGGTGGGCGCGAAGCTCGACGCCGCCTGTCCGGTTCTCGAGACCCCGCTGCGCCAGCTCACCGAACTGTTCAGCACGCTCGACGCAATGGTGGTCGGCATCAGGCGCGGCGGCAAGCTGATCGTCCCGAACCCCGACGACCAGCTCTACGGCGAGGATGAAATCTATTTCGTCGCGATCGAACGCGACGTCGAACGCGCCATGGGCATTTTCGGGCGCGAAAGCCGTCCGGCGCGCCGCGTGATCGTGGTCGGGGCGGGCAATGTCGGGCTGTCGGTGGTGCAGCAGATCGAGGCCGACCCCCGCGGCATGCGCGCCACGCTGATCGAGCGCGACCGCGACCGCGCCGAATTCGCCGCCGACCGCCTGAACCGCACCGTGGTGCTGAACGGCGATGCGCTGAACCCGTCGCTGCTCGACGAGGCCGGCATCGCCGATTCCGACGCGGTGCTGGCGCTGACCGACGATGACCGCGTCAACCTGCTGGCCTGCGCGCTGGCCAAGCAGGCGGGCTGCCGGCTGGCCATCGCGCTGACCAACGATCCCGTGTTCTCGCATCTGTCCGAAGCGATGCGGATCGACGCCTACATCAACCCGCGCGCCACCACCGTCTCGACCATCCTGCGCCATCTGCGCCGCGGGCGCATCCGCGCCGTCTATTCGGTCGGCGAGGGCGAGGCCGAGGCGATCGAGGCGCAGGTGCTGGCGACTTCGGCGCTGGCGGGCAAGCGGCTGCGCGACGCGGGTTTTCCCGCCGGGGCCCTGGTCGGCGCGGTGCTGGGGCGCGACGGCGTGCGCATGCCCCATGGCGATCTCGTGGTGCAGGAGGGCGACATCCTGGTGGTGTTCGCGCTGCGCGCGGTGGTCGGCCGCGTCGAGCAGCTGTTCCGCGTGTCGGTTGACTTCTTCTGAATGCGGCAATCGAAGGGTCCCCAGGCATGAGCTGGCGGGGCATCCCCGTCGTCGCGCTGGTCCTCGCGGCGCTCGCGGCCCTCATGCTGGGGCCCGCGCTGCTGGCCGCGGTCACGGACGACTGGAAAAGCGCGCAGGCGTTCTCGCAATCCTCGGGCCTGCTGGCGCTGGCGGCGATCGGCGCGGCGCTGGGGCTGCGCGGGCACGCCCCGCGCTCGGCGGCGCGGGCGGAGCTGCTGACGGTGCTGTTCGCCTTCGCGGTCGCGCCGGCAGCCGCGGCGATCCCGGTCTGGATGCTCGCCCCCGCACGCGGCTTCGAGCCCGCCTATTTCGAGATGGTCTCGACCTTCACGACCACGGGCCTGACGGCGCTGCCCGACCCCGCGCGGGCCCCGGACGCCCTGCACCTGTGGCGCGCCACGACGGCGTGGTTCGGCGGCTTCATGGCGCTGACGGCCGCGGCGGCGGTGTTCGCGCCGCGGAACCTCGGCGGCTACGAAGTCCAGATCGACAGCCGCGCGGGTTCGGTGGGCAGGCTGGGCGGCACGCCGGTCTGGGCCGGCGGCGCGGCCCGCGATGCCGGCGGCGTGCGGCTGGCCGAGGCGGCGCTGGCCGTCGGACCGGTCTACGGGCTGCTGACGGGGCTTCTGGCGATCCTGCTGGCCTCGCTGGGCGCGCCCGGCCTCGATGCGGCGGTGACGGCGGCGGGCATCATGTCGACCACGGGACTGTGGACAGGCGGGGCGGACACGGCCCCGACGCTGGCCGGCGGCATCGGGGCCGAGGCGGTGGCCGCGGGCTTCCTCGCCATCGCGGCCAGCCGGCACCTGTTTGTCGCAGGCTCGCTGCCGGTGCGGCTGCGGCGCTATCGCGACGACCCCGAGGTCGAGCTGTGCGCCATCGCCGTGGGCGCGGCGGCGGCGTGGATCTTTCTCGACCACTGGTTCGTGGGGCAGGGGGGCGGGACGCTCGGGGGCGCCGCCGCCGCGGCCTGGGGCGCGCTGTTCACCTGCTTCTCGTTCCTCACCACGACGGGCTATGTCAGCACGCAGTGGCCGCAGACGCTGGCCTGGAGCGGCGCGTCGGGGGCAGGCCTGATGCTGCTGGGCCTCGCGGCGATGGGCGGGGGCGTGGCCTCGACCGCAGGCGGCGTCAAGCTGCTGCGATCCTATGCGCTGTTCCAGCACGGGGTGCGCGAGCTGGGAGCGC
The DNA here is from genome assembly GCA_036770645.1 of Rubrimonas sp. GTDB lineage: Bacteria > Pseudomonadota > Alphaproteobacteria > Rhodobacterales > Rhodobacteraceae > Rubrimonas. The sequence goes on along the minus strand of DAIPIU010000012.1, from coordinate 46,929 downwards.
TGGCGCGGCCCAACGCGCTGACGGGGCGCGGAATGGGCGCGAGGCGGGTCGGCTTCGCCGGGGCGGTGCTCGCCTGGCTGTTCGTGATGCTGTTCCTGCTGGGCGTGGGCGCGACGGCCCTGGCGCTGACGCTGGCGGGGATGTCGTTCGAGGGATCGCTGGCCGGCGCGGTTGCGGCGCTGTCGAACGCGGGGCCGGCCTATGCTGCGGCGCTGGGGCCGGGGGCGACGCCGCTGGACGCGGTTTCGCCGGCGGCGCGGCTGACGCTCTGCGCGGCCATGGTGCTCGGGCGCGTCGAGGTGCTTGCGGTGGTGGCGCTCGCCAATCCGGCCTACTGGCGGCGCTGAGCGGCGCGGTCTTGGCGCCACGGTCCGGCCATGCGACAGAACGCGTCGCGAATGTTGTGGAAGCCGGGGCCGAACAGCCGCAGATTGGTTGCTGCGGCGCACGCGCGGCGCATCGGCCCGCGGGCCGTCCACCAACAATAACAAGCAGGCGACAGAGCAATGGCCTCGGATAAACAAAACCTTCAGGACGCGTTCCTTAATCACGTCCGCAAGAACAAGGTCCCCGTCACGATCTTCCTGGTGAACGGCGTAAAGCTGCAGGGCGTGATCACCTGGTTCGATAATTTCTGCGTGCTGCTTCGCCGAGACGGGCAGTCGCAACTGGTCTACAAGCATGCGATTTCGACTGTGATGCCGTCGCAGCCGATCAACCTCTACGAGGCCGATGAGCAAACCTGAACAGCGGGCGCGCGTGTGAGCACGCGCGCACTCGTCATCCACCCGCATCTCAAGGCGACGCGGGGTGCCCGGCGCGAGCCATCCGCCGCGCTGGCCGAGGCGGTTGGGCTGACCGAGGCGCTGGCGCTCGACGTTGTCGGGGCCGAGGTCGCACCGCTCGCGGGCGTGCGCGCCGGCTGGCTGTTCGGCGAAGGGCGCGTCGATGCGATGAAGGCCCGCGTCGAGGCCGAGGAGATCGAGCTCGTCATCGTAGACGGCCCGCTCAGCCCGGTTCAGCAGCGCAACCTCGAACGCGCGCTGAAGGCCAAGGTGCTCGACCGCACGGCGCTTATCCTCGAGATCTTCGGCGAACGCGCCCAGACGCGCGAGGGCGTTCTGCAGGTCGACCTCGCGCATCTGACCTACCAGAAGAGCCGCCTCGTGCGCAGCTGGACCCATCTCGAGCGCCAGCGCGGCGGCGCGGGATTCATGGGCGGGCCCGGCGAGACGCAGATCGAGGCCGACCGCCGCGCCATCGACGACAAGATCGTGCGGTTGAAGCGCCAGCTCGAGCGCGTCGTGCAAACTCGTGCGCTGCATCGTAAAAGCCGCCAGAAGGTGCCGTATCCGGTGGTGGCGCTGGTCGGCTACACCAATGCCGGCAAATCCACGCTGTTCAACCGCATCGCCGGATCGGACGTGCTGGCCAAGGACATGCTGTTCGCCACGCTCGACCCGACCATGCGCGCCGTGCGCCTGCCGTCGGGGCGGAAGGTGATCCTGTCCGACACGGTCGGCTTCATCTCGGATCTGCCGACGCAGCTGGTGGCGGCGTTCCGCGCCACGCTCGAGGAGGTGCTGTCGGCCGACCTGATCGTGCATGTGCGCGATGTGGCGCATGCCGAGACCGAGGCGCAGCGCGCCGATGTGCTCGACGTGCTGGCCGATCTGGGCGTCGCGCCGGAGCGCATCGAGGCGATGGTCGAGGCGCGCAACAAGACCGATCTGCTCGACGCCGATGCAAGGCGCGCCATGGAGGCCGAGGCCGTGCGCGCGGGACGCGCCTTCGGCGTCTCGGCGGCGACCGGCGATGGTCTCGCCGCGCTCCTCGACGCCATCGATGCGGGTTTGTCCGAGGCGCGGCGCGAGGCGCGGTTGCGGCTCGACCCCGGCGACGGGCGTGCCGCCGCGTGGCTGCACGAGCGCGGGCTGGTGCAGGCGCGCACCGATGCCGAGGGCGCGGCGCTGCTCGATGTCAGCATCTCGGATCGCGAACTCGGGCAGTTCCTCAAGATTTTCCCGCAGGCCGGCGTTGTGTCGCTTCCGGACCCGGTGGCGACACCGCCCGAACCGGACAGCGAGACATTTTTGACATAATATCGCTTATCGGATAACTGTAGCCTCAGTATCGGCGCGCGCGCCGCCTCACGACCCGTCCACCAGCACATCCGGCGCGATGCTGCGCGACATGGCGAGCAGCGCGTTCGGCAGGTCGTTGTCGGCCAGCCGGCGCTCGACCTCCGCCGCCGGCAGGCCGGCCGCGCGCCAGCGCGCCCGAAGCCGCGCCGCGAGGATTGCCGGCGGGCAGTCGACGAAGGCCGCGATGTCGAACCCCGTTCGCAGCCCGGACCAGGGCGGCGCGTCGAGCAGCAGCCAGTTGCCCTCGACGAGGATCACCCGCGCCTCGCGCGGTGCAACCCCGGCCCCGGCGCGCGCGATCTCGAGTCCGCGGTCGAACAGCGGAAAGAACACCTCCTCCTCGGTCGCGTCGCGCAGGCGTCCCAGCATGGCGGCCAACCCGCCGACGTCGAAGGTGTGCGGCGCGCCCTTGCGGGGCAGCCAGCCGCGCGCGGCCAGCACGCTGTCGTCCAGATGATAGCCGTCCATCGGCACCACGACGCAGGCCCCCGGCGCATCGGCGTTCAGCCGCGCGGCCACCGCGGCGGCGAGCGTCGATTTCCCAGACCCCGGCGCCCCCGCCAGCGCGGCGACCACGCGGCCGCCGCGCGCCGCCGCCGCCGCCAGCCGGTCCGCGAAGCCGGCGGCATCGTCGAGCGCCGGCGTCAAGGAACGGCGCGCCGGGGCAGCGCGGCGGCCGCGCGCGCCAGCGCCTCGATGCGCGCCCAGTCGCCCGCCGCCACCGCGTCGGCCGGCGCGATCCAGGACCCGCCGACGCACAGCACGTTCGGCAGCTTCAGATAGGCCTCGGCCAGCGCCGGCGTCACGCCGCCGGTGGGGCAGAAACGCAGGTCGGGCAGCGGCGAGGCCAGCGCCGCGAGATGGCGCGCGCCCCCCACCTGTTCGGCGGGAAAGAACTTCACCGCCGAAAAGCCCCGCTCCGCCAGCCGCATCGCCTCGGTCGCCGTGGCGCAGCCCGGCAGGAACGGCAGCCCCGCCGCGGCCACGGCGTCGAGCAGCGCCTCGGGCGCGCCCGGGCTGACGCCGAACTGCGCGCCGGCCTCGAGGCAGGCGGCGACGTCGGCGGCGCGGCGCAGCGTGCCCGCGCCCACCACCGCCTCCGGCGCGGCCTCGCGCATGGCGCGGATCGCGTCGAGCGCGACGGGCGTGCGCAGCGTCACTTCCAGCGCGCGCAGCCCCCCCGCCACCAGCGCGCGCGCCAGCGGGGCGGCGGTCGCGAGGTCCTCGACGATCAGCACCGGGATCACGGGGGCGAGCCGGCAGACGGCCTCGGGCGACAGGTGCGGGCTCATCGGGCGGCCTCCGGGTCCATGAACGGTTCGGCCTGCACCAGCAGGTCGGCGGTGGCGCGGTTCAGCGCGAGCGGCAGGTCGTAGAGGATGGCCATGCGCATCAGCGCCTTGACGTCCACGTCATGCGGCATGGGCGTCATCATGTCGGGAAAGAACACCAGCGCGGCGATGCGCCCCTCGGCGATCATCGCCCCGATCTGCTGGTCGCCGCCCAGCGGGCCCGACATCACGGTCTCGACGTCGAGATCGGGGCAGAACTCGCGCAGCACGCCGCCGGTCGTCGCGGTCGCGACCACGCCGTTGCGGCGCAGCAGCCCGGCGTTGCGCGCGGCCCAGGCGGCCAGCGCGGCCTTGCGGTTGTCATGGGCCACCAGCGCCAGGCGCTTGTGGGCCGGACCGCCGGCCGGGCCGGGCACCGGGCGGCCGCCGAGGCGGCCGGGCGACGCCGCGGCGCTCACACCACCACCGCCGCGCCGGTCTCGGCCCGCCCGACATTTGCGCGGAAGGCGGCGAACAGCTCGCGTCCCAGCCCGGCCGCGTTGTCAGACAGATCGGCCGCGGCCGGCGTCCTCGCGGCCCATTCCGCCGGGTCCACCAGCGCCTCGAGCGTCCCGGCCTCGGCGTCGAGCCGGATGATGTCGCCGTCGCGGATCAGGGCGATCGGCCCCCCCTCCTCCGCCTCGGGGCTCAGGTGGATCGCCGCCGGCACCTTGCCCGAGGCCCCGGACATGCGCCCGTCGGTCACCAGCGCCACCTGCGCGCCGCGCTCCATCAGCACGCCCAGGGGGGGCGTCAGCGAATGCAGCTCCGGCATGCCGTTGGCCCGCGGGCCCTGGAACCGCACCACCACAACCACGTTGCCCGACAGGTCGCCGGCGCGGAAGGCGGCCTTCACCGCCTCCTGGTCGTGGAACACCCGGGCCGGGGCCTGCACCACGCGCCGTTCGGGCTTGACGGCGGAGGTCTTGATCACCGCCGCCCCAAGGTTGCCGCGCAGCAGCTTCATGCCGCCGTCGCTCTGGAACGGGTCGCAGGCGGGGCGCAGCACGCCGGGCGCGCCGGTCTCGCGCGGCCCGTCCGTCCAGTGCAGCGCCCCGTCCGGCCCGATCCGCGGCTCGCGGGTGTAGGCGGCGAGGCCCCCGCCCGCGACCGTCACGGTGTCGGGGTGCAGCAGCCCGGCCTCCAGCAGGTTCCCGATCAGGAAGGCGAGCCCCCCCGCGGCGTGGAAATGGTTCACGTCGGCGATGCCGTTGGGATAGACGCGCGCCATCAGCGGCGTGACGGCCGACAGGTCCGACAGGTCCTGCCATTCCAGCAGCACGCCCGACGCCCGCGCCATGGCGATCAGGTGGATGGCGAGGTTGGTCGAGCCCCCAGTCGCGTGCAGACCGACGATGCCGTTCACATAGGCGCGCGCGTCCAGCACCTCGGCCGCCGGGGTGTAGGCGTTGCCGGCATGGGTGATGGCCAGCGCGCGCTCGACCCCCGCCACCGTCAGGGCGTCGCGCAGCGGCGTGTCGGGGTTCACGAAGCTCGCGCCCGGCAGGTGCAGGCCCATCAGTTCCATCAGCATCTGGTTGGTGTTCGCCGTGCCGTAGAAGGTGCAGGTGCCGGGGCTGTGATAGCTGGCCATCTCGGCCTCCAGCAGCTCGGCCCGGTCGGCCTCGCCGGTGGCGAAGCGCTGGCGCACCGCGGCCTTGGCGTCGTTGGGCAGGCCCGAGGGCATCGGCCCGGCCGGCAGGAACACCGCCGGCAGATGGCCGAAGGTCGCGGCGGCGATCACGAGGCCCGGCACGATCTTGTCGCAGACGCCGAGGTAGAGCGCGGCGTCGAAGGTGTCGTGGCTCAGCGCCACCCCGGCCGCCAGCGCGATGACGTCGCGCGAGAACAGCGACAGCTCCATGCCGGGGCGCCCCTGCGTGACCCCATCGCACATCGCGGGCACGCCGCCCGCGACCTGCGCCGTGCCGCCTGCGGCACGGGCCGCCCCGCGGATCAGCGCCGGGAAGCGCTCGAAGGGCTGATGCGCCGACAGCATGTCGTTGTAGGCGGTGACGATGCCGAGGTTCGGGATCCGCCCGCCCGCGACCGCCTCCTTGTCGGGGCCCATGGCGGCCGCCGCATGGGCGATGTTGCCGCAGGACAGATGCGCCCGCGACGGCCCGCGCTCGGCCATGCGCCGGCAGCGGTCGAGATAGCGGGCGCGGTCATTGCGCGAGCGCGCGACGATCCGGGCGGTGACCTCGGCGATTGTCGGGTGCAGCGGCATGGCCTGTCCTTCCTTGTGCAGCGTCAGTCGGCGTAATGGATTTCCAGCGTGGGCGACCCGCGCAGCAGCGCGCGCACCGGCGCATCGGCCACGGGCCCCTCGCCCGCGGCGCGGTCCAGCGCGGCGGCCTTGTCGGCCCCGCAGATCAGCAGATAGGCCCGGCGCGCCGCGCACAGCACCGGTGCGGTCAGCGTGACGCGCGGCTCCCCCGCGCCGGGGGCGTTCAGCGCCATGGCGGGCGGCGCATCGTCGGCCAGCGCCGCGGCCAGCCGGTCGGCTCCGGGAAACAGCGAGGCGGTGTGCCCGTCCGCCCCCATGCCCAGCACGGCCACGTCGAGCGGCAGCGCGAGCTGGTTCAGCGCGGTGGTCAGCGCGTGCAGCCCGTCGCGCGGTTCGGGTCCGTCGCCGCGCAGGGGCACGAAGGTGGCGGCCGCCGCCGGTCCCGCGAAAAGCGTCTCGCCCACCAGCCGCGCGTTCGACCGCGGGCTCGACGGCGAGACCCAGCGCTCGTCGGTCAGGGTCACGGTCACGCCCTCCCAGTCCAGCCCCCGCGCCCCCAGCGCGGTCAGGAAGGCTGCGGGCGTGGTCCCCCCCGGCACCGCCAGCGCGGCGCGCCCGCGCCGCCGCAGCGCGTCGCGCAGATCGGCGGCGACGAGCCCGGCCAGGGCATCGGCCTGCGCCGCGCGGCTCGGGTGATCGATGCGGGTCCAGGCCATGCGCTGTCCTTTCCGGCGGTCAGTCGGCGATCTCGCGCCAGCGCCGCCCGTCACGATGCAGCAGCATCAGGGCGTCCTCGGGGCCGGAGGATCCGGGGTCGTAGGGGGCGGGCCGCTGCTCGCCCTCCTCCCAGGCGGCGATGATCGGGTCGGTCCAGGCCCAGGCGGCCTCGACCTCGTCGCCGCGCATGAACAGGGTCTGGTCCCCGCGGATCACGTCCATCAGCAGCCGCTCATAGGCGTCGGGGATCGACAGGCCCGCGGGCCCCAGCGCCTTGGCGAAGCTCATATCCAGCGGCGCCTCGACCAGCCGCATGCCGCCGGGCCCGGGTTCCTTCACCGTCATGCGCAGGGTGATCCCCTCGTCGGGCTGCAGGCGGATCACCAGCGCGTTGCCGCGCAGGCCCGTGGCCGCGTCGAAGATCGAATGCGGCGGGTCGCGGAACTGCACCGCGATCTCGGACAGCCGCGACCGCAGCCGCTTGCCGGTGCGCAGGTAGAAGGGCGTGCCGTTCCAGCGCCAGGTGGCCACCCGCACCCGCAGCGCGACGAAGCTTTCGGTACGGGTGTCGGGGTCGCCGGCCTCATCGGCGTAGCCGCGGTACTGGCCGCGCACCACGTCCGCGGCCAGCCGGTCGCGCCCGATGGGCTCGAGCGCGCGGATGACCTTCAGCTTCTCGTCGCGCACCCGGTCGGGGTCGAAATGCGACGGCGGCTCCATGGCGGTCAGGCACAGCAGCTGCATCAGGTGGTTCTGCACCATGTCGCGCATGGCGCCCGAGCGGTCGTAGTAGCCCCCCCGCCCCTCCATCCCCACGCTCTCGGCCACGGTGATCTGCACATGGTCGATGTGGCGGGCGTTCCACAGCGGCTCGAACAGCGCATTGGCGAAGCGGATCGCCATCAGGTTCTGCACCGTCTCCTTGCCGAGGTAATGGTCGATGCGGAACAGCCGCGCCTCGGCGTAATGGCGCGCCAGCTGCGCGTTCAGCGCGCGGGCCGAGGCGAGGTCGCGCCCCAGGGGCTTCTCGATCACGATGCGGCATTCGGGCGTGGCGATGCCGCCCGCGGCCAGCCTTTCGCACAGGGGGCCGAAAAAGCGCGGAGCGACGGCCAGATAGAAGGCGCGCACCCGTCCCGAATGCGGTCCCAGCCTTTCGGCCAGCGCGTCCCAGCCGTCGCCCTCGGCATCGACCGCCACGAAGTCGAGCATCGCCAGGAAGGCAGCGACCGTCTCCGCGTCGCGCCGCTCGGCGGGCACATGGCGCTCCAGCGCCTGCGCCGCCAGCGCGCGGAACCCCTCGGCGTCGAGTTCCGACCGCGCGGCCCCGAGGATCCGCGCCTCGGGCGGGATCTGCCCGGCCTTCAGCCGCGAGAACAGCGCCGGGATCAGCTTGCGCCGCGCCAGGTCGCCGGTGGCGCCGAACACCACGAGGTCGAAGGGCGGCACGGGAATGGTGCGGGATGCCATGGCCTAGATGTCCCCCTCCAGCTCGGCGCGCCGCGCCAGATCGGCGCCGCGGCGTCCGCAGGCGATGGCGGCGGCGCGGGCGGCGAAGCCCAGCACGCGCGCCGCGGCCTCCGCGTCCAGCGCCGCGAGGCCCTCCGGCGTCGCGGCGCCGCGCGCGTCCAGCGCGGCCAGCAGCGCGGCGAGGAACCCGTCCCCCGCCCCCACCGTGTCGACCACGCGCACCTCCGGCGCGGGGGCCGAGACCGTCCCGAACGCCCCCCAGGCGGTCGCCCCCTCGCCCCCGCGCGTCAGGACCACCAGCGACGCCCCCATGGCGCGCCAGCGCGCCGCGACCTCCGCCGGCTCCGCCGCGGGATACAGCGTCGCGAGATCCTCGGCGCTCAGCTTCACCAGGTCGGCATGGGCCGCGAAGGCGTCGATGCGGGCGCGCCAGCGCACCATGTCCGGCTCGACGCTGGGCCGCAGGTTGGGGTCCAGCGTCACCAGAGGCCGCCCCCGCCCCGCCTCCGCCGCCCGGCGCGCCAGCGTCAGGAAGCTGGACCCGGTGGGCTCGGACAGCAGCGACAGGCAGCCGAACATCGCCGCGCGCAGGCCGGCCACCCCCGGCAGATCGGCCTCCGTCACCGCCCGGTCCGCCGCGCCCTCGCCGTAGAAGGCGTAGGCCGCGCCGCCGTCGGGCCCCAGCGACACCAGCGCCAGCGTGGTGCGCAGGGGCTTCGGGCACAGGAAGCCCGTGTCCGCCCCCTCGGCCGCCAGTTCCGCGGCCAGCCGCGTCCCCAGCGCGTCGGTCCCCACGCCGGTCAGCAGCCCCGCCGGCAGCCCCATCCGCGCCAGCCCGACCGCGGCGTTGAATGCCGATCCGCCGATGCGGGCGTCGAGCGCGAAGCCCCGCGGCGTCGGCTCGCCCAGAAACACGTCGTAAAGCGCCTCGCCGCACACAAGGAAGGTCATGGCGCGGCCCTCTCGCAGACCAGCGGCGTGCGCGCCGGCGCATCCTCCTCGATGGCCGGAAAGCGCGGGATGGCGTCCTCGAAGACGTTGTCGGTCACGTCGTCGTTGACCGAGGAGATCTCGCCCACCACCACCGCGCCGCCCTCGCCCCAGAAGGCGTGCCATACGTCGGGCGTCAGCGTGACGCTTTCGCCCGGCCCCAGCCGCAGCATCCCGTCCGCGCCGGTCTCGCGCCACAGCCCGTCGCACAGCACGCGCGCGCCGCGGCTCCGGTCGGGCCGCCCGCCCGCGTCGGGGCGCAACTCCAGCGCCAGCGTTCCCGCGCCGCGCACGATGATGTCCTCGGTCTTGCACAGGTGGCGGTGCATCGGCGCGAGCTGGCCGTCGCCGACATGCAGCAGCTTCTCGGCGTAGCAGAAGCCCCTGCCCGCCTGCAGATCCGCCAGCCTCCCGTTGCGCAGGGTGAACAGCGTCAGCCCGCAGGAGGCGAAGTCGCCGCGGCCGTAATCGGTGACGTCCCAGCCCAGCCGCGCCGTTGCGGCATGGCTGTCGGCCTGCGCCCGCCACGCCGCGAAGCCCCAGTCCGCGAAGGGCGGCAGGCGGCAGCCCGCGGCGGCGAAGGCGTCGCGCGCCGCGGCCACCGCCGCCTCGATGGCCGAGCGCCTCATGCCGCCAGCGCCGCTTCGGGGGGCTGCATCGCCCCGGTCATGATCGCCACCGCGTCGGACATCGAGATCTCCCCCGGCCGCACCACGCAGGCCCGCCGCCCGAGGCGGTGGATGTGGATGCGGTCGGCCACCTCGAAGACATGGGGCATGTTGTGGCTGATCAGCACGATCGGCAGGCCGCGGTCGCGCACGTCCTTGATCAGCTCCAGCACCCGGCGGCTTTCCTTGACGCCCAGCGCGGCGGTCGGTTCGTCCATGATCACGAACTTCGTCGCGAAGGCCGCGGCGCGGGCCACGGCGACGCCCTGGCGCTGGCCGCCCGACAGCGTCTCGACCGCCTGGTCGATGTTCTGCACGGTCATCAGCCCCAGCTCGGACAGCTTGTCCCGGGCGAAGGCGCGCATGCGGCCCTTGTCCAGCAGCTTCAGCCAGCGCCCGGCGAGGCCGGGCTTCAGCAGTTCGCGCCCGAGGAACATGTTGTCCACGATCGACAGGGCGGGCGACAGCGCGAGGCTCTGGTAGACGGTCTCGATGCCGAAGTCCCGGGCCTCGATGGGCGAGGCGAAGCGGCGGTCCTGCCCGTCGATCTCGATCACGCCGTCGTCGATCTGCACGGCGCCGCACAGCGCTTTGATCAGCGTGGATTTCCCGGCCCCATTGTCGCCGATCACGGCGAGGATCTCGCCCGGCATCAGGTCGAAGTCGGCGTGATCGATGGCGGTGACCCGGCCATAGCGCTTCACGAGGCCCCGGGCCTTCACCACCGGGCGGGCGGTCTGGGACGTGCTCATGCGGAGACCCTCCGGATCCACTGGTCCATGGCGACGGCGACGATGATCAGCAGGCCCACGGCGAAAGTCTGCCACAGCACGTCCACCCCCGCGAGTTTCAGCCCGGACCGGAACACGCCCACGATCAGCGCCCCGATCAGGGTGCCGAAGATCGCGCCGCGCCCGCCGAACAGCGAGGTGCCCCCGATCACCACCGCCGTGATCGCGTCGAGGTTGCCTTCGTAGAAGGATTGCGGCGAGGCCGAGCCGACCCGGCCGATGGCCGCCCAGCCGGCGACGCCCGCCAGCAGACCGGCGACGCCGTAGACCGAGGCCAGCACCCGGTCGGTGCGGATGCCCGACAGCTCGGCCGCGTCCTTGTCGTCGCCCACCGCATAGACCGCGCGGCCCCAGGCCGTGGCCGACAGCGCGTACCACAGCACCGCGAACACCCCGACCATCAGGAAGGATCCCAGCGTGAACTGCGCGCCCAGCACGTCGACCCGCAGACCGAACCATTTCAGCATGGGCGCAGCCGCGTCGATGTCCTGGCTGCGCACGGTCTGGGCCTGCGAATACCACAGGTTCAGCGCGAAGAAGATCGACCAGGCCCCCAGCGTCACGATGAAGGGCGGCAGGCGCAGGGCCGGCGCGGGGCCGACGCCGGAAAAGCCGAGCCCGAGGCCCACCAGCATCCCCAGCGGCAGCGCCCAGATCAGCGGCAGCCCGGCCTGCAGCGCCACGAACCAGGTCAGCGCCGCCGCGGCCACCGGCAGCAGCCGCGCCCGGGTGGCGAGCGAGCCGTTCAGCAGCCCGCAGGCCAGCCCCACGCCCAGCCCGATCAGGATCGCCAACGGCGCCGGCGCGCCGCCTTCGACCGCCAGCCGCGCCATGACCATGTAGCTCAGCACCATGATCGCCGCGATGGACAGGTCGATGCCGGCGGTCAGGATCACCAGCGTCTGCGCGGCCCCGAGGATCCCGATCACCGTCACCTGCTGGATGATCAGCGACAGGTTGAAGGCCGAGAAGAAATTCGGCGCGACGGCCCCGAACACGGCGCAGGACAGCGCCAGCACCAGCGCGGGCGCGGCGGTCGGGTTGTCGTGCAGGAAGGCCTGGGCGCGCTCGACGGGCGATTTGGCGCGCTCCTCGAACTGCGCGACCCCGGTCGCGGCCCCTTCGAGCGTGCGCTCGAAATCCTGCATTGCGCGGGGCGGACCCGCGGGCGTGGTGTCGGTCATGGCGGCTCCTCCTCGGGCGCACGGCCCTGTCCGGGGGGGCGATGCGCGCCGCCCCCCTCACGGTTCGGTCCGGCGCCGCGGCGCCGGGTCGGTCGGCCAGTCGTATCGGGCGGGGCGCTTAAGCACCGCATCCGTATCGGGCGGGGCGCTTCAGCCCCGCTTGGCCGTCAGCCCCAGCACTTCGCCAGGGCCTGCTCCGAGGTGATCGAGGGGATCCCCTCCACCGGCCGGTCGGTCACCAGCTCGACGCCGGTGTTGAAGAAGTCGAGGCCGGGGGTCGGTTCGGGCTTCGCGCCGGTCTCGGCGAAGGCCTTCACCGCATCGACGCCCAGCGAGGCCATCTGCAGCGGGAACTGCATCGAGGTGGCGCCGATCACGCCCGCCGCGACGTTGCGCACGCCGGGGCAGCCGCCGTCGACCGACACGATCAGCACGTCGCGCTCCTTGCCGAAGGCGCGCAGCGCCTCGTAGGCGCCGGCCGCGGCGGGTTCGTTGATCGTGTGCACCACCGTGATGCCGGGGTCCTTCTGCAGCAGGTTCTCCATGGCGGTCCGCCCGCCCTCCTCGGCGCCCAGCGTGCTGTCGCCGCCGACGATGCGCGGGTCGGTCTCGTCGTGCATCCTGTTCGCATCCGCCACGTCGACGCCGAAGCCGGCGAGGAAGCCCTAATTGCGCAGCACATCCACGGTGATCTGCGCAGGCGACAGGTCGAGCGTCGCGATCTTGGCTGTCGCCGCCCCCTCGCCCATGGTCGCGGCGGCCCAGCGGCCGATCAGTTCGCCCGCCAGGCGGTTGTCGGTGGCGAAGGTGGCGTCGGCGGCCTCGGGCGGGTCGAAGGGCGTGTCGAGCGCGATGACCAGCAGCCCGGCCTCGCGCGCCCTGCGCACGGTGTCCGCCAGCGCGGCCGGATCGGACGGGGTGATCAGGATGCCCCTGGCGCCGGCGGCAACCAGGCTCTCGATGGCCTCGATCTGCGCCTCGGTGTCGCCGTCATACTTGCCGGCGAAGCTGCGGAACTCGAGTCCGACCTCCTTGGCGCGCGCCTCGGCCCCTTCGCGCATCTTCACGAAGAACGGGTTGGTATTGGTCTTGGTGATGAGGCCGACGATGTCGGCGGCCTGCGCGGCCCCCGATCCCATCGCGGCGCAGAGGGCGGCGGTGGCGAGCAGCGCGTTCCTGATGGTCATGGCATCCTCCCGAGGTTTCTTTCGGCGGCGATGTCTCCCGCCATGGCCCGGACACTGGGCGCGCCTTGGTGATTCGTCAATTACTAAATCATATTGCCTTTCTTAGTAGATCACCGCATGCTGGGCCGGGGAAACGGAGGGCCGACCATGCGGGGCGGGGATTCGAGCGCGCTGCGCGCCTACAACGAAAGGCTGATCTACGACGCGATCCGCAGCCATGGGCCGCTCTCGAAGGCGGAACTCGCGCGCGTCACCGGCCTCAGCGCCCAGGCGGCGGCGGTGATCGTGCGCGAGCTGCTGGCCGACGGGATGCTGCTCGAGAACGCCAAGATCCGCGGCCGCATCGGCCAGCCCATGACGCCGCTGGCGCTGAACCCGCGCGGGGCCTTCGCGGTGGGTCTGAAGATCGGCCGGCGCAGCGTCGATGCGGCGCTTGTCGACTTCACCGGCCGCGTGATCGAGACAAGCCGGTCCCCCTACGACGCGCCGCTGCGCGTCCCGGCGATGACGCTGGCGTCGGCAGGCCTGCGCGCCGTGCTCGCGCCGCTGACGCAGGCCGAACGGGCGCGCGTCGCGGGTCTGGGCGTGGCGCTGCCGGGGCAGCTCCATCTCTGGTCCGACGAGCTGGGCCTGCCGCCCGAGGCGCTGGCCGACTGGCAGGGCGCGGATCCGGCCGCCGAACTCGGCGCCGCCGCCGGCCTGCCCGCGCAGCTCTACAACGACGCCACCGCCGCCTGCGCGGCGGAACTCGCCTCGGGCGCGGGCGCCGCGACGCCGAACACCCTCTACGTCCATGTCGGGGCCTTCATCGGCGGCGGCGTGATCGTCGGCGGGCGGCTGCTGCATGGCGGGCGGGGCAATGCCGGGGCCATCGGCTCGATGCCCATGCCGGGCGCGGGCCCGGACGGTCGGCCGCGCCAGCTGATCCACGAGGCCTCGCTGGTGGTGCTCGAGCGCATGCTGCGCGAGGCGGGCTGCGAGCCGCGCGCAGCGATCGCGGCCGAGGCACCGGGCGACCCGCGCGCCGAGGCCGCCTTCGCGCGCTGGCTGGACCGCGCGGGGCCCGCCATCGCGCGCTGCGCCGTCGCGGCCGCGGGCGTGGTCGACTTCGAGACCGTGGTGATCGACGGCGCGCTCGGCCGCCGCCGGCTGGCCGCGCTGGTGGCCGCCGTGGCGGCGGGGATCGGCGGCTTCGACTTCGCGGGCCTCAGCCCCCTGCGCGTGGCCTGCGGGGGCATCGGGGCCGATGCGCGCATGCTGGGCGCGGCGCTGCTGCCGCTGCACGCCCGTTTCTCGCCGCAGCCCGAGACGCTGGCGCGCCCCGCGCTGGCCGCGCAGTAGCGGCACAGGCCACGCCTGGGCGCTTGAGGGCCGCCCCGATCCGGGGCAGGCTCGCGCCGGCAAGGCAACGGGGGCACCGCATGATCTTCCTGCTGTGGCTGGCGCTGGGCGCGGCCGGGGGCTGGCTGTTCGGCAAGCGCAAGACGACCGCGATGGGCCCGGTCGGCGATGCGCTGCTGGGTCTCGGCGGCGGCGTCGCGGGCGGCGCGCTGCTGACCGGCTTGGGGCTCGGCTGGCCGCCCCTGTCGATGCTCGGCGCAGCGGCCGGCGGGGCCGGCATGGTCGCCCTGATCGGCAGGCTGAAAAGCGGCTGACCGGCCTGCGCTCAGGCGCGGATTGCCGAGGGCGACTGCGCCGGCAGATTGCCGCCCGCGCCCTCGAACATCTCCCGCACATTCACGGTCGAATGCGCGCCCAGGCTGTCGAAATTGTCCGCGATCCACTTGCGGCAGGTATCGCGCCCCACCTCGTGCAGCCACAGCAGGAATGGCCACTCCACGTTCAGCTTGCTCGACGCATCCAGCGGACGCATCCGCTTGCGCGAGGCGATGACATGGACGTGCATCCGCCGGTAGCGCTCGGGGCTCAGCTGCCCGCTCTCGAGCAGCCGCTTCACGAAATCGATGGCGCGCAGTTCGTGCAGCAGCGCGCTGTTGAAGGTGATCTCGTTGATGCGGTTCAGGATGTCCTGCGCGGTCCGGGGCAGTTCGTCCCGCGTGACCGGGTTGATCTGGATGATCACGATGTCGTCGGCCGGGCTGCCGTCGAAGAACGGGAACAGCGGCGGGTTGCCCATGTAGCCGCCGTCCCAGTAGGCCTCGCCGTCGATCTCGACCGCGCGGTGCAGCGTCGGCAGGCAGGCCGACGCCATCACCACGTCCAGCGTCGCCTCCTCGCGGTGGAACACCCTGCCCCGCCCCGTCCGCACATTGGTCGCGCCGATGAACAGCTCGACCTCGCGGCAGGCGCGCACCTTGGCGAAGTCGACCGACCTCTTCACCACTTCGCGTAAGGGGTTGAAGTCGAACGGATTCCGCTCGTACGGCGACATCATGCGGTTCATCATGTCGAACAGCGCGTAAAGCGGCGATCCCGCCAGCGACCACGACCCCGCCATCCGGGCGTGCGGCGGGCGGCGGATCGGCGACAGGCGCGCGCTGTCGCTGATCGCCTTCCAGAACTCCCGCAGCCGCACCCGCGCCTGCGCGGCGCCCCCCTCGTGAAGCCCCTGCGCCAGAACCACCGCATTCATCGCCCCGGCCGAGGCCCCGGAGATCGCCTCGATCCAAATGCGGTCTTCCTCCAGCAGCTTGTCGAGCACGCCCCAGGTGAAGGCCCCGTGCGCCCCGCCGCCCTGCAGCGCGAGGTTCACGGTCTTGACATGGCCGGCGTGTCGGCGGGGCGACGGCTTGGTCATGCGGCGCGCGTCACTCGGCGGCAAGGCTCGCGGCGGCGGTGCGCTCCGGCCATGGCCAGATCCGCGCCATCGGCACCGACCGCCCGTCCGCCTGAACCACGCGCATGTGCCGCCGCCCGATCTCGCGCGGCTCGTGCACGCCGCAGCTGTGGGCCAGCACCTCGACGTCATGCACGACGTTGGCGTGGTAGTTCGCCACCCGCACCGATTTCTCGCGCGGATCGAGCGCGTCGATGAGATGCGGCTGGTGCGTGGTGATGCCCGTGGGACAGGTGTTGCGGTTGCACTTCAGCGCCTGGATGCAGCCCAGCGCGAACATGAAGCCGCGCGCCGACTGCACGAAATCCGCGCCCATCCCCAGCGCCCAGGCCACCGAGGCCGGCGTCACCAGCTTGCCCGAGGCCACCAGCCGCACCCGCTCGCGCAGGCCATGGCGGTGCAGCGCGTCGGCGACCATGGGCAGCGCCTCGCGCAGCGGCAGGCCGACATTGTCCATCAACGGCTGCGGCGCCGCACCGGTGCCGCCGTCGCCGCCGTCCACGGTGATGAAGTCCGGCGCGCTCTCCCGCCCCCGAAGCGCCACCGCGAGGCACAGGGCGTCGAGCCAGGCGTCGTCGCCGAACACAGACTTGAACCCGACCGGCTTGCCCGTGACCGTCCGGATGCGGTCGATCATGTCGAGAAGGTCCTCGACGCTCGCGATGTCGACATGGCGGTTGGGCGAGATCGAGGGCTGGCCGACCGGGATGCCGCGGATCGCGGCGATCTCGGCGTTGACCTTGGCCCCGGGCAGGATCCCGCCCTTGCCGGGCTTTGCCCCCTGGCTCAGCTTGATCTCGATCATCCGCACCTTCGCGTGTGCGGCGACAGCGCGCAGCTTCTCGTCGCACAGCCGGCCGGCCTCGTCGCGCACGCCGTATTTCGCGGTCCCGAACTGGAACACCACGTCGCAACCGCCCTCGAGATGCCAGGGCGACAGCCCCCCTTCCCCGGTGTTCAGCCAGCACCCCGCCCGCGCCGCGCCGCGCGACAGCGCCTGCACCGCGGGGCGCGAGATCGCCCCGTAGCTCATGGCCGAGACGTTGAAGAAGGACGGCGCGTCGTAGGGCTCGCGGCAATGCGGGCCGATGCGCAGCGGCCTCGTCGGGGATTTCTCGATGTCGTTGTCGGGGAACGGGTGATTCACGAACAGCACCGTGCCGGGGACGGTGACGTTCTTGGTCGACCCGAAGGCGATGGTGTTGTCCGTGCCCGTCGTCGCAGCCGAGATCCAGTTGCGGTGCGCGCGGTTGAACGGCATCTCCTCGCGGTCCATCGCAAAGAAGTACTGACGGAAGAACTCGCCCAATTTGGTGAACAGGTTGCGGAAGCGTCCGATGACAGGAAAATTCTGTCGGATCGCATCGCGCGTCTGGAGATAGTCGACAAAGAACATCCAGACGACGGCGACCAGCCCGACGCCGATCGCGAACACGAACAGGGCGGCGAGGACGTCCAGCGCCTGACCCACGATGCCAACCGATTCCATCATCACGGCCGTTCCCCCCCTGTTTTGCGGACAAGTCTATGAAAGGACCATGACGTTTGCCCCGCGCCCCGCCTGCGGCCCCCTGCCGCGGTCAGATCCGCCCGGCGTAGTCCCCCGCCGACACCGGGCAGGCGATCAGGCTGAAGCCCGCGCGGCCGGCGGCGGCGTCGAGCGCGGCGCGCAACGCGCAGGCGTCGCGCGCGGTCTCGCCATGGCCGCCGAAGGCGCGCGCCACGGCGGCGTAGTCGGTGCGCCCCAGCGCCACGCCCGCGGGCGCCAGCCCCGCCTGCGCCTGCTTCAGCGCGATCAGCGCCAGGCTCTCGTCCTGCAGCACCACCACGGTCACCGGCAGGCCACGGTCGCGCAGCGTCCCCAGTTCGCCCAGCGTCAGCTCGAGGCAGCCGTCGCCCAGAACCGCCACGACCCGCCGCCCCGGCGCGACGGTCGCCGCCCCCGCGGCCAGCGGCAGCGCCGCGCCCATGGTGCACCAGCCGGCCGACTGCAGCAGGGTCAGCGGCCGGCGCGCGACCCAGATCTGCGACAGCAGGATGCGATGCGCGCCGCTGTCAACAGTCACGATGGCGTCGTCGGGCAGCGCGGCGCGCAGGGTTTCGACAACGGCATGCGGCCCCCATGGCCCGGGCGGCGCGAAGGACTCGGCCAGCGCGTCGCGCGCCGCCGCCGGCTCGCCGCCGGGCCAGCGCGCGACGCCGGGCGGCAGCATCCGCGCCAGCGCGGCGGCGGCCGCGGCGGGACAGGCGGTCAGGCGCATGTCGGCCGCGTGCAGGCCGTGATCGGCCGGCGCGGCCGAGACCTCGGCGACCCATGCCACGCCGAAGGGGTCCATCCAGCCGGGGCGCATCTCGATGGGGTCGTGGCCCAGCAGCAGCACCGCATCCGCCGCGCCCGCCAGCGGCAGCAGCGCGCGGTCCGCCAGAGGCGACAGCCCGGCGGCCCCCAGCGCCAGCGGATGATCCTCGGGGATCAGGCCCTTCGCCTTGTAGCCCGTCACCACCGGCGCGCCCCAGGCCGTCGCGAGCGCGGCGAGATCGGCGCCCGCCCGCGCGGCCTCCCAACCGGCAAGGATCAGCGGGCGCGCCGCCCGCGCCATCCGGTCGGCCAGCGCGGCGAGGGCCGGGTCGGCCGGGTCCGGCCCCGGCGCCGCGCGCCGCGGCTCGGCCCGCGGCGCGTCCTGCGCGGGCGACGCCGCTACGTCGGGGGCGAGGTCGAGGTGCACCGGCCCGGGCGGCCCGGCCAGCGCCAGCGCCGCGGCCCGCGCCACGGTCGCGCCCGCCCCCTGCGGGGCGACGGCGAAGCTGCCCTTCACCACGGCGCGCAGCAGCGCGGCATGGTCGACGATCTGGTGGGTGTAGCGCCCGCGCAGCCCCGCCTCGACCGCGCCCGACAGCGCGATCACCGGCGCGCGCTCCTGCGCCGCATCCATCAGGCCGTTCACGGCGCTCGCGATTCCGGGCCCAAGAGTGGTGACCAGCAGGCCCGGCGCGCCGGTCAGGGTCGCGGCACCCGCGGCGGCGATGGCGGCCGCGGTCTCGTCGCGCATCAGCGCGAAGGCGATCCCCGCCGCCTCCAGCGCGTCGATCAGCGTCACCACCTCGCCCCCCGGCATGCCGAAGGCGTGGCGCACGCCATGCGCCGCCAGCGTCCGGGCCACGACATCGGCGACGCGCAGTCCGCTCATCGGCATCAGCCCGTATTCCCCCGTCATCGCGCCCCGCCCCCCGCGGGTCACGCCGCGGCCCGACCGGCAAGCGCCCGGGCGAAGCGGTCGTCGCGGCGCTGGGTGCGGCGCAGGCGCAGCACGGCGTCGAGACCCGCATGGTCGCCGCTCGCGGCGGCATGCAGCGCCAGCGTGCGCAGGAACACGTCGCGCTGGGCATGGCTGCCGCCCAGCCGCGGCGTCATCGCCGCCAGCCGCGCGAGGCAGGGGGCGTCGGCACGGGGCCGCAGCCCTGCGATCAGGCGGCCCAGCGGCGCCGCGACCCGCGCGGCCGCCCCCGGCGCGGCCTCGAGCGCGGCCAACAGCTCGGCCGCCTCGGCCCGCGCCCCCGTCGCCGCCAGCCCCAGCAGGTGATGTAGCGCGGCGAAGGCCAGCGTCGTGTCGGCGCGGCGGCGCGCGGCGATGGCGCGCAGTTCCGACCACCGGTCGCCCACCGCCACTCCTTCCTGCCCCAGCCGCCACAGCAGCGAGGCGGCATTGGCCACGTCGCGGAAATCCTCGGTCGGCTCGGCCCGGATTGCCTCGTCGTAAAGCGCCAGGACCCGGTCATGCGCGCGCCGCTCCAGGTGGAACAGCGCCAGATGCCAGGCCATGTGCCCGGCGAAATTGTTGCAGCCGGACCAGTGGGGGCGTCGCGCCTCGAGCCACGCCACCCCCTCCGCCGTGCGCCCGTCGCTCTCGAACACATGCACCACGGCATGCGCGCCCCAGGCGTCCAGCGGCTCGAGCGCCGTGGCCCGCCGCCCCGCGGCCTCGGCCGCGCCCCAGTCGCCCGTCTCCTCCAGCGCGAAGGCGTGCAGCCCGTGGAGGAACCCCGCGCCGGGCATGTCGTCGCGCCAATGCGGCAGCGCGGCCGCGCCCGTGGCGCGCATCGCCGCCGGCGCGCCGGTCATGAAGTGATAGGCATGCGACAGCTTGATCGCCAGCAGCTCGCGCGGGGCCTCGGCGGCGCGCTTGGCCAGCCGCGCGCCCGCCTCGGCCAGCCCGCCCTCCACCGCCAGCGCCAGCGCCTCGACCAGCGCCCGCTCGCCCTCGCCAGCCCGCCGCCGCGCCTGCGACAGGCGCGCCTGCGCCAGTGCGGCGCGCGCCGCCCCGGCCAGTTCCGCGCGGGCGAGGATCACGGTGGCGTGGCCGCGCAGGGCATGGGCGGCGGCGAGGCCGGGATCGGCATCCAGCGCCGCCGCCAGCGCCTCGGCCCCGCCGGGGCGATGCGCGAGCGCCGCGTGGCTCGCCGCCTCGAAGGCACGCACCGCCTCGGTCGCGTCGGTCGCGTGGTCGAGTCCGTAGCGGTCGCGCACGGGGGCCTCCTCGGCCTTGGGTGTCGTCCTCGGGTTTCGCGGCGGAAGCCTGCGACGTTACTGAGGCGTGGGCGAGGCGGGGCGCGCGGCGCGGGCGGCGAAGAGCGCGCCATGGCCCGTTCCCTTGCCGCGCATTCGCCGCGCCCCGCGCGGATCGCCGGTGGCCTCTCCCGCCGATCCCGGGCATAGCTGCGGCCCGACACCCCAGCGACTGCCCGGCACGCCATGACCGAAGATCCCCGCCAGCTTCTGAAGGCCGTGTTCGGCTTCGACGATTTCCGCCCCGGCCAGCGCGAGATCGTCGAGGCGGTGATCGCGGGCCGCGACGTGCTGGCGATCATGCCCACCGGCGGTGGCAAGTCCCTGTGCTATCAGCTTCCCGCCCTCGCGCGGCCCGGCGTCACGGTGGTGGTCTCGCCCCTGATCGCGCTGATGCGCGACCAGGTGCTGGGCCTGCGGCAGGCGGGCGTCGAGGCCGGCGCGCTGACCTCCGCCAACGCCCCGGACGAGACCGACCGCGTGCTCGCCGCGCTGTCGGCGGGCCGGCTCAAGCTGCTCTACATGGCGCCGGAGCGCATCGCCGCCTCCGCCGCCCTGCTGCGCCGCGCCAAGGTGGCCCTTCTGGCGGTCGACGAGGCCCATTGCGTCAGCCAGTGGGGCCACGACTTCCGCCCGGACTACTTGCGCTTGGGCGAGCTTCGGCGCAGCCTCGGGGGCGTGCAGACTGCGGCCTTCACCGCCACGGCGGATGCCGAGACCCGGGCGGAGATCGCGGAGAAGCTGTTCGATTGCGCGCCCGAGACCTTCCTGCGCGGCTTCGACCGGCCCAACCTGTTCCTCGCCTTCGCCCCGAAGGACCGGCCGCGCGAGCAGGTGCTGGCCTATGCGCAGGCCCGGCGGGGCCGGTCGGGCATCGTCTACGCCGGCTCCCGCGCGCGCACCGAGGCGCTGGCCGAGGCGCTGGCCGCGGCGGGCCTGCCGGCGCTCGCCTACCACGCCGGGCTCGACGGCCCGACGCGCGAGGCGCGGCAGGACCGCTTCCAGCGCGACGACGACATGGTGATGGTCGCGACCGTCGCCTTCGGGATGGGGGTGGACAAGCCCGACATCCGCTGGGTCATGCACGCCGACCTTCCGAAATCGGTCGAGGCCTACTATCAGGAGATCGGTCGCGCGGGCCGCGACGGCGCGCCGGCCGAGACGCTGACGCTGTGGGGCATGGACGACATCCGCCTGCAGCGCGCGCGCATCGACGAAAGCCCCGCCCCCGACGCCCGCAAGCGCGCCGACCACGCCCGGCTCGACGCGCTGGTGGGGCTGGCCGAGGCTCCGCGCTGCCGGCGCGTGACGCTGCTGGCCTATTTCGGCGAGGCTGCCGCGCCCTGCGGAGCCTGCGACCTGTGCCGCAACCCGGTGCCGCTGATCGACGGCACGGTGCTGGCGCAGAAGGCCCTGTCGGCCATCCTGCGGACGGGCGAGCGCTTCGGGCTGGAGCATCTGGTGGCGGTGCTGCGCGGCGAGGCGACGGAGCGGGTGCGCGCCCGCGGCCATGACGCGCTGCCGACCTTCGGCGTCGGGTCGGATCTGGCGGCGGGTCACTGGAAGGGCGTCTTCCGCCAGCTCGCGGGCCAGGGGCTGGTCTGGATCGATCCCGAGCGCCACGGCGCCTGGCGCGTCGCCGAAGGCGCGCGGCCGGTCCTGAAGGGCGAGCGGCGCATCGAGTTGCGCGACGACCCCGCCCGGCCGGCGCGGGCCGAGCGCCCCGCCCCAGCGGCGCTGGTAGCCGCCGACGACGAACCGCTGCTCGGCGCGCTGAAGTCCGTGCGGCGGCGGCTGGCAGAGGCGCAGGGCGTGCCGGCCTACGTGGTGTTCGCCGACCGCACCCTGATCGAGATGGCGACGCTCAAGCCCGACAGCCTCGACGCGCTGGCCGGATGCCACGGGGTGGGCGCGAAGAAGCTGGCGCAGTACGGCCCCGCCTTCCTCGCCGCCCTGCGCGGGGAGACAGCGGAGGCCCCGCACCCGGCGCGCCTGCGCGTGGCGGGCGAGGACGGGCCGGTGTTCGATGCGCTCGAGGCCGCGCAGGCGCGGCTTTCGCGCGGCGAGGACGGGGCGGGCAAGTTCCTGTCGCTGCCGCGCGCCGTGCTGGCGCGGATCGTGGAGGCGCGGCCGCGCGACCTCGAGGCGCTGGCGCGGCTGCCCGGCGTCGGCGCGCAGAAGGCCGAGCGCTTCGGGCCGGCCTTCCTCGCCATTCTGCGGGGCGAGGGCTGACGCGGCCCGGATCAGCCCCGCGCCAGCGCCGCCGCATAGGCGGCGACGGCCGCGGCGGGGCCGTCGGGGTGGTCCCAGACGCTCGCGCGCGGAGCGAAGAAATCGGCCGTCGCGGCCAGTTCCGCGGCGATGGCGGGCGTCAGGCCGCCTTCGGCGACGCAGGGCGTCTCGATGATCTCGGCCCACCAGGCGAACAGCCCCGCGTCGGCCTCCGCCCCGTCGCCGAGCGCCCCGGCGCGGACGGGCCCCAGCGCGACGTAATCCGCCCCGGCCTCCGCCGCGACCATGCCGCGGTGCCGCGAGGCCCCGGCCCAGGCCCCGACGATGCCCGCCTCGCCGAACAGGGCGCGCGCGGCGCGGATCGCCTGCACGCCGCCTTCGCGCAGGTGCACGCCGTCGAGCCGCAGCTCGGCCGCCAGCCGCGGGTGCTCGGCCAGCACCAGGGGCACGTCGCGCGCGGCGCAGAGGGGGGCAAGCGCCGCGGCGGCCGCGCGGATCGCCGCCTCGCCGGCCGCGATGTCCAGCCGCACGCAGGCGACGCCGCCCGCCTCGAGTGCCTGCGCGAGGCGCGGCGCGAGGGCGGCGGGCTCGAAGGCCGGCGGGGTCACGAGGTAGAGGCGCGCGCTCATGCGGCGGGACCGCGCGGGACGGGCCGCCAGTCGGGCGGTGCCATTTCGAAGCCCGCGAAGTCGAAGCCCGGGGCCACGGTGCAGCCCGCCAGCGTGAAGGCCCCGAGCGAGGTCGCGCACTGCCACCAGCCCGCCGGCACCACGATCTGCGGGTGCTGCCCGGCCAGCGGATCCGGCCCCAGCAGCCGCGCCTCGGCGTCGTGGCCGTTGGGCGAGACGGTCAGCGACAGCGGCGCGCCGGCGTAGTGGTGCCAGACCTCCGCGGCGTCGATGCGGTGCCAGTGGCTGAACTGGTCGGCCTCGAGAAGGTAGTAGATCGCGGTGCCGGCCGCGCGCCGGCCCGGCTCCGCCGGCGCACGCCAGGTCTCGCGATACCAGCCGCCCTCGGGGTGGGGGGCGAGGCCGAGGGCGGCGATCAGGCGGCGGGCATCGGTCATGGCGGGCGCTCGGGGTTCGGGGGGCGGGACGCAGCCTAGGGCGGCGACCGCCCCGAGTGAAGGATGTCCGAGGTGGGGACAGTTGTTTTTGAAGGAAGATCTTGGTTTACAGAGCCTTTTCTGGTGAACGGAACCTTTCGGGTCCGTCCGGGTCGCGGGAAAGCGGCGCGGGCAGCAGGTCGATCACCACGATCTCCGGCGGCGCGTTCATCCGCACGGGCGGCGGCGAGGCGCCGATGCCGGCGGTGACGTAGAGCCGCCCGCCATCCCCCCCGTACCAGCCATAGGGATGCGCGCGCGCGCCCTGCGGCAGGCGCGGCGGGCGGCGGCGGCCGAAGGGCGCGACCTGCCCGCCATGGCTGTGCCCGGCCAGCGTCAGGGCCGGGCGGGGCGCGAGCTGCGGCCAGAGGTCGGGCGCATGGGTCAGCGCCACCACCGGCGGGGCCGCGCCGGGGCCGATCCGCGCCCAGCCCGGGGGCCGGCCCGAACTGGCATCGTCGAGCCCGACCACGCTCAGGCGCGTCCCGCCGACCGGATGCACCGCCACGACCGCCTCGCCGATCAGCGGACGGATGCCCGCCCGGCGCAGATGCGCGGCCACCTCGGCGCCAGACCACGCCCAGTCATGGTTGCCGAGCACCGCGTAGGCGCCCATCGGCGCGCTCAGCGTGCCCATGGCGTCGGCGATCTGGCGCATCGGGGTCTTGAGCCGGTCGAAACCCGCCGCCAGCCGGGGCCGGCCGCGCAGCCAGCGCCGGACGGCGCCGGTCGGCGCGTCGAAATAGTCGCCCAGCCAGAACACGATGTCCGGGCCTTCAGCCTGCGCGCGGGCGAAGGCGGCGCGCAGCCGCCGTTCGGGCCAGTGATGCCGCCAGGCCTGGATATCGCCGATGGCGACGGCGCGCAGCGGCGCGGTCAGCCCCGGCAGGGCGCAGCGGTGGCGTCGGATCCGCAGCGACCGCGGCTCGATCCAGCCGCTCCACAGGGCCAGCGCGGCGACGCCCGCGGCCGCCGCCTCGGCCAGCACTCAGCCGGCCAGTTTCTGCAGCGTGTCGGCCGAGACGTCGGCGTTGAACACCACGGTCTGCACGTCGTCGTCGTCCTCGAGCGCGTCGATCAGCTTCATCAGGCCGCGCGCGTCGTCCTCGCCGACCTCGGTCATGGTCTGCGGCCGCCAGACGAGCTTGGCGGTGTCGGCCTCGCCCAGCGCCGCCTCGAGCGCGGCCGAGACCGCGCCGAGGTCATCTGCGGCGCAGGTGACGACATGGGACTCGCCATCGGACTGCACGTCCTCCGCCCCCGCCTCGATGGCGGCCTCCATCACCGCGTCGGCCGAACCGGCGCTGGCGGGATAGACGATCTCGCCCACGCGGTCGAACATGAACGCGACCGATCCGGTCTCGCCCATGTTGCCGCCGTTCTTGGCGAAGTAGCTGCGAAGGTTGCTGGCCGTGCGGTTGCGGTTGTCGGTCAGCGCCTCGACGATGAAGGCGATGCCCGAGGGGCCGTAGCCTTCGTAGCGGATGGTCTCGTAGCCGTCGCCTTCGCCGGTCTGCGACTTCTTGATGGCGCGGTCGATGTTGTCCTTGGGCATCGAGTTCGCCTTGGCCTCCTTCACGGCCAGGCGCAGGCGGGGGTTCTTGTCGGGGTCGGGGTCGCCCATCTTGGCGGCGACGGTGATTTCCTTCGACAGCTTGGAGAACAGCTTCGAGCGCAGGGCATCCTGCTTGCCCTTGCGGTGCTGGATGTTCGCCCATTTGGAATGGCCGGCCACGGCGCGCCCCCTGTCCCATGTTCCGCTGCTGTCGCCTGCCTTCTAGGCGGGCGCGCGGACGGCTTCAAGGCGGGGGCCGCGGCGGCTGCGTCAGGCGGACGACAGCGCGACGCGCAGGGCGACCACGAGGATGAAGCCGCCGAAGCCCGCCACGGCCGCGGTGAAGGCGAGGCCGAACCAGCCCGCCAGCGCGCGCAGCTCCGCGTCGGCCGCGGGGCCGGGCGGCAGGCGTCCGCGCAACAGCGGCCATGTGAGGCGGCGGCGCACATGTTCGTCGTCCGAGCCGAAGCCGAGGCCCCGGCGCGTGGCGGCGAGCGCGGCGTACCAGTCGCGGTGGCTGGTCCGCACCCGGTCGCGGATCGCCGCAGACAGGGCGCGCGCCGTGATCGCGCCCAGGAAGGACAGCGCCATCAGCGCGAAGGCGGCGATGTCGCCGATCAGCTGGCCCATGCGGCGCCTCGGCGGTCCATGGCCCCGCCCGGCGCTGCCGGCGGGGGATGCGCGCCCGTCGCGGCGGCCCGGGACCCGCGGTCCTGCCAGGGGCGCGGGAGGGTCGGGGGCGGGTGGCTCACGGGCGGATCCTGCGGAGGGAAGCGACGCGGCGCGCAGGCTACGCCGCCGCGCCGCCGTCGGCCAGACGGCGCGCGAGCCTCGCCGCCGCCGCCGCGATGCGCCATGTCTTGCGGCGACGCATCCCCGCCGAAGGCCCCCGTCCATGCCGCTCCCCCGCCCTGCCCGCCTTGTCGCCGCGCTGGCCGCGGCCGTGATGATCGCGCTGTCGCTCTGGGGACTGCGGGCGGCCGAATCGGGGCTGCTGCGGCGCGACCTGTCCATCGGCGCGACGCCGGCGACGCTGACGACCCTGCGCGGCGGGCCGCCCGCCCCGGTGGTGGTGGTGGCGCATGGCTTCGCGGGATCGCGCCCGCTGATGCGGCCCTTCGCGGCGGCGCTGGCGCGGGCGGGCTATGCCGCGCTGTCCTTCGACTTCCTCGGCCACGGCGCCCACCCCCTGCCCCTGACCGGCGACGTGACCGCCGAGGACGGGGCGACCGCGGCGCTGGTCGCGCAGCTGCAGGCGGTGATCGCCGCCGCGCGCGCGCTGCCGGAGGGGGATGGGCGCGTGGCGCTGCTGGGGCACTCGATGGCCTCGGACGTGATCGTGCGCGCGGCAATCGCCGACCCGTCCATCGCCGCGACGGTGGCGGTGTCGATGTTCTCGCCGGTCGTCACCGCCGACGCGCCGCGCAACCTGCTGGTCGTCGTCGGCGAATGGGAGGGCGGGCTGGCGGAGGAGGCGCTGCGCGTGCTGCGCCTGACCGCCGGCGCGGGCGCGCGGGCCGGCGAGACCCATGGCGATCCGGGCGGCGCGGGCGGGCGGCGCGTCGCGATCGCGCCCGATGTCGAGCACATCGCGGTGCTCTACAGCGCGACGGCGACCGGCGAGGCGGTGGCGTGGCTGAACGCCGTGTTCGCGCGGCTCGGGCCCGGGATCGGCGACGCGCGCGGGCGCTGGGTGGCGCTGCTGCTGGCCGGGCTGACGCTCGCCGCCTGGCCGCTGTCGGCGCTGCTGCCGCGTGCGGCGGACCCTCCGGCGGGGGCCGGGCTGCGGGGGCGTCGGCTGTGGCTGGCGCTGCTGCTGCCTGCGGTCCTGACGCCGCCGATCGCGACGCAGGTCGAGACGCGGCTGCTGCCGGTGGTGGTCGGCGATTATCTGGCGCTGCATTTCGCGCTTTACGGCCTGCTGACCGCGGGGGTCATGGCCGGGTTCGGGGCGCTGCGCGGGTCGGGGGCGCGGCTGCGGCCCGACCGGCTGGCGCTGGGGGCGGCGGCGATGGCGGGCTGGGGGCTGCTGGCGGTGGGCGGCGCGCTCGAGGCGCAGGTGTCGTCGTTCTGGCCGACGGCGGCGCGGGCGCCGCTGCTGGGGCTGATGCTGCTGGGGATGATCCCGTGGTTTCTGGCCGACGAATGGCTGACCCGCGGCACGGGGGCGCCCCGCTGGGCCTATGCCGCCAGCAAGGCGGCCTTCCTGCTGTCGCTCGCGGGGGCCGTGGCGCTGGACCTCGAGCGGCTGTTCTTCCTGATCATCCTGGCGCCGGCGCTGGTGCTTTTCTTCCTCGTGTTCGGCCTGTTCAGCGGCTGGACCTACCGCGCGACGGGCCATCCGGCGGCCGGGGCGCTGGCCAACGCGCTGATCTTCGCCGTGGCGGTGGCCAGCGTGTTCCCCCAGATCGCGGCGGGCGGCCCCTAGGCCCAGCCGCGCGTCACTCCGCCGGGCGCTTGGCGCTGCGCACGCGGTCCTCGGCGTGGCGGGCCAGGGTCTTGCGGTCGGGGAAGGCCTGCGCGGGGCGGGGTTCGTGGAACAGGATCTCGACGCCCGCGCCGCGGCTGCGGCACAGCACGCTCCAGATGTGCGCCTCGAAGCCCATCGTGCCCCACCAGCCGAAGAAGGCCGCCGGCTGGCCGGGCGGGGCCAGCCAGTTCAGCGTCACGGGCTGGACCCAGACCACGTCGCAGACCGTCTCGTGATACAGGGCCGACAGCAGCGCCGACTTGAAGGGCAGCACGCGCAGCCCGTCCGACGAGGTGCCCTCGGGGAACAGGCAGAGCAGCGCGCCCTCGCCCAGCCGCGCCAGCAGCACGTCGCCCTGCGCCTTGGCGGCGGTGCGGCGGCGGTCGATGAACACCGTGCCCGCGACGGCGGCCAGCCAGCCGACGCCCGGCCAGCCCCGCACCTCGGCCTTCGAGACGAAGACCGGGCTCGCGGCGGCCAGCAGCGCCAGGATGTCGGCCCAGGAGGCATGGTTGGCCAGCAGCACGCCGCCCTGCGCCATCGGGCGGCCCTCGACGCGCAGCCGCACGCCCATCAGCGCCAGCAGGGTCCGCGCCCAGAGCCGCGCGACGGCGCGGTGGAACCCCAGCCGCGGCGACACCCGCGCGGCCAGCGCCCGGCCGATCAGGAACGCCCCGAGCGCCGGCGCGGTGGTCAGCGCGATGGCCGCCAGCCGCAGCCCGCCGCGCAGCCGCTGCGGCATGGTCGGCGGTGACAGCGCGGGGGGCGTCGCCTCGTCCCAGGTCGGCATCGGCGCGCGTCAGCCCAGCACGCGCTCGGTCGCGCCGCGGCTTTCGCGCGAGTAGAAGGCGCGGTAGCGTTCGACCATCCGCGAGGTGTCCATCAGCAGGCAGACGTCGACGGTGTTGAAGTCGTGGTCGACATAGGCGCCGTCGCCCACGAAGCCGCCCAGCCGCAGATAGGCCTTGATGAGCGCTGGGATGGCGCGCATCGCCTCGACCTTCGACACCTGATCGGGCGGCAGCAGGTCCATGCGCTGGTAATGCTGCGGCAGCGCCCGCACGCGCAGATCCTCGGGCGCGAGGTGGTTGTGGTGCAGCCAGGACAGCGGCATGGCCAGCGGGGCGATCTCGGTTCCGTGGAAGCTCGCGACGCCGAACATGATCTCGACGCCGCGCTCGGCGACATAGCGGCCGAGGCCGGTCCAGAGCAGGTGCATCCCCGCCCCGCCCCGGTGCTCGGAATCGACGCAGGACCGGCCGAGCTCGAGCGTCTCGCGCGGATAGGCGACCAGCCTCGACAGGTCGTATTCGGTCGCGCCGTAGAAGCCGCGCCCCTGCCGCGCCATGGCCCCGGTCATCAGCCGGTAGACGCCGGCGACCCGATCCATCGGGTCCGCCGAGGGGCATTGCTCGTCGATCAGCAGCAGATGGTCGAAATACGGGTCGAAATCATCGACTTCGCGCCGCATGGCGCGCTCCTCGGGCGTGGCGAAGGCCCCCATCTCCTCGACGAAGACCTTGTAGCGCAGCCGCTGCGCGGCGGCCACGTCGTCCTCGCTTTCGGCAAGACGCACGGTGAACCGGCCCGCCTCGATCCGCACCAAAGCCCCCCCTGACCCGCCGCGTCCGGACCCGGACGCACGCCTGCTTAGACCGCCGCATGACGGAATGGCAACAGCGGGGCGCCGCATGGCGGTTGCGTCCCGCCACGTTTCGCGCGACCATCAGAGCCAGTCGTGGCGGACCACGATCAGCGTCACGGCGTCGGCGTCGATCACCACCTTGCCGGCATGTTCGAAATTGACGGTCACGCGCGGCCCGATCACCGACTGCACCTGTCCGATGCCCCAGTCGGGGCGGTCGGGATGGCGAACGATGGTGCCGACATCGAAAGCGCTGCTCATCGCGGGCAGCCCGCACACGGAACACAGGGCATGGATCCCAACGACCCCCTGGACCTCGCCACGCTGCTGTGCTCGCGCCTCTGCCACGATCTCGCCGGTCCGGTGGGTGCCGTCGGCAACGGCGTGGAACTGCTGGCCGCGACCGGCGCGCCCTCGCCGCAGGACATGGCGCTGACCGAGCAGAGCGCGCGGGCCGCCGCCGACGCCCTGGCGTTCCACCGCGTCGCCTTCGGGGCGGCGGCCCGCGACGGCGCGCCGATGCCCATGCGCGAGATCGGGGCGCTGGCGCGGGCGTATCTGGCCGGACCGCGGCTCGCGCTCGACTGGCCGGCCGACGCGGGCAGCCTCGACCGCGAACGGGCGCGCGCGCTGCTGCTGCTGCTGCTGACCGCGGCGAAGGCCGCGCCGATGGGCGGGATCCTGACCGTCGCCCCGCCCGAGGCGCGGCCGCTGCGGCTGGAGGCGACGCTCGCGGGACCGCGCTGCGCCCTGTCGCCGATGGCCGTCGCGTTGCTGTCGGGCGCGCCGCCGCCCGAGCCCCCGACGCCGCGGGAGGCGCATCTGGCGCTGCTGGCCCGGGCCGCGGCGCGGCTCGGGGCGCAGGTCCGCATCGAGGCCGGTCCGGAGCGGCTGACGCTCGCCCTCGTCGCCGACCGATAGCGCGGGGCCCGGCCGGGACGCCGCACGCACGCCCGCGCCCGACGCGGTGTGGTCATGCCGCAGGAAAGCTCAGCCGGAACACCGCCCCGCCCCCGGGGGCGGCTTCGGCCGAGATGCTGCCGCCATGGGCCTCCATGATGCGGCGGCAGATCGCGAGGCCCATGCCGCTGCCCTCGTCGTCCTCGGTCCCGGCCAGCCGCACGGCGGGCTCGAACATCGCCTCGCCGAGCGCGGGATCGAAACCGCGGCCATTGTCCACGACCGAGACGGAGGGCGAGTCTCCGGGCGACGCCTCGATGCGCACGCGCGGCGGCCGGTCCCGGTGGCGATAGCGCACGGCGTTCTCGACGAGGTTCTCGAACAGCAGCTGCAGCAGCGGCGCGGAGCCCGCGACCGGCGGCAGCTCCGCCACCTCCACCTCCGCCCCCGCGGCCGCCGCCATCTCGTGCCGGGTCTCGACGGCAGCGCGCGCGATGGCCGTCAGGTCGACGGCGTCGAACGCCTCAGGCGGCGGGTTGGCGCGGGCGAAGGCGAGCAGTTCGCTCACCTGCGCCTGCATGCGCGCGGCCAGCGTCGCGATGGCCTCGGCCTCGCCGCGCATCTTGGGGCCGACGGCGCGGCGCAGCGACTCGGCGCGTCCGGCGATCTTGCGCAGCGGGGCGATCAGGTCGTGCCCGGCGAGGAAGGCGAACTGCTCGAGGTCGCGGTTCGAGCGCGCCAGCGCCTCGGTGCGGCGACGCAGCGCCTCCTCGGTGCGGCGACGCTCGGACATGTCGCGGCCGATCGCGGCGATCCTGCCGCCGCCGGCCATCATGCGCAGGGTGAGGGAAAGGTCGTAGGTCGAGCCGTCGGCGCGCAGGGCGAAGGTCGAGACCTGCGTCTCGCTGCGCAGGCCCTCGCGCAGCGGCGCGCACAGCGCCTCGAACCCCGCCGCGTCGTATTCGGGCAGCAGCGCCACGAAGGACATGCGCCGCAGTTCGCGCTCGGCGCGCCCGAGATTGCGGGTCGCAGCCGGGTTGGCCGACAGGATCGCGAAGCTGCACGGATCGAAGAGCAGCAGTTCGACCGGGCTCGACCGCACGATCTCGAGCGCGAGCGCCGCGTCGGACTGTTCGGCCTCGACCGGCGCAAGCGCGCCGACCAGCAGATCCGCCCCGTCCTCCGCCTCGCCCAGCGCCATGCCGGCATCGCGGAACAGCGCCTCGGCGCCGTCGCCGAGGCGCAGGCGCACGTCCACGCTCCAGCGCCCGCCGGTCGCGGCGCGGGCATCGATGGCGGCCCGCCGCTGGCGGCGGCTCGCCGGCGTGAGGCGGTTCTCGAAATCCACGAGCGGCGACGGCCCCGCCCGCAGGCCAAGCAGCCGCGCGAGCCGCGGATCGAGGTCGATGGTGTCGCCGCCCGCGCTTTTGGAGTAGCTGCCGGCGAAGGCGATCTCGGCCAGCGCCGACGCGCGCCGATCCGAGGCCGCGGCCTCGCGCCGCGCCCCGGCGGCCTCGGCCGCGTCGCGGACATAGACGAACCAGCCGAGCACCTGCCCGTCATGCAGTTCGGGCCCGCCCTCGAAGGCGGCGGGCCGCCAGCCGCCGGACGGGCGGCGCAGGCGCGCCGAGACCTCGAACCGGCGCCGCCTCTCATGCGCGACGCGCCAGACGGCGGCGACGCGGGGCGCGTCCTCGGGGTGGACCATCGCCAGCCAGCCATCCTCCGCCGCCGCATCGATCTCGGCCAGCGTCTGGCCCGTGAAGGCCTCCCAGTCGCCCGAGCCGCGCACCAGCCGTCCGTCGGGCGAGAACTGCAGCGACACCGCCCCGACCCAGGCCAGAAGCTGGCGCAGCTCCGCGGTCCGGGCCCGGGCCTCGGCCTCGGCGTTCACGAGGCGACTCACCTCGATCAGGCTGACCACCGCGCCCGAGACCGAGCGGCCGTCCTTCACCGGCGCCGCGCGCACCGTCCAGACCGTGCCGTCGGCGGCGCAGCGCTCCTGCTCGGCCAGCTCCCCCGCCGCCATCGCCTGTTCGAGGAAGGCGCAGAGGTCGAAGCCGACCATGCCATGGGTGATGTGGCTGAGGTGCCGCCCCTCGTCGCCGGGGATCAGGTTCACCACCCGCGTCGCGGTGGGCGTGAAGCGGCGCACCAGCAGCCCGCGGTCCACGAACACCACCCCGACCCCGGTCGCCTGCAGCAGCGACGACACGTCCTTGGAAAGCTGCGTGAGCTCCTCGTTCTTGCGCTCGTACTCCGCGTTGACGGTGTAGAGTTCCTCGTTGACCGAGTGCAGCTCCTCGTTGGTGGACTGCAGTTCCTCGTTCGCCGTCATCAGCTCTTCGTTGGTGGACTGAAGCTCCTCGTTCGAGGTCTCAAGCTGCTCGAGCATCGCCTGAAGGTTGTCGCGTTCGGCGCGCAGCGCCTCCTCGAGGAAGGCGATGCGCTGTTCGGCCAGCTTGTCGAAATTGACGTTCTGGATCGAGGCGGCGGCCCCAGGTCCGGCCGGGCCCGCGCCGAAGGCGATGTAGAGGCGGTCGGTCCCGGCGTCGCGGTCGCCGCGCAGCGGCAGGACGCGGAACACGATGTCGCCCGCGTCGCCGCCGTTCGGGTCGCCCGAGGTGAACACCACCTCCTCGCCCGTGCGCGCCGCGCGCTCGATGCCCGTCGCCAGCGGGATGCGCAGCGGCTCCTTCACCAGCTTCACCACGTCCTGGGTGAAGGGGCCCGACTGGGGCGGGTCGAGATAGTCGCGCCCGGCGCCCACGACATGCAGCAGCTCGCGCTCGCGCCCGATCAGAAGGCCGGGCGGCGCGTAGAGTTCGAGCACCGAGTGCAGCGCATTGGCGTGCGGCGCGCGGGCCGGCCCGAAGGCGGGGGCGCGGCGGCGCGACAGGCCCTCGGCGGTCCAGCGGTTCTTGGACACCAGCTCCGACACCGTGAGCCCGTCGCGCCGGTCGGCCAGACGCTTGCGGAACAGCCGCGCCTTGGGGTCGAGCACGCCGAAGCGGCCCTGGTCCTCGCCGATGGATTCGGACGGGCCCAGCAGCAGGAAGCCCGAGGGCGCGAGGCTGAAGTGGAACAGCGACAGCGCCTTCTGCTGGGCCGAGGGCTCGAAGTAGATCAGCGCGTTGCGGCAGGAGATCAGGTCTGTGTTGATGAAGGGCGGGTCGCGCAGCATGTTGTGGGGCGCGAACACGATCCAGTTCCGGATCTCGGGCCCGACCTGCCAGAAGCCGTCCTCGGTGCGGGCGAAGAAGGCGGCGCGGCGCGCGGGCGACACCGCCGCCATCTCGTCCTCGCTGTAGATCCCGGCCGCGGCCCGTTCCAGCGCGCCGGGGTTCACGTCGGTGGCGAAGATCTGCACGCGCGGCTCGCGCCCTGCGAAATCCGCGGCCTCGCGCAGCAGCATGGCGATGGAATAGGCTTCCTGCCCGGTGGCCACGCCCGGCACCCAGATGCGGATCGGCCGCTCGTCCGTCGGCTCGGACAGGAGCTCCGGCATGACCGACCGCGCGACCACCTCCCATATCTCGGGGTCGCGGAAGAACTCGGTCACGACGATCAGCAGGTCGTTGGCCAGCGCCCGCGCCTCGGACGGGTTGCGCTCGATCTCCTCGACGTAATCCGACAGGGTGCCGACGCCGACATTCTGCATGCGCTTGGCGATGCGGCGCAGCACGGTGGTCTTCTTGTATTCGCCGAAGTCGACGTTGGCGCCGCCCAGCACCAGTTCGAGGATCCGCGTCACCAGCCGCCCCTCGCCCTCGTGCAGGTCGGGGTGCTGCTCGTCGGG
The DNA here is from genome assembly GCA_036770645.1 of Rubrimonas sp. Taxonomy (GTDB): domain Bacteria; phylum Pseudomonadota; class Alphaproteobacteria; order Rhodobacterales; family Rhodobacteraceae; genus Rubrimonas. Next base: position 13,150 of record DAIPIU010000012.1, on the reverse strand, counting down.
GGGCGCGACCTCGCGCGCCAGGCGGTCCGCGATGGCGGGGCCGATCGACTCCGGCGGCAGCACGAGGTTCACGACGCCGGTCTCGGCCGCCGCGCGCGGCATGCCGTCGAAGCGCGCGCTCTCCAGCGACTGGGCGATGACGCAGCCGCCGGCGGCATGCAGGGCGCGCGCCCCGCGGGCGCCGTCGGCCCCGGTGCCCGACAGGATGACCGCGATGCCGCGCCGGCCGTATTCGCGGGCCAGCGACCCGAAGAAAAGGTCGATGGGCAGCGCCGGCGCCGGCTGAACGGACCGGTCGGTCAGGAACAGCCGCCCGGTCTGCACGATCATGTCCTTGCCGGGCGGGATCACGTAGACCCGGTTCGGGCGCAGCGTCTCGCCGTCCTCGACCACATGCACCGCCATGTCGGTGCGGCGGGCAAGCAGTTCGTCCATGATCGACTTGAAGTCGGGCGACAGGTGGGTGATCACCACGAAGGCCGCGCCGGTGTCGGGCGCAAGATGGTCAAAAAGCGATTCGAGCGCCTCCAGCCCGCCGGCAGACGCCCCGATGGCGACGACATGATCGACCGTCTCGATCACTGCCGGCGTCTCGATGTTCATTCCCACCCCCCCGGGACCGGCATGCGCGCGCGGTTCGCTCGCCGCGCCTTCCGCAGCATGACGAAAGTTTCTTCGCTGCACTATAGTAATCCGGACATTCCCGGACGAGTCGTGCCAATAATCGCGCCGCAGCGCAGCATGACCCCGGCCGCGCAGACGGTTTCGGGATCCCCGCCGGAGAACCGCCCATGCCCACCGCAGCCCTGTGGAGCGACCTCGCCGCCCATGCCGGTCGGTTGCAGCACGCCGATCTGCGCGACCTGTTCGCCGCGGACCCGGACCGCTTCGCGAGGATGTCCGTGTCGGAATGCGGGCTGACCCTCGATCTGTCGAAGGAGAGGCTGGATCGGCCGGCGCTCGACGCCCTGCTGGGGCTGGCGCGCGCCGCCGGCGTCGAGGCGCGGCGCGACGCCATGGCGTCGGGCGCGGCCTTCAACCTGACCGAGAATCGCCCGGCCCTGCACATGGCCCTGCGCGATTCGGTCGCGCCCGCGATCCCCGGCGTCGCCGAGGTGGCCGCCGTGCGCGACGCCGTGCTCGCCTTCGCCGAGGCCGTGCGGACCGGCGCCGCCGCGGCGGCCGCCGGCCCCTTCGCCGACGTCATCAACATCGGCATCGGCGGCTCCGACCTGGGGCCGGTGATGGCGACGCGGGCGCTGGCGGCCGACGCCGACGGGCCGCGGCTGCATTACGTGTCGAACGTCGACGGCGCGCATTTGGCCGACGTGACCCGCGGCCTCGATCCGCGCCGCACGCTGGTGATCGTCGCCTCCAAGACCTTCACCACTGTCGAGACGATGACCAACGCCCGCTCGGCGGTCGCGTGGCTGCGCGCGGCGCTGGGCGAGGACGTGCGCGACCATCTCGCGGCCGTCTCGACCAATGTCCCGGCCTGCGAGGCGTTCGGCGTGGATCCCGCCCGGGTGTTCGGCTTCTGGGACTGGGTCGGCGGGCGCTATTCGCTGTGGGGGGCCATCGGCCTGCCTGTGGCCATCGCCATCGGCGCCGCGCGGTTCCGCGAGATGCTGGCGGGCGCGGCGGCGATGGACCGCCATTTCCTGACCGCGCCGCTCGAGCGCAACCTGCCGGTGCTGCTGGGCATGGCCGGGGTCTGGCGGCGCAACCTCATGGGCTGGCCAACCGTGGCGCTGATCCCCTACGACCAGCGCCTCGACCGCTTTCCCGCCTATGTCCAGCAGCTCGACATGGAATCGAACGGCAAGCGGGTGACCCGCGACGGCGCGCCGGCCGGCCGGGCCACCGGACCCGTGATCTGGGGCGAACCCGGGACCAACGCCCAGCATTCCTTCTTCCAGCTCATCCACCAGGGCACCGACGTCATACCCGTCGAATTCATCCTCGCCGCGGAGCCGCGCGAGGGGCCGGAGGCCGCGGCGCATCATGTCCAGCTGGCGGCCAACTGCCTTGCGCAGAGCGCGGCGCTGGCCTTCGGCCTGACCGAGGCGGAGGTGCGCGCCGAGATGGCTGCGGCCGGGCGCGACGCGGCCGAGATCGACAGGCTGGCGCCGCACCGGACCTTCCCGGGCAACCGGCCCTCGATCACGCTGCTGCAGCGCCGGCTCGACCCGTTCGCGCTGGGCCGGCTCGTGGCGCTGTACGAGCATCGCGTGTTCGTGCAGGCCGCCGTCTGGGACATCAACCCCTTCGACCAGTGGGGCGTCGAGCTGGGCAAGGCGCTGGCGAAATCGTTGGTGCCGGCGGTCGAGGCCGGCAGCGGCGCCGGTTTCGACGGCTCGACCGCCGGGCTGATCGCGGCGCTGGACGCGCTGCGCGCCGGGGGCTGAGCCGCCCCGCGCGGCCAGCCGCGGGCGCGGCCCCTCCGTCAGTGCATCGCGAGCACCATGTTGCGCACCATGGGATAGACCTCCTTCTCCCATTTGCGCCCGTTGAACACGCCGTAATGGCCGGCATTGGCCTGGAGATGGTGGCGCTTCAGGTGCGGTCGCAGCGACCGGCACAGCTCGTGCGCGGCGGCGGTCTGGCCCAGCGCGCAGATGTCGTCGCGCCCGCCTTCGACCGTCAGCAGCGCGGTGCGGCGGATGGCCCCGGGATCGACCCTGCGGCCGCGATACGTGAAGTCGCCGGTGGCCAGCGTCGCCCGCTGGAACACCTGGTCGATGGTCTCGAGGTAGAACTCTGCGGTCAGGTCCAGCACGGCGAGGTATTCGTCGTAGAAGACCTTGATCTTCTCGGCCTCCGCCGTCTCGCCCTTCTTCAGATGCGCATAGAGGCGGCGGTGGGCGTCGCGGTGGCGCTCGATGTTCATGGCCATGAAGGCGGTCAGCTGGAGGAAGCCGGGATAGACCGCCCTGCCGCGGCCGCGATGGCGCATCGGCACATGCGAGATGACGTTGCGCGCGAACCAGGACAGCGGCTTGGACATCGCCAGCCGGTTGACCGCGGTCGGGCTTTCGCGCGGGTCCACGGGGCCGGCCATCAGCGTCATGCTGAGCGGCGTGGCGGCGTCGCGGTCCTCCGACATCACCGCAACCGCCGCCAGCGTCTGGACGCAGGGCTGGCACACCGCCAGCACATGGGCCCCGGGGCCGATGTGCCTTAGGAACCGGATGAGGTAGTCGACGTAATCCTTGATGCCGAAACGCCCTTCCGACAGCGGCACGTCGCGGGCGTTGACCCAGTCGGTGATGTACACGTCGTGGTCACGGAGCAGGGTCTCGACCGTGCCGCGCAGCAGGGTGGCGAAATGGCCCGACAGCGGCGCGACCACGAGGATGGGCGGCTGCGGGCTGTCCACGTCCTTGGCGAAGCGCAGCAGGCGGCCGAAGGGCAGCGCCAGCGCTACCTCCTCCCGCACCTCCGCGTCGCGGTTGCCGACGCGCGCCGTGCGCAGGCCGAAATCCGGTCGCTCATGCGTGAGGCCGAAGCGGGCGATCATCTCGCAGGCGGCGGACAGGTCGCGGCCCGCGGTCGAGGGTGCCGCGCGCGCCAGCATCGCCGCGGTCATCCGCGCGCCCATCCGCGCGTGGGCGATGAGGTCGTCCTGCATCTGGTAGGCGGCGTAGAGCACGAGGGGGCCTCCGGGGCGGCGCGGCGCGCGGGCGCGATGCCGCGCCGCACAAAACGCTAGTGCGTTAACGCGCGCAGTGCGAGAGGATTGTGCGGGCGGAATGAGCGCGCGGCGGGCGCTCCGGGGGAGAGACGGTCATGGCGCAGGCGACCCTGACGATATCGTCCAAGAATTACTCATCATGGTCCCTGCGCGGCTGGCTGCTGTGCCGGATGGCGGGGCTCGACTTCGTCGAGAAGCCGGTGCCCGTGGACGAGAGCCGGCAGGAACTGCTGCTGCTGTCGCCCTCGGTGCTGGTGCCGCGGCTGACGCATGGCGATGTCAGCGTCTGGGACACGCTGGCCATCGCGGAATACCTGCACGAGATCGCGCCCGAGGCCGGGCTGCTGCCCGCCGACCGTGCGCTGCGCGCCACTTGCCGCGCGGTCTGCGGCGAGATGCATTCGGGCTTCCAGAACCTGCGCTCGGCCCTGCCGATGAACCTGAAGGCCAGCCATCTGAGCTTCAAGGTTTTCTCGGGCGCGCGGCCCGACATCGAGCGGGTCAGGGCGATCTGGACCGAGCTGCTCGACGCCCATGGCGGGCCCTGGCTGTTCGGCGCGCCCAGCATGGCCGATGCGATGTACGCCCCGGTCTGCACGCGCTTCGACACCTATGCCGTGACGCTGGAGCCGCGGCTGCGGGCCTATGTCGACCACATCCTCGCCTGGCCGCTGATGGCCGAATGGCGCGAGGCCGCGCTGGCCGAGACCGAGGAGATCGAGGAGCTCGACGTCGAGTTCTGACCCGCCGCGCCGCGGGGGACCGCCCGCCCCTGCCGCGGCGGCCCCCTGTGGACAGGCCCGCCCCGCCCGGCCATAGGGGGCGGCATCGGGCGGCGCGCGGCCGCATGCGCAACGGTGCCGGCATGGCCTTGGACGGACGACACGCCTGCGATCCGCCGCCCTGGCGGCTGTCGGTCGCGCCGATGATGGACTGGACCGACCGGCACTGCCGCACGCTGCACCGCGCGCTCACCCGCCGGACGCTGCTCTACACCGAGATGGTGACGGCGGCGGCGGTGCTGCACGGCGACCGCGACCGGCTGCTGGGCTTCGACCCGGCCGAGCGGCCGCTGGCGCTGCAGCTCGGCGGCTCGGACCCCGTCGCGCTCGCGGCGGCGGTGCGCGCGGCCGCCGACTGGCCGTTCGACGAGATCAACCTGAATGTCGGCTGCCCCTCGGACCGGGTGCAGTCGGGGGCCTTCGGGGCGTGCCTGATGCGCGAGCCGGCGCTGGTGGCGGCTTGCGTCGCAGCGATGCTCGACGCCGCCGCGCCGGGTGTCGAGATCACCGTCAAGTGCCGCATCGGCGTGGACGAGCAGGACCCGGCCGAGGCCCTGCCCGCCTTCGTCGAGCGCGTCGCCGCCGCGGGCGTCCGCCGCTTCGCGGTGCACGCGCGCAAGGCCTGGCTGGAGGGCCTGAGCCCGAAGGAGAACCGCGAGATCCCGCCGCTCGACCATCTGCTGGTCGAACGTCTGAAGCGCGACCGGCCCGACCTGGTCATCGTCGCCAATGGCGGGCTGGCCTCGCTGGACGACGCGCTGGGGCGGATCGCGGCGGGGCTGGACGGCGCGATGGTCGGGCGCGCGGCCTGGCACGAACCCGCCGCGATCCTCGGCGCGGCCGACCGGCGCGTGTTCGGCGCGCCCGGCCCCGACCGCGGCGCGGAGGACGCGGTGCGCGCCATGCTGCCCTACATCGAGGCGCAGCGGGCGGCGGGCGTGCCGCTGAACCGCATCACCCGTTGCATGCTGGGGCTGTTCGCGGGGCGTCCTGGGGCGCGCGGCTGGCGGCGGCTGCTGTCGGAGGAGGCGCACCGCCCCGGCGCGGGGCCGGAGCTCGTGCGCCGGGCGCTGGCCCGCGTGGCCCCGGAGGCGGCCGGCGCGGCCTGAGCGGGGCCTGCGGGCGGCGGGGCGCGGTGGGCCCGGCAGGAGTCGAACCTGCAACTGGACCGTTATGAGCGGTCTGTTCTGCCAATTGAACTACAGGCCCGCGCCGCCGCACCCCATTGGCCCGCCCCCCTCGCGCTGTCAACGCGGACCCCGCGCCTTGACTTCGCGGTGCGCGCCGCTTATCCGCCGCGCTTCCCGTCCGTTGGGGCGGGACTTTCTCGGCGTGCGCGGCCCCCGCAAGGGGGACCCTGTCGCCCCCCGGCATCGGGGGGAGAGGAGCGCGCCCTCATGGATGGAAGGATGCCGGGCGCATGACCAAGCGCACGTCCGCGAAGTACAAGCTCGACCGCCGCATGGGCGAGAACATCTGGGGCCGCCCGAAGTCCCCGGTGAACCGCCGCGAATACGGGCCCGGTCAGCACGGCCAGCGCCGCAAGGGCAAGATGAGCGACTTCGGCACGCAGCTGCGCGCCAAGCAGAAGCTGAAGGGCTATTACGGCGACCTGACGGAAAAGCAGTTCCGCAAGATCTACGCCGAGGCCGAGCGCCGCAAGGGCGACACCGGCGAGAACCTGATCGGGCTGCTCGAGCGCCGCCTGGATGCCGTGGTCTATCGCGCGAAGTTCGTGCCGACCATCTTCGCGGCGCGCCAGTTCGTGAACCACGGCCACGTCAAGGTGAACGGCCGCCGGGTCAACATCGCCTCCTACCAGGTGAAGGACGGCGACCTGATCGAGGTGAAGGACGCCTCGAAGCAGCTCGCCCTCGTGCTCGAGGCCGCGCAGTCGGCCGAGCGCGACACGCCCTCCTACCTCGAGGTCGACCACGCGAAGATGACATGCACCTTCACGCGCGCGCCCGGCCTGTCGGACGTGCCCTACCCGGTGCAGATGGAACCGAACCTCGTGGTCGAGTTCTACGCCAAGAACTGATACGCCGCGCTGCACGACAGGGGCCGCGTCGATGGGCGCGGCCCCTTTTCATTGTCCGAGGCAACCAGAGGAGGCCCTCCGAATTGGCCGACACCCCCATCCACGCGCACATCGACGGACCCATCGTCATCATTGGCTTCGGCTCGATCGGGCGCGGCACGCTGCCCCTGATCGAGCGCCACTTCACCTATGATGCGCGCGCGCTGCACGTCATCGAGCCCGACGGCGAACATGCCGGCTTCCTCGCCCAGCGCGGGGTCCACCACCACCGCGTCGCCCTGACGCGCGAGAATTTCCGCGACGTGCTGCGGCCGCTGCTGCGCCCCGGCGCCTTCGTCGTGAACCTGTCGGTCGATGTCGCCTCGCTGGACATCATGCGCCTGTGCCGCGCGGCCGGCGCCCTCTACATCGACACCGTGGTCGAGCCTTGGGCGGGCTTCTATTTCGACCTGGGCGTGGACCCGGCGCTGCGGTCCAACTACGCGCTGCGCGAGGCCGTGCGGGCCGAGGCGCGCGCCAACCCCGGCGGGCCGACCGCCGTATCCTGCTGCGGCGCCAATCCCGGCATGGTGTCCTGGCTGCTGAAGGAGGCGCTGCTGCGGCTGGCCGCCGATCTCGGCCGCCCGGCCGACGCGCCCGCGACCCGCGAGGGGTGGGCCGCGCTGATGCGCGATCTGGGCGTGCGCGGCGTGCACATCGCCGAGCGCGACACCCAGGCCTCGGTCGAACCGAAACAGACCGGCAGCTTCGTCAACACCTGGTCGGTCGAGGGCTTCGTCGCAGAAAGCTTCCAACCGGCCGAACTGGGCTGGGGCAGCGGCGAGACCTGGTTCCCGCCCAACGCGAAGCGCCACGCGAGCGGGTGCCGCGCCGCGATCTATCTCGACACGCCCGGGATCCTGACCAAGGTGCACACTTGGACTCCGGCGGCCGGGCCGCAATACGGCTTCCTCGTCACCCACAACGAGGCGATCTCGATCGCCGACTACTACACCGTGGGCGCGGGCGATGCGCCGGAATACCGGCCGACCTGCCATTACGCCTATCACCCCTGCGACCAGGCGGTGCTGTCGCTGCACGAGCTGCTGGGGGCGGGCCGCATGCAGGACCGCGCGCGCATCCTCGAGGAGCACGCCATCGTCTCGGGTCGCGACGAACTGGGGGTGCTGCTCTACGGCCATGCGAAGAACGCGCTGTGGTACGGCTCGCGCCTGTCCATCGAGCAGACGCGCGACCTCGCCCCCTACCAGAACGCCACCGGCCTGCAGGTCAGCAGCGCGGTGCTGGCGGGCATGGTCTGGGCGCTGGAGAACCCGACCGCCGGCATCGTCGAGACCGACGAGATGGACCACGCCCGCTGCCTGGACGTGCAGCGCCCCTATCTGGGGCCGGTCGAGGCGCACTACACCGACTGGACGCCGATCTCGACGCGCTGGCCGCAGTTCGAGGAGGAGATCGACGAGGGCGATCCCTGGTCGTTCAAGAACGTGCTGGCGACCTGAGGCGGCTGTCGCGGGCGCGCGCGCACGGGTCGCGGGTGGCCCTTCCGCCGCCCCCGCGGCCGCATTAAGGTGACGGCGAAACCCCCTGGGACGCCGTCATGCCGCGCTATTCCGCCCTCGCCGTGATCCGGAACGGCCTCAACGGCCAGAGCGGCTGGGGCCGCGCCTGGCGCGACCCCGAACCGCGCCGGGCCTACGAGGCGGTGGTGGTGGGCGGCGGCGGCCATGGCCTCGCCACCGCCTATTACCTCGCGAAGAACCACGGGATCCGGCGCGTCGCGGTGCTGGAGAAGGGCTGGATCGGCGGCGGCAACGCCGGGCGAAACACCACCATCGTGCGCTCGAACTACATGCTGCCGGGCAACCGCGAGTTCTACGAACATTCCCTGAAGCTTTGGGAGAACCTGTCCCACGAGCTGAACTACAACGTCATGTTCAGCCAGCGCGCGCATGTGAACCTGGTGTTCAGCCCGGCGCAGCGCGACGCGCTGCTGCGCCGCTACAACGTCATGCGTCTGACCGGCTCGGACGGCGAATGGTGGGACCGCGACCGGCTGCGGCGCGCCATACCGCACCTGAACTACGACGACGGCCGCTATCCCATCGAGGGGGCCTATGTGCAGCCGCGCGCGGGCACGGCGCGCCACGACGCGGTGAACTGGGGCTACGCCCGGGCGGCGGACGCGCTGGGCGTCGACATCATCCAGAACTGCGCCGTCACCGGCTTTGTCCGCCATGCGGGCGCGGTGATCGGCGTCGAGACCACGAAGGGCGAGATCCTCGCCGAGAAGATCGGGCTCGCGGTGGCGGGCGCGACCTCCGAGGTGGCGCGGATGGCGGGCCTCGGACCCCTGCCGATCGAGAGCCACCTGCTGCAGGCCTATGTCTCCGAGCCGCTGAAGCCGTTCCTCGACCATGTCGTGGTCTACGGCGTCGGCCACGGGCATTTCTACATCAGCCAGTCGGACAAGGGCGGGCTGGTGTTCGGGGGCGACCTCGACATGTACAACTCCTACGCCCAGACCGGGGCGCTGCCGCGCTATCAGGACGTCATGGGCTGCGCCATGAACATCCTGCCGGCCGCGGGGCGCATCCGCCTGCTGCGGCAATGGGCCGGCGTCATGGACATGTCGATGGACGGCTCGCCCTTCATCGACCGCACCGAGATCCCCGGGCTCTACCTGAATGCCGGCTGGTGCTACGGCGGGTTCAAGGCGACGCCGGCCTCGGGCTGGTGCTTCGCCCACACCATCGCGAACGACGCGCCCCACGAGGTCAACGCCGGCCTGACGCTCGGCCGCTACGCGTTGGGGTGCCAGATCGACGAGACGGGCGGCGGCCCGATCCCCAACCATCACTGACAGTCCGGAGACCGCGCCCGCGATGCGCCGCATGCCCCCCTTCCCGCCCCGGCCAGCGCGGCCCCTGGCTTTCTCCGTCGCGGCGGCGCTCCTCGCCGCCGCCTGCGCGCCGGCCCCGGGGCCCGCGCCGATCGGCGAGGCCGCGCTGGGCGAGGCGCTGTCGGGGGCGACCTACGACTGCCGCGAGGGCGACGCGTCGTGGCGGGCGTCCTTCGCCCGGGACGGGGGCTATGCCTATGTCCATCAGGGCGAGACGCATGTCGGGCGCTGGCGGCTGGCCGGCGGGCCGGTGCTGTGCACGCTCGACGATGGCTGGCCTGCGGAGCAGTGCTTTCGCGTCGCGCGGGTCGGCGCCGGGCTTGCCGCGACGCGCGAGGATGGCGGCGTCTTCACCTGCGCGCCGGTCTGAGGGGGGGCGGCGCGCCGTGGACGCCGATCTGATCGAGGCCGGACCGGGCGAGGCGGCCACCCTGGCGCGCTTCGCCGCGGCGCTGTGGTCCGGGCTGGAAGGCTGGCCGCAGAGCGCGGGCGAGGCCGAGGCGCGGCTCCGCCTGCTGCTGGGGGCGGGCTACCGCGCCTTCCTGCTGCGCGAGGGCGGTCGCGCGGTCGCCTATGCGCTGGCCCGCGACAATGGCGACCATGTCGTCATCCGCCATTTCGTGGTGGCGAAGGACTGCACCGGACGGGGGCTGGGTCGGCGGCTTCTCGGCGGGCTGGCCGACCGCTACGACCATCCCGAGTTCCGCGTCAGCATCGTGACCGAGAACGCGGCGCTGACGGGTTTCTGGGAGCGGCTGGGCTTTCACGTCGACGCGATCAACATGGGCCGCCCGCCGGGGCCGGGCGCGGGCGCGCCGGACGGCGGGGGCTGAGGGAGGCCGGATGCTGCGCATACCCTGCCCGTTCTGCGGGCCGCGCGACCACGCTGAGTTCGACTACGAGGGCGATGCCACCGTCGCCTGGCCGGCGCTCGACGCCGACCCGTCGGACTGGTTCGAGGCCGTGTTCGCGCGCGAGAACCCGCGCGGGCGGCACCGCGAGCACTGGCGGCACAGTCAGGGCTGCGGGGCCTTCCTCGTGGTCGAGCGCGACACGCAGACCCACGCGATCCACGGCGCCGCGCTCGCCCATCCGTCGGCGGCGGCTGCGGTGGAGGGCGGGCGATGACCGGCTTCCGCCTACCCGCCGGCGGCCGCATCGACCGGGCCGCGCCCCTGCCCTTCCGCTGGGACGGCAGCGCGATGTCGGGCTTCGCGGGCGACAGCCTCGCCTCCGCACTGATGGCGAACGGGGTCCGCGTGGTCGGCCGCGGCTTCAAGTACCACCGCCCGCGCGGGATCATGGCCGCGGGCGTCGAGGAGGGCGGCGCGGTCGTCACGCTGGGCCGGGGCGCGCGGCGCACGCCCAACGCCAAGGCCCCCTGCGTCGAACTGGCGGCCGGGCTCGAGGCCTTCGGCCAGAACGCATGGCCCTCGGTGCGCTTCGACCTCGGCGCGGTGAACGACCTGCTGGGGCGCTTCTTCGCCGCCGGCTTCTACTACAAGACGTTCTTCGGCGCGACCGGCCGCGGAACGGCGGAATGGATGCTGTTCGAGCGCGTGATCCGCCGGGCGGCCGGCATGGGCAGCGCGTCGCGGGAGCCCGACCCTGACCACGCCGAGACGGTGCACGACCATTGCGACCTGCTGGTGGTCGGGTCGGGGCCGGCGGGGCTGGCCGCGGCCGAGGCCGGGGCGGATGCCGGCCTCGACGTGGTGCTGGCGGAGCAGGATTTCGCCCTCGGCGGCGACCTTCTGGGCGCGGCGGGACCGGTGGGCGAGACCGGCGCGGCCGACTGGCTGGCGGCGCGGCTGGCGCGGCTGCGCGGCGCGGTGCGGCTGCTGCCGCGCACCACCGTCTTCGGGCTTTATGACGGGGCCGTGGCGGGGCTGATCGAGCGGGTCGAGGGCGGCGGGGCGGACGGCGACCTGCCGGCCGAGCGGCTGCGCATCCTGCGCGCGGGCCGCATCGTGCTGGCGACCGGGGCCATCGAGCGGCCCATGGCCTTCGGCGACAATGACCGGCCCGGGGTGATGGGCGCCGCGGCCGCGCGCCTTTACGCCGAGCGCTTCGCCGTGCTGGCGGGACGGCGCATCGTGGTCGCCGCCAACAACGACGGGGCCTTCGCCGACGCCGCCGCGCTGGCGCGCGCCGGGGCGCGGGTGCTGCTGGCCGATGCGCGGCCCGCGGCCGGCCCCGCGGCGATGGCGGCGGCGCGGGCGGCGGGCGTCGAGATCGCCCCCGGCATGGTGCCGGTCAAGGCCGAGGGACGCATGGGCCTGCGCGGCGTCTGGCTGGGGCGCCATGAGGGCGGCGGCCGGGCGCGGCCCGAACGCGCCGTCGACGCGGACATCCTCGCCGTCTCGGGCGGCTGGTCGCCGGTCATCCACCTGCTGTCGCACCGCCGGGTGCGGCCGGTCTGGTCCGAGCACCTCGCCTGCTTCCTGCCGGGCGAGACCGACGAGCCGATCCATGTCGCGGGCAGCGCCGCGGGCGTGTGGTGCGCCGAGGCCTGCGCCGCCTCGGGCCGTGCCGCGGGGCTGGCGGCGGCGCGGGCGCTCGGTGCCTGGGGCGGCGCCATCCCCAACACCCCCCCCGCGAATGGCTGGGAGGCCCCCATCGCCCCGGTCTACGAGGTGGCGGCGGAGGGCTGGAAGCTGAAATCCTTCGTCGATCCGCAGCACGACGTGACCGCCGACGACATCCGCCTCGCCGCGCGCGAGGGTTATGTCTCGGTCGAGCACATGAAGCGCTACACGACGCTGGGCATGGCCACCGACCAGGGCAAGGTCGGCAATGTGGTGGGCCTCGCGATCATGGCCGGCGCCTCGGGGCGCAGCATCCCGGAGGTCGGGACGACGACCTTCCGCCCGCCCTATACGCCGGTCTCGATCGGCGCGCTGGCGGGGGCTGAGCGCGGGCCGCACTGGCGCCCCGTACGCCTGACGCCGATGCACGCGGAGGCCGCCGCCGCCGGGGCTGTGTTCACCGATGCGGGCCTGTGGAAGCGCGCCTGGTATTTCCCCCAGGGCGCGGAGACGATGGCCGAGGCCGCGCGGCGCGAGACGGCGATGGTGCGCCGGCGCGTCGGCTTCGTGGACGTCTCGACGCTGGGCAAGATCGCGGTGCAGGGGCCGGACGCGGCGGCCTTCCTCGACCGCGTCTACGTCAACGGCTTCGCGAAGCTGCCGGTGGGCAAGGCCCGCTACGGCATCATGCTGCGCGAGGACGGCATCGTGTTCGACGACGGCTCGGCGTGGCGGCTGGCCGAGGACCGCTTCATGGTCACCACCACCACCGCCAATGCCGGCCCGGTGATGGCGCATCTGGAAAGGCTGCTCCAGACGCGCTGGACCGACCTGCGGGTGCATGTCTCCTCCGAATCAGACCAGTGGGCGGGCATCGCGGTGGCGGGGCCGCTGGCGCGGGCGGCGATGGCGGCGCTGTGCCCCGACATCGACTTCGCCGACGCCGCCTATCCGTTCATGGGCGTGCGCGAGGGGCGTTTCATGGGCGCGCCCCTGCGCACCGCGCGGCTGTCCTTTTCCGGCGAGCGCGCGTGGGAGGCCTTCGTGCCCGCCGATCTCGGCCCCGCGCTGTGGCGGGCCGCGGCGGCGGCCTGCGCCGCCTTGGGCGGCGGTCCCTACGGGCTCGAGGCGCTCGACTGCCTGCGCGTCGAGAAGGGCCATGTCACCGGGCGGGAACTCGACGGGCGCACGACGCTCGAGGAC
>DAIPIU010000119.1:1998-3128 GCA_036770645.1 Rubrimonas sp. | reverse complement strand
CTAAGCGGACAAAGGTGGAACATTGTCTGGCGATTGCCAAGCGCTCAGCAAGTTGCTCTCGGAACGGTTTCAGAAGCTGGCGATCAAATATTGGCCTTGCGCCGTGATCACCCAAGCTGCCAACGCTTCTGCAAGGCGATGGCCAGACAATCGCTACGCGGCACGATGAGGGCAGCGCCCGGACGGGCTGCGAGTTCCTCCGCCAGCAGGACCCTGCCGCGCGCGTCGAGGTGGGCGTCGATTCCGTCGAGAAGGGCCAGTGCCTGCGGATCGAGGATCAGGCGCCCGAGGCCGATCAGGGCGCGCTCGCCCTCCGACAGGGTGCGTGCGCCCTCTCCGACAGCACCGTCGAGACCGCCCAGCCGCGCCATGGCCGCGCCGAGGCCGAGGCGGTCGACGAGCGCGGTCAAAGTCGCATCGTCCGGACGGCGTCGCAGGCCGAAGCTCAGCGCGCGGCGCAGGCTGCCCGACAGCACGACCGGCTCGCTGTCGAGATGAAGGATCAGGCGCGCCCGCTCCTGGGCCGACGCCGCGCAGGGGTCGGCGCCGCCGACGCGCACCCGCCCCGCCGCCGGGGCGGCGAGCCCGGCGGCCAGCCGCAGCAGCGTCGTCTTGCCGGCACCGGTGACGCCGATCAGGGCAACCTTCTCGCCCTTGGCCAGCGTGCCGTCGAAGCCGCGCAACGGGCCGGCCGAAACGCCCTCGAAGCGCAGGGCCGGTGCGCCCGGGACAGGGCGGCGCCGCCGCGACCGGGGCAAGGGCGGGACGGCCAGCAGCGTGTCGAGGCGGCGCATGGCAGCGGTGGCGGCCTCGCGCTGGTCCCAGATGCCGCCGAGGGCGCGCAGATGGCCGAGCGCCAGCGCCAGCGCCGCGAGGGCTCCGGCGAGTTCCCCCGCAGAAGCTTCGGCCCGCCAGCAGGCCAGCGCCGCCCCCGCCGCGGCGAGCCCGCCCGCGAGATCGGGCGCCGCGCGCAGCAGGGCGCGGCGCCGAGCCCGCGCCAGCGCTGCCCGGCGCAGGCGGTTCGCGGCCAGGTCGAGACGCTCCAGCTCCAGCCCCATGCGCCCGATCAGCCGCAGCACGGGTGCGAGCCGCAGCCGCTCGCCCATGTCGGCGGCGAGCCGCGACCGCAG
>DAIPIU010000119.1:0-1898 GCA_036770645.1 Rubrimonas sp. | reverse complement strand
GCCGCTGCAAGGCCGAGGGCGGCGGGCGCCGGATCGATGCCGTCATGCCAGCGCAGGAACAGCGCGCGCGTGGCGATGGCGCCCGCCGCCGCCGTGGCCGCCTGCGCAAGACCGAGGAGCGCGAGGGCGGCGAGGCGCCGACCGCGCCCCTCGCCGCAAAGGCTCGGGGCGCGGCTCATGCCGCGAGCGGCCGCGCGGCCTCGACGCGGTGCAGCAGGGCAATGGCCTCGGCAGGGTCGCGCAGCGCCTCCCGCGACAGCACTCGAAGGCCGGTCCCGCCCTCGGCCTCGGCCACCAGCAGCGGCGCGCGGGCGATGAGGCCGGTCAGGCAGACGGGCGCGATGCCGTGGCGCAGCAGGGCCGCCACCCCGCCGACAGCCGCCAGCGCATCGGGGGCCGCATAGAGGAACCCGGCGAAGGCGCTGCGGGTGTCGGGGTCGGCGAGCAGCGCGTCGGTCTCGGCCTGCAGCACGCCGTCGGCGACCTCGACCACGGCGACGTCGGCGCCCTCCCAGGCGGCAGCGGCGAGCAGGGTGTCGAGCGCGGCAGCGATGCGGGCGTGCGGCTCGCGGTAGGTCGAGACCATGCCCGCATCGGTGAAGTCGAGCGTGATGGGGGCGCCCGCGTCGCGATAGGCGTTGATGTCGCCAAAGGCCCCCGTGCCGGTGACCTTGATCGCCGCGACGCGCCGCCCTGCGCGCACCAGCCCATGGGCGAGGCTCGCGGTCGCGTCGGTCTTGCCCGAATTCATCGAGGCGCCCACCACGCAGAGCGCCGTAAGGCCAACCGGCCGCGGCGAAGACGCGAGCGCGTAGCGTGCGAGGTTCAAAATCGCGCCGTGGCGATCCGCGAGCAGGCCTAGCGGCGTGATGCGGGTGGGTTGGGTCATCTTGCCGTGCGCCGCCCGCATCCGCCCCAGCACGCCGCCGCCCGCGAGCATGTCGGCGCCCTGCGGGTCGAGCTCGGCCAGCCCCTCGAACTGGTCGGCGGCGTAGCGCGCACCGCAGGCCAGTACCACGAGATCACCCTCGTAAAGCGCGGCGGGTCGGCCTTCGGAGAGCTGGATCGCCTTGTGCGAGCCGATGCGCTCGACGCGGCCGAGCACGAGGTCACCGGCTTGGGCGGCGGCGAGGTCGTGGGACAGGCCCGCCGCGTCGCCGCGGTGGACGCGGCGGGTCGTGAAGGCCCATTTGGCGCGGTCGGCGATCTGGAAGGCGAGGGGGGCGTGCAGGGTCATGGTCCGTGCCTTTCTGTCAGAGGGTGTCGGCGAGGGTGAGGTCGGCGAGGCCCGCCGCAGCGCAGGCGGCGAAGTCGTGGCCGACGCCGGGCAGCTGGGTCAGCGACAGCCGGGGCGCAGGCAGGCCGCGGCGCGCGGCAGTGGCGTGCAGCGCCGCGACCCAGGCCCGGGCGCGGCTGACGCGGTCGGGCCCCTGCGCCGCGTCGAGCGCGGGGGTCGAGCGGGTGGCCGCATCGGGCCGGTTGTCGGCGGCGCCGACCGAGACGCGGATGTCGAGGGCGAGGAAGCGGTCCAGTCCCGCGGTCATCCGGGCGCCCCACGGGCCGGACAGGCCGTAGGGAAAAGCCGCGTCGTCCGGCATGGTCCACCAGCCCGCCGCGCAGACCGAAAGGCGGCGCAGCCGGTGGGGGTAGAGCATCGCGAAGCGGTGGGCGAACTGGGCACCGCCCGAGTAACCGGCCAGATCGAACCGACCTACGGGGAGGAGCCCTTCGGCCGACAGTTCGTCGAGAAGCTGCAGCAGCGCGGCATCGGCGCGGCGCGGGGCGACGGCGCGCTGGTAGCCGTTCCAGCGTTCCGCGTCGAACAGGGGGGCGATCACAGGGCGCCCAAGCGCGGCGGCCCGCGCGCCGAAGACCTCGGCCATCTCGCGCGCGCCGCG
>DAIPIU010000118.1:0-3133 GCA_036770645.1 Rubrimonas sp. | reverse complement strand
CACCTTGACCGACAGCACGCAGGTCAGCCCCTCGCGCGCGTCGTCGCCCGACAGCGTCACCTTCTCCTTCTTCAGCGCGCCGGAACTGGCGGCATAGCCGTTCACCGCACGGGTCAGCGCGCCGCGGAAACCCGCGAGATGCGAGCCGCCGTCCTTCTGCGGGATGTTGTTGGTGAAGGCGAGCGTCGTCTCGTGGTAGCTGTCGTTCCACCACAGCGCGACCTCGACCGCCACGCCCTCGCGCTCGCCCATGGCGTAGATCGGTTCTTCCAGGACGGGCTTCTTCAGCACGTCGAGGTGGCGGACGAAGGCGCGCACGCCCCCCTCGTAGACCATCGCCTCCTCGCGGTGCTCGGCCCCGCGCTCGTCGCGCAGCACGATGCGCACGCCCGAATTCAGGAAGGACAGCTCGCGCAGCCGGTGCTCGAGCGTGGCGAAATCATAGTCGATGTGGCTGAAGGTTCCGAGGGAGGCGAGGAAGCGCACCTCGGTGCCGCGGCGGCCCTCGGACGGCCCGGTGACCTCAAGCGGACGCACCGTGTCCCCGCCCTCGAAGCGGGCGTAGTGCGCGCGCCCGTCGCGCCAGATGCGCAGGTCCAGCCAGTCGGACAGGGCGTTGACCACGGACACGCCGACGCCGTGCAGCCCGCCAGAGACCTTGTAGCTGTTCTGGTTGAACTTGCCGCCGGCATGGAGCTGGGTCATCACCACCTCGGCCGCCGAGACGCCCTCCTCGGCGTGGATCTCGGTGGGGATGCCGCGCCCGTTGTCGGACACGCTGACCGAGCCGTCGGCGTGCAGCGTCACCGTCACCCGGTCGGCATGGCCGGCCAGCGCCTCGTCGATGGCGTTGTCGACCACCTCGTAGACCATGTGGTGCAGGCCCGACCCGTCGTCGGTGTCGCCGATGTACATGCCGGGCCGCTTGCGCACCGCCTCGAGGCCGCGCAGCACCTTGATGCTGTCGGCCCCATAGGCGTTCTCGCCGGTCGCTTGCGTCATCCGCGTCCGCTCCCCCGCGCGCGCCCCGGCCGGTCGGCCCTGGGCGCGCCTGTTCCTAACCCGCCCGCGCCGGGGCGTCGATGGCGCGCCGTCATGCGACGGTCACGACCGAGCCCTCCGGGCCTTCCGCCACGTCCAGCCGCAGCGTCGCGTCGCCGAGACCCTCGAACAGCGCCGCGTCGGTCCCGGTCATGAAGGCCTGCGCCCCCAGCGCCTCGATCTCGGCGAACAGGGCGCGCCGGCGCGCGGCGTCCAGATGCGCGGCGATCTCGTCGAGCAGCAGCAGCGGCGCGGCCCCGCGGTCGACCGCCAGCGCCCGCGCGGTGGCCAGCGTCAGGCTCACGAGCAGCGCCTTCTGCTCCCCGGTCGAGCAGACGCGGGCCTCGGCGTCCTTCGCGGCGTGGCGCACGGCAAGGTCGCTGCGGTGCGGTCCGGCCAGGGCGCGGCCGGCGGCGGCATCGTCGCGGCGCCCGCGGGCGAGCGTCGCGCGGAACTCCTGCATGATCTCGGCGTCTCCGGCGGAGCCATCGCCCCCCGGCCCGCCGACGGGCGAACCGGCCGCTGCGATGCGCTGCTCCATCGCCCCGATGATAGCGATGCCAGCCAGCGGAAACAACGTCTTGGCATGCGATTGCGCGGCGGCCAGGCGGTCGGCGGCGGCGGCGCGCGCACGGGCCATCGCCACGCCCTCGGCCGCCATGCGCGCCTCGAGCGCCGACAGCCAGGCCGGGTCCTGCGGGCCGTCGCGCAGCAGGCGGTTGCGCTCGCGCATGGCGCGGTCATAGCGCGAAGCGGCCTCGGCATGGCCGGGAAACAGCGCCAGCGCGGCGCGGTCGAGAAAGCGCCGCCGCCCCTCCGCCCCCTCGATCCACAGCCGGTCCATCGCCGGGGTCAGCCACAGCACCGCAAGCTGCGCGCCGAGCGCCGTCTGGCTGGCGGGCTTGCCGTCGATGGCGACGCGCTTGCCGCCGCCGGGCTCGCCCGAGACGGCAAGCTCGACGGCCCCGCCGCCGGTCTCGACGGTCCCGCGCACCCGCCAGCCGAGCGCGCCGGGCGCCCGCGCCAGCTCGCCCGCCTCGGCCCGGCGCAGGCCGCGGCCGGGCGACAGCATCGACAGCGCCTCGAGCAGATTGGTCTTGCCCGCCCCGTTCGGGCCGGTCAGCGCCACGCTGCGGCCCATGGGCGCGATCTCGGTCAGCGCGTGGGAGCGGAACTGCGACAGCCGCAGGCGCCGGACGCGCGCGCCGGTCGGGTCGTTCACGGCCTGCGCGGGCTCAGGCGCCCGCCGCCTGCGCGGCGACCTCGGCGGCGCTCATCCGCCCGCGCTCGGTGGCGCTCTTCAGCTGGCCGCAGGCGGCGAGGATGTCCTGCCCGCGCGGCGTGCGGACCGGGCTGGCATAGCCCGCGCGGTTCACGATGCCCGCGAAGGCCTCGATGCGGTCCCGGTCGGACCGCTCATAGGGCGCGCCGGGCCACGGGTTGAACGGGATCAGGTTGATCTTGGCCGGGATCCCGGCGATCAGCCGCACCAGCCGGCGCGCGTCGGCGTCGCTGTCGTTCACGCCCTTCAGCATCACGTATTCGAAGGTGATGCGCTCGGAATTCGACAGCTTGGGATAGGCCCGGCAGGCGTCGAGCAGCGCGGCGATGTTCCATTTGCGGTTGATCGGCACCAGCCGGTCGCGGACCTCGTCGGTCGTGGCGTGCAGGCTGATGGCCAGCAGCGTGCCGATCTCCTCGCCCGCGCGCGGGATCAGCGGCGCGACGCCCGAGGTGGACAGGGTGATCCGGCGGCGCGACAGCGACAGGCCCTCGCCGTCGGTCGCCACCTTCATGGCGTCGCGCACGGCGTCGAAATTGTACAGCGGCTCGCCCATGCCCATCAGCACGACATTGGACAGCAGCCGGCGGCCGCGCTCGCTGTCCGCCGGACGCTCGCCGGGAACGGGCCATTCGCCGAGATCGTCGCGGCAGACGAGGATCTGCCCGACGATCTCGCCCGCGGTCAGGTTGCGCACCAGCTTCTGCGTGCCGGTGTGGCAGAAGCTGCAGGTCAGCGTGCAGCCGACCTGGGAGGAGACGCAGAGCGTGCCGCGGTCCTCCTCGGGGATGTAGACCGCCTCGACCTCGT
>DAIPIU010000117.1:0-3150 GCA_036770645.1 Rubrimonas sp. | reverse complement strand
GGAAATCGACGCCGTTCAGCCGGTCGAAGCCCGCCTCGAGGATGTAGCTGTCCTCGGGCAGCAGCTCGACGCCCGAGGCCGGCACCGCCATCGCCACCCGCAGCGCGTCGTAGTCGGCCGGGTCGGCCGGCGCCGCCCCCGCCGCCGCCAGCGCCGCGCCCGCATCCGCGGCGTACAACCGCCAGCCCAGCCCCTCGGCGCGTGGGTCGCGCACGCTCAGCCCCCCCTGCGGCGCGCCCGCCCCGCCCCAGACCAGCGCCACCCGCAGCGCCGAAGGTTCCACGGTCGCATCGCGGCGCAAGCGGTACATCGCCAGCCGCTGCGCCAGAGCCTGCGCCCGGTCGGCGGCGACGTCCAGCAGCACCGCGCCGTCGCCGTCCTCGACCATCACGAAGTCGAACAGGTACTTGCCCTGCGGCGACAGCAGCGCGGCATAGACCGCCCGGCCCGGCGCCAGCCGGCGGACATCGTTGGTCACGAGGCCCTGCAGCCAGTCGCGCGCCTCCGCGCCCGCCACGCGCAGCACGGCACGGTCGGGGGCGGGCAGGCCCCGGCGCTCGGCGGATGGGCTCATCTGGGCGTCTCTCCCTTCAACCGGCGCGCCGCCCGTCCTATGCAGGGGCGGGGAGGACGCGGCCATGGCGAAATATGATCTGATCGTGAAGGGGGGCGTGGTCGTCAACCACGACGGCGTCGGCCCCGCCGATGTCGGGGTGCGCGACGGGCGCGTGGCGGCCCTGGGCGACCTGGGCCTCGACGACGCGGCCGAGGTGATCGACGCCCGCGGCCTGCACGTCCTGCCCGGCGTGATCGACAGCCAGGTGCATTTCCGCGAACCGGGGGCCGAGCACAAGGAGGACCTCGAATCGGGCGCGCGCGCCGCCGTCATGGGCGGCGTGACCTGCGTGTTCGAGATGCCCAACACCGCGCCCGCCACCGTCACGCTGGAGGCGCTGGCCGACAAGGTGGCCCGCGGCCGGGCGCGGATGGCCTGCGACTTCGCCTTCTGGTTCGGCGCCACGCCCCGCAACGCCGACCTGCTGGCCGAGGCCGAGCGCGCCGAGGGCTGCGCCGGGGTCAAGATGTTCATGGGTTCCTCCACCGGCGACCTGCTGGTCAGCGAGACGGAGGACGTGGCGCGGGCGCTTTCCCACGGCCGCCGCCGCGTCGCGGTCCATTCCGAGGACGAGGCCCGGCTGCGTGCCCGGATGGGCGAGCGCGTCCCCGGAGACCCGTCCTCGCACCCCGTCTGGCGCGACCCCGAGGCCGCGCGGATGAACACCGAAAGGCTGATCCGCCTCGCCCGCGCGGCGCGGCGGCGCATCCATGTGCTGCATGTCTCGACGGCGGAGGAGCTGCCGCTGCTGGCCGCGGCGAAGGACGTCGCCACCTGCGAGGCCACGCCCCACCACCTCACCTTCGACGGCGACGAGGCCTACGCCCGACTCGGGACCTACATCCAGATGAACCCGCCGGTGCGCGGGGCCGCGCATCGCGACGCCATCTTCGCCGCCCTGCGCGCCGGCCTGTTCGACGTGCTGGGCTCGGACCACGCGCCGCACCTGCGCGCGGAGAAGGACCGCCCCTATCCCGACAGCCCCTCCGGCATGCCCGGGGTGCAGACGCTGGTGCCGGTGATGCTGACCCATGTGGCGGCCGGGCGGCTGACGCTGCCGCGCTTCGTCGACCTGACCAGCCACGGGCCGCAGCGCATCTTCGGGCTGGCGGGCAAGGGCCGGCTCGCGCTGGGCTGGGACGCCGACATGACCATCGTCGACCTCGGCGCGCGCAGGGTCATCGAGGATGGCTGGATCGCCTCGACCTGCGGCTGGACGCCCTATGCGGGGATGGAGGCGCAGGGCTGGCCGGTGGGCACGCTGATCCGCGGCCGCCGGGTCATGTGGGAGGGCGAGATGACCGCCCCGCGCGGCGGCGCGCCCGCCCGCTTCGAGGAGGGGCACACCTGATCGCGGCCCCCGTCGACCGCCCCCGTTGACCGGCTGCGGATCCCATGGGATCAGGGGGATGAGGGGCGCGCGCGCCCGCAGGACCCGCCGGCCGCCGCCCGGCGCCAATGTCGGAGACCGCCCATGCGCAGCGAGACCGTGAACGGCGCGACCCTCGAGCACTGGAGCCCGGCCGAGGTCGCCGCGGGGCTGGCCGACCGCTCGATCGTGCTGGTCGACGTGCGCAACCCCGCCGAGTTCCTGGCCGAGCGCATCCCCGGCGCGCTGCTCGCGCCCCTGCCCGAGCTCGATCCCGCCGCCCTGCCGGTCGATGGGCCGCGGCGGCTGGTCCTGCACTGCGGCGCGGGCATGCGCTCGCGCAAGGCGGCCGAGCTGTGCCTCGCGGCGGGACTGGGCCGCATCGCGCACCTCGAAGGAGGCATGGCCGCGTGGAAGGCCGCCGGCCTCGATCACTTGACCGCCGATCCGGCCACCGGCGCGCCGACCCACGCCCGCTGAGCCGTTCAGCCGCGCCCGCGGGCCCGCCGCAGGGCCCGGAACCAGTCGCGCAGCCACAGGCCCAGGCCGCCGAGCACCACCGCCCAGAGCGGGGCGATCAGCCAGGCGTAGGGTCGCGGGTCGCCGCCGGCGGCCAGCATCAGGGGGCCGGCCAGCGCGATCACCGTGAAGGCGACCGCGGCGACGCCGAGCGGCCGACGCGACGGCGGGCGCGCCGCCTCGCGTTCCGGATCGCCGGTCATCGCCTCGCCCCCTCGTCCGCCCTTGCCCGCCCGCGTGTTTCGGTCAGCTAGGGCGATGCCGGCATGCGTCACGGCGCGCGTCGCCGCCGCGCGGCGGGGCGGGATCGCCGGGACGCCGGCAGCGCCCCCGGGCGACGCGGACTTGCCGTCGCGGCCGGGGCGGGCCACGCTTCGCCGTTGTTGGCTTGCAGGCGTCGGCGCGGCCGACCGACGACCGGCGCGGCGCATCGGCGGGCCTCGACGGGGACAGGGCATGATCCGCGGCGTTCGGCGATGGATGATGCGGGCGGCGCTGCCGGTCGCGGCGCTCGCGTCGGCGCTGTGCCTCGCGGCCGGCCCCGCGGCGCATGCCGCCGCATCGGCCGGCGGGGTGGCGCATGCCGGCGCTTCGGCCGGCGGGGTGGCGCATGCCGGCGCTTCGGCCGGCGGGGTGGCGCATGCCG
>DAIPIU010000074.1:0-13891 GCA_036770645.1 Rubrimonas sp. | reverse complement strand
GACGGGCCGGGGGCCGCAGGCGCAGACGCCCTCGGTCGGCTGCTCGATCAAGTGGCGGGCGTGAGGGGCCTCGCGGCGCTGCTGGTCCTGCTGGCCGGCCCGGCGCTGTCGGCGCCCGCCTTCGTGTTCGTCGGCCCCGACTGGCGCATGGCCATCGATGCGGCCGACGTGTTCGGCTTCCAGAGCGTCCGCGCCGCCGGAGGACGCATCGCGCTGTCGGTCACCCTGCGCCCGGAGGCCTCCGCCCGGCTGGAACGCCTGACGGGGACCAGCCTCGCCAACCGCCTGCTGGTCGAGGACGGGGACGGCGGCGTGCTGGTCGACGCGCCGCTGGCCGAGCCGATCCGCGGCCGCTTCGCCGTCACCTTCGCGGACGCGGACGCGGCGCGCCGGGCGGCGCGGCGGATGCAGGGCCTCGAATGACCGCGCTCTACCTCGACGCCGACGCCTGCCCTGTGAAGGCCGAGGCGCTGAAGGTGGCCGAGCGGCTCGGCGTGCGGGTGCTCGTGGTCTCGAACGGCGGAATCCGCCCCAGCCCCCACCCGCTGGTCGAGACGGTGATCGTGGCGCAGGGGCCGGACGCCGCCGACGACTGGATCGCCGAGCGCGCCGGGCCGGGCGACGTGGTGGTGACCGGCGACATCCCGCTGGCATCGCGCTGCCTTGCGGCGGGCGCGCGGGCGCTGCGCCATGACGGGTCGGCGTTCGACGCGCGCAACATCGGCGAGGCGCTGGCGACGCGGCAGCTGATGGCCGACCTGCGCGGGGCCAACCCGCTGGCCGCCGGCGGCGGCGGAAAGGCCTTCGGCAAGGCCGAGCGCTCGCGCTTCCTCGATGCGCTGGACCGCACCCTGCGCGCGGCGCTGCGGGGGGCGTGACCCGCGGGACCGCGGCGCGGGGCCGGTCGCGCGCCATGCCGTTCGGGCATGAGCCGACGCGGCGGACCGGTCGGTTCGCACGGCCGGGAACCGGCCGCCCGGCGCAGGCCTGCCCGTGACGGCCGCTCAGCGCGGGCCCAGCGCCCGCAGGCCGATGTCGCCGCGGCAGAAGCCCCCGGGCCAGCTTATGCGCCCTGCGGCGGCATAGGCCCGCGCGCGCGCCTCCGCGATGTCGCGGCCCCGCGCCGAGACGGCGAGGACGCGCCCGCCCGCCGACAGCCAGCGCCCGCCCTCGCGCCGCGTGCCGGCGTGGAACACCGCCACATCCGGATCGGCCGCGGCATCGTCCAGCCCTTCGATCGCCTCGCCGCCGGCATATGCGCCGGGATAGCCGCGCGCCGCGATCACAACGGTCACCGCCGCGTCGTCGCGCCAGCGCACGATGTCGGGCGTCAGTTCGCCCTGCGCCGTGGCCGCCAGCGCCGCCAGCAGGTCACTGTCGAGCCGCAGCACCAAGGCCTGCGCCTCCGGGTCGCCGAAGCGCGCGTTGAACTCGACCAGCCGCGGCGCGCCCGCCTCGATCATCAGCCCGGCGTACAGCACGCCCCGGTAGGGCATGCCCCGCGCCGCCATCTCGGCCAGCACGGGCCGCACGATCTCGTCCATGGCGCGCGCCTCGACCGCCGGCGTCAGCACCGGCGCGGGCGAGCAGGCCCCCATGCCGCCGGTGTTGGGTCCCATATCGCCGTCGAAGGCGCGCTTGTGGTCCTGGGCCGAGCCGAACGGGACCGCGCGGATCCCGTCGCACAGCACGAACAGGCTCGCCTCCTCGCCCGTCATGAAGTCCTCGATCACAACGGCGGCATCGGGCATCACGAAGATGGCGTCGAGCGCGGCCAGCGCTTCCGGCACGCTGGCGGCGACGGTCACGCCCTTGCCGGCGGCCAGACCGTCGGCCTTGACCACGACGGGCGCGCCCTGCGCCGCGACATGGGCGCGGGCGGCCGCGAGGTCGTCGAAGCGCGCCCAGGCGGCGGTGGGGGCGCCGCAGGCGTCGGCGATTTCCTTGGCGAAGCTTTTCGAGCTTTCCAGCCGCGCCGCGGCGGCAGTCGGGCCGAACACCGGCACGCCGGCGGCCTCCAGCGCATCGGCCACGCCGGCGGCCAGCGGCGCCTCGGGGCCGACCACCACCAGATCGACGCCGCGGTCGCGCGCGAAGACGCTGACCGCCGCGGGGTCGCAGGGATCGAGCGCCACGCGTTCGCCCAGGCGCTCCATCGCGTCCGACCCGGGCGCGAGCCACATCCGCCCCAGCAGGGGCGACTGCGCGATCTTCCAGGCCAGCGCGTGTTCGCGCCCGCCGCCGCCCAGCAGCAGAACATCCATCGCGCGTCCCCCGACGCGGGGCGTCTCGACCTCGGGGGGCGCGAGCGTCTAGGCTCGCGCCGGCGGGCCTGCCGCGCGCCCGAGATCGTCGGTTCCCTCGAAAATCCAGAGCATGTCGATTCGTCCCGAAGCTATCGCAGGCGCCAACGCACCGGAACTCACCGTTTCGGAGGTGTCGGGGGCAATAAAGCGCGCATTGGAGTCACAATTCGATCACGTCCGCGTGCGGGGCGAGGTCGGACGGGTGTCCCGCCCCTCCTCGGGCCATCTCTACCTCGACCTCAAGGACGACCGCGCGGTGCTGGCCGCGGTGGTCTGGAAGGCCGCGGTCCCGAAGCTCGGGCTGATGCCGCAGCAGGGCGACGAGGTCGTGGCCGAGGGCCGGCTCACCAGTTTCCCGGGCCAGTCGAAATACCAGCTGGTGGTCGAGCGGCTGTCCTATGCCGGGGCCGGGGCGCTGCTGGCGAAGCTGGAGCGGCTGAAGGCGGCGCTGGGCGAGGAGGGGCTGTTCGACCCGGCGCGCAAACGGCCCCTGCCCTTCATGCCGCGGGTGATCGGCGTCGTGACCTCGCCCACCGGCGCGGTGATCCGCGACATCCTGCACCGGCTCTCGGACCGCTTTCCCGTGCGCGTGCTGGTCTGGCCGGTGGCGGTGCAGGGCCCGTCCTGCGCGACCGAGGTCGCGGCGGCGCTGCGCGGCTTCGGCGCGCTGCCGACGGACGGTCCGGTTCCCCGCCCCGATCTGGTGATCGTGGCGCGGGGCGGCGGCTCGCTCGAGGACCTCTGGGGTTTCAACGAGGAGGCGGTGGTCCGCGCGGTGGCGGCGAGCCCGATCCCCGTGATCTCGGCCGTGGGGCACGAGACCGACGTGACGCTGGCCGATTTCGCCGCCGACCGCCGCGCCCCCACGCCCACGGCGGCGGCCGAGATGGCGGTGCCGGTGCGCGCCGAGCTCGCGGCGCGGCTGGCCGACCGCGAGGCGCGCCGGCGCGGGGCGATGGCGCGGCGGCTGGCCGAGGCGCGGCGGGCGCTGCGCGACCTCGGGCGGCTGCTGCCGGGCGGCGATGCGCTGCTGGCCGGGCCGCGCCAGAGGCTCGACGCGGCCGGGCCGCGCCTGCCGCGGGCGCTGGCAGGCTTCGCGGCGGGCCGGCGGGTGGCCTTCGCGCGCGGCGCGGGGGGACGGTTCGGCCCGGCGCTTCTGGCGGCGAGGCTGGCGCTGGGGCGCGCGCGGCTGGGGGACCGGGCCGGGCGCCTCGCCCCCGCGCTGCGCCGCCGCGCGGCCGAGGCCCGGCGCGAGGCGGCGCGGCTGGCGGCCCGGCTCGATGCCCGCCCCGCGGCGCTGGAGACGGCGCGGCGGCAGGCGGCCACGCGGCTGGCGGCCTTCGGGGCGCGGCTGGAAGCGGCGGGCGCGCGCGCGCTGCGGTCCCCGGCCGAGCGGCTGGCCGCGGCGGCGCGGCTGCTGGAAGGGCTGGACCACCGCGCGGTGCTGGCGCGCGGCTTCGCCATCCTGCGCGACGCCGAGGGCGCGGTGATCGCGCGCGCCGGGGGCCAGCGCCCGGGCGCCGCGGTCGAGATCGAGCTGCAGGACGGCCGCCTCGCGGCGACGCTGGGTGGCGCGCCCGCGGCGCCCCCCAGGCGCGGGCGCGACGGACGCGGGGGGCAGGGCTCGCTGTTCTAGGGCGGCGGCCGGTCGAACCGGATCGGGACAGCCGCGGGGGCCCCGCGCTGTCGCACAGCGGGGATGATCGAGTGCCTTGGGTTCTCTTGAAACGTCTCCATGAGCGGGGCCGATCCCGGCGGGCGGTCGTTCCCGGACCATCGGCCAGGGCTCCCGGCGCGGGCGAAGACCGGCCGATCGGGCGCGGCGTGCGACGCGGGAACCGTCGCTGCGGGCACCGGAGGCGCGCCCGGTCGCCGCGGCGGCGGTGGCGGCGCGCGCCCCGCGGGCAAGCGCGCCGGTGTCGTCTCGCCACGCACGGGGTCGTTTCACCCGCCGCAGATGCGGACCCCCGGGTCGCAGGCGTCGCGCGCGCGGTGTAGAATCTTGTCGCCGGGCGCCGCCGCGCGCGCTGGGTGCCGCAGCCGGGGGATCTCCTGCGCTATGACCCGCGCGTCGTCGTCCACGAAACCTCCCGGGCGCCTCGAAGGACCGGACGGCTGAGGCGGCGCGGGCGGCGGCGCGGGTCCCGTCCGCTCGCCAGGCATCACGAAGTCGTGAAGTCGGGGAACCTTTCGGTCGCGGGCGGCGTCGATCCGGTGTCCCGCCGCCATGCGGGACGCGACAGACCCAGCCGAAAGGACATGGCATGACGTCTCGCACCACCGCCCCCGCCGCCGCCGCAGCCGCGCTCGCGCTCGCGCTCGGGGCGCTCGCCCCGTTCGGCGCGGCCCGGGCGCAGGCCGTCGGCGCCTTCGAGGAGGCGCAGATCGAGGCCTTCGCCGAGGCGGCCGTCGGGATTCAGGCGATCAATGCCGAATACGACGCGCGCATGCAGGCCGCCGGGGACGTCGCCGAGCAGGCCGCTCTCGCGGAGCAGGCCAACGCCCGCGCGCTCGAGACCATCGAGGCAACGCCGGAGATCGACGTCGAAGGCTACAACGCCATCGCCCGCGCCACGCGGGAGGATCCCGCGCTCGCGGAGCGCGTCACCGCCGAGATCGCGGCGCTGATGCGATGATGCGCGCAAACGCCGCCGCCGGGGACGCATCGCCCCGGCGGCGCCTTCCCGCCGCACGCCCTGTACCGCCGCGACACGGACCCATGACCTTGCGCCTAAGCCCCTCTCGCCTCCTTGCGTCCACGCCACCGCTCGCCGCGCTGGGCCTCGTCCTTGCTGTCGCCGCCTGCGACGATCCGGCGGAGGACCCGCGCGTGCAGCGGCTCCAGAACGATCTGGCCATGGCGCAGCAGAGCATCGCGTCGCTCGAGCGCCGGCTCGCCGAAACGACGAGCGCGCGCGCCGAGCGCGAGGCGCTGCGCAACAGCCTTGCCCAGGCCGAGGCCCGCATCGCGGAACTCGAGACGCCCGCGGGCATCGCCGACGCGGCAGCCGCCAAGCGGCGCGGCGAGGGCGAGATCCGGGAGCGCCTCGTCGCCGCCACTGCCGCGCTGCGCGCCGCCGACACGCGCCTTGCGCGGCTCGAGGGCGAGGGCAATGCCGTCGACGACGCCTTGCCCGAGGATGCGGCGCGCGCGGCCCGCGCCGATGTGGCGACGGCGGCCGAGAACATCGTCGAGGCCGCATCGACCCTGGGAATCGCGATCCTCGGAATGGCGCGCTGAACGGTCGTCGCGTCGCCGGCCGCCATCGGCCGCGTCGCGCACGGGATCCTGCGGGGCGGCCCGGATCGGCCCCGGACGGGGCGGCGCCGCCACGATGGTCCACGCTTCCCGGGGCCGGGTCCGGCGCCGGGGGCCTGTCCGGACCGCGCGACGCGGGGTCGGAAGAACCCGGCCGTTTCCAGCATCATCGCGGCCGCTGCGCGCGACGCATGAGCATCTTCGCCGTGGCACTGTCGATCACGCGGCCCTTGCGCGTCCCGCGTCGAGCTGGAAGACGGCCATGGCGGATCGCAGCGCCCCGCCCTCCTCCGAAAGGGAGGCGGCGACCCGCGCGCTCGTTTCCGCCAGCGCGGCGTTCTCCTGGGTGATGCGGTCGAGCGCGCCGATCGCCGCCCTGATCTCGTCGAGGCCGGTAGACTGCTCGCGCGTCGCGCGCGCGATCTCCTCGACCATCCCGCCCATGCCCGCGAGCCTGACCGACAGCGCATCGAGCGCCTCGCCCGTGTCGGCGACCAGCCGGGCGCCGCTCGACACCTGGCCGCCGCTGGCGTCGATGAGGCTCCTGATGTCGCGCGCCGCCTCGGCCGAGCGCTGCGCGAGCGTGCGGACTTCGGATGCGACCACCGCGAACCCCTTGCCGGCCTCGCCGGCCCGCGCCGCCTCGACCGCCGCGTTCAGCGCCAGCAGGTTGGTCTGGAACGCGAAGCCGTCGATCACGCCGACGATGTCGCCCATCTTCTTCGCGCCGGCCTCGATGGCGCGCATCGCCTCCACCGCCTCGCCCACCACGCCGCTGCCGCGGCTGGCCTCGGCCTGCGATTGCAGCGCCGAGTCCGCAGCCTGCGCCGCGTTCTCGGCGTTGCTCTTCACCGTCGCCGAAAGCTGCTCCATGTTCGCCGATGTCTGCTCCAGCGAGGCGGCCTGGCTTTCCGAGCGGGTCGACAGGTTGCGCGCGCTGTCGGCGATGGACGCGGTGTCGGCGAGGATCCGGTCCGACAGCAGCCGGACCGTCTCGAGCATCTCGCGCAGCCGCTGCACGGTGCCGTTCAGCCCTTTCTGCACGACGCCGAATTCGCCGTGATGCGTGCCGTCCATCCGGGCCGTCAGATCGCCTTGCGACAGCCTCTCCAGGACGCGGCCCACATCGCGCAGGCCGCCCTGGGCCCGCGCCATCAGGTCGTTCAGCCCGTCGGCGAGGCGGGCGAGCGCCGGGTCGTCGTATCGCCGCTCGATCCGGCGCGAGAAGTCGCCCTTGGCCGCGGTCTCTACGACCGAGCCGAAGGACTGGCCGAGATCCTCGAGCATCGCCCGCCGCGCCGCGTCCGCCCGCGCTTCGGCGGCCTGCGACTCGGCCTGCAGCCGCCGCACCTCGGCGGCCTGGCCGCGGAACACCTCGAGCGCGCGCGCCATGGCGCCGACCTCGTCTCGCGCCGTCCGGTCGGGGATCGGCGCGTCGAGATCGCCCCCGGCCAGCGCGCTCATGCGGCGCTGCAGCCGCCCCATGGGCCGGGTGACGCTGCGCACGATCAGGATGCACAGCACGCCGAGCACGACCGCCGCCGCGCCCGCGATCGTCGCCGCCATCCGGATCTGCGCCGCCTCCATCGCCTCGAGGTCGCTGACATAGACGCCGGTGCCGAGCCAGAGATCGCCGTCGCCCAGCCGCCGCGCGTAGCTGATCTTGGGCTCGGGCGCGCCGTTCTGGCCGCGCGGCCAGTTGTAGCGCACCACCGCCTCGCCCGTGGCCGACACCTGCCGCGCCAGTTCCCGGATCGGGCGGAAGCCGTCGGAATCGCTCAGGTCCGACAGGTCCTTGCCCGTCAGCGCCGGATTGGTCGCGACCATCAGCGCCGTGGTGCCGCGATAGACGAAGAAGTAGTCGCCGTCCCCGAAGCGCACCGGCCTCAGCGCCTCGATGGACGCGGCGAGCGCGCTCTCGGGCGTCGCCCCGGCGGCCTCGCCGGCGGCGCGCTGCGCCGCCAGAGACGACATGGCGGTGTCGACCTGCCGGCGCAGCTCCTCGATTCGCTCGGCCTGCAGCGTCTGCGCCGTCGAAATGGCGAAGTAATATCCGATGCCGGCCAGACAAATAACCGGCAGGATCACCAGAAACGTCATCCTCCAGGCAATCGGCAGAGTGCGCATGGTCGCCCCACGATGCAGCTTCGATATGGTCGCAGCCCGCAGTTCAGGGTGCCCGCGTGAACAATCGGTGAAAATATTCGCGCCGCGAAGGGTGTCCCCGGTGTCCGTCCGTAGCGCGGGCATCGCTGCATCGCGAAGCGGGGCCCGGGGCTGCCGCCGCGGGCGCACCCGGCCGGCACGCGGGGCCGGCCGGCCGTGGAGGCCGGCGGCGCCGAACGCGGCGGGGGAGCTCGGCCGGGTCGGCGATGCCGCCTAGAGGACCGTCTCATCGGCCGGGGCGCTGCGCACGAGGGCCCGCACGAGGTCCTTCATCACCAGCACGCCGACATCCGCGCCTTCGCGCAGGACCCGGTAGGTCTTGTGGGTGTCGCCCTCCGAAAGCGCGATCACGTCCTCAAGCGTCGCGTTGTGGTCGACCGCTTCATCCTCGGTCACACCGGCCGCGCCCGGGTCGCGCATGATCGAGCGCACGCGCAGCACGCGGGCGCGGTTGATGTCGCTGATGAAGTTCACGATGTAGGGATCGTTGGGCCGCAGCAGGATGCGCTGCGGCTCGCCCTGCTGCACGATCCGCCCGTCCTTCAGGATCACGAGGTGGTCGGCCAGCCTCAGCGCCTCGTCGAGGTCATGGGTGATGAACACGATCGTCTTGCCGAGCTCGCGCTGGATGTCGAGCAGCAGGTGCTGCATGTCGGTGCGGATCAGCGGGTCGAGCGCCGAGAACGCCTCGTCCATCAGCATTATCTCGGCGTTCGAGGTCAGCGCCCGGGCGATGCCGACCCGCTGCTGCATGCCGCCCGACAGCTCGTGCGGATAGCTGCCGCCATAGCCGTCCAGCCCGACGCGGTTCAGCCATTTCGTGGCCTCCGCCTCCTGCTCGGCGCGCCCGACGCCGCGCACGGCCAGCGCCGTCGCGGCGTTCTCCAGCACGGTGCGGTGGGGCAGCAGGGCGAATTTCTGGAACACCATCGACATGCGTTCACGCCGCAGCTTGCGCAGGCTGGGCGGGTCGAGCGTCAGCACGTCCTCGCCGTCGACGGCGATCTCGCCCGCGGTCGGCTCGATGAGGCGGTTGAGGTGGCGGATCAGGGTCGACTTGCCCGACCCCGACAGGCCCATGATCACCGTGATCTCGCCCGCGCGGATGTCGATGTTGACGTCGCTAAGCCCCAGCACATGGCCGTGCTCGGCCAGCAGCGTCGGCTTGTCGACGCCTTCGCGCACCTTCCGCAGCGCGCCCAGCGGGTCGGCCCCGAAGATCTTGTAGAGCTTCCTGATCGCCACCTTCACGGGCGGGCGTTCGTTGGTGTCCTTCATCGCCTCACCCCCTCTGCGCCGCGTTGACGCGCTGGAGCGCGGTCTTGGTGACGCGGTCGAGCAGGATCGCCAGCACCACGATGCCGAAGCCCGCCACCAGCCCCACGCCGAGTTCGAGGTTGCGGATGCCCCGCAGCACCAGCACGCCCAGCCCCGGGGCCGAGACCAGCGAGGCGATGACCACCATCGCGAGGCTCATCATGATGGTCTGGTTCACGCCGGCCATGATGTTGGGCAGCGCCAGCGGCACCTGCACGCCCCACAGCTTCTGCCGGTCGGTCATGCCGAAGGCGTCGGCGGCCTCCACCACTTCCGGCTCCACCAGCCGGATGCCGAGGTCGGTCAGCCGGATCACCGGCACGATGGCGTAGAGGATGATGGCGATGCCGTAGAGCTTGGGTTCCGTGACGCTGAACAGGAAGATCAGCGGAATCAGGTAGACGAAGGGCGGCAGGGTCTGGAGCATGTCCAGCACCGGGATCATCCCCCGCCGCAGCGTATCGCTGCGCGACATGGCGATGCCGATGGGCACGCCCAGCAGCACGCAGATGAAGGCGCAGACGAAGATGATCGCCATGGTCTGCATCGCATGGTCGTAATGGTCGATGAAGGCGAGGCCTCCCATCGACACCGCCACCAGCACCACGACCCCCCACGACCGCGCCACGGCCCATGTCACCAGCATCAGCAGCGGCAGCATCAGCCACCACGGTGTCGCCTCGACCCCCGCCAGCGCGTTGCGCAGCATCCAGCTCAGCGGCTGGGTCAGCGGGTCCAGCACGATGCTCAGGCCGTCCTTGATGTCGAGGAAGCCGCGCTCCAGCCCGCGGGTCAGGTCGCGCGCCTGCGGGATGGCGGGGCAGGCCTTGTTCAGGGCGTCGAGCGACGGGAACGGCATCTCCCAAAGCGGCACCGCCTCGGGTTCGGCCTGCCCGCGCGTGCGGGCCAGCAGTTCCTGCATGGTCAGCGGCGCGCGGACTGCGCCGGCCCCTGCGTCGCACCAGGCGCGCAGGCCGAGGGCGTCGAACAGCCCGGCATAGGGGGTCATGGGCCTCGGCCCTCCATGGCGATGGATGACGAAGCCCGCGGAGCCGGCGGCCCCGCGGGACGCGTTGCGGCGTGCGCGGCGGCGGCGGTTACTGCACCAGCACCGACAGGCGCTCGCGCGCGTCGTCGTTCAGCCATGCGGCCCAGGTCTCGGGCTCGGTCGTGAGGAAGTGGACGGCCGCTTCCTCGGCGTTGGCGTTGTTGGCGTCCATCCACGCCAGCAGCCCGTTCATCACGTCCACATCGAAGGTCATGGCGCGCAGGAACTCGGTGAGGTCCGGATGCCGCTCGGCGAAGTCGGCGGTGACCGAGGTCAGGACCACGGCGGGCGGAAAGTCCGACACGCCGGGATCGTCCGTGCCCTGGTTGGCGTTGCGCGCGTGCACCGCCTCGTCGATCGGGCCGATCTCGACCTTGGCCATGTCATAGCGGCCCAGCAGGCCCGTGGGGGCCCAGTAATAGCCGAACCACGGCTCGCGCGCCTCGTAGGCGGCGGCGATCGAGGTGGCCAGCGTCTCGCCAGAGCCGTGGTTGAACACCTCGAGCCCGCTTGCCGGAAGGTCGAGCGCGCGGATCAGGTTGTCGTTGACGACCCGGCAGCCCCAGCCCTCGGGGCAGTTGTTGAAGCGCCCGCCGACCAGTTCGGGGTTCGCCATCACGTCCTGCACCGTCTTCAGTTCTGGGTGCGCCTCGGCGAGGTAGCGGGGTATCCACCAGCCCTCGACGCCGCCGGGGTCGAGCACCGCGCCCAGCCGCACGATGCGTCCCTCGTCCTCCAGCCGCGAATACACCTCTCCCGTCGAGTTGAGCCAGAGCTCGGTCACGATGTCGGGCTCGTTGTTCTCGGCCACCGAGGCGACGGCGGGCACGGTGTCGGACGGGATCACCGCCACCGAGCAGCCATAGCCCTGCTCCATGATGAAGGTGGCCACCGCGGTCACGATCTGGGCCGAACCCCAGTTCATCTCGGTGATCGAGACCTCGCCGCAGTCGGCGCTGGCTGCAAACGGCATCGCGGACGCGGCCAGGGCCGCGCCGATGAAGGTCTTGCGCATGTGCTGTCTCCCTCTTCCCGGAAGCCGGAGCCGACACGCCGCAGGTAAAGGGCGGCGCGACGCGCCACCCGCCTTGCCTGCGACGACCGAGCCGCGGGACCGGATGCATGCGCGCCCGTCCCGACCGTCACGCGCCGCCGGACCTGCGCAGGGCGATGTCATGCCCCAACGGACCGGCGCAGGCGGATGCTGGACGCATCCTGTGCCACGGCTGCGCGGCGCACCGGTTCGATCGCGGATCGAGCGGCATCGCCACCGACACCATCTCAAGTACGACGGACCCTAACGATCCGCACCCTTATTGGCAAGTTTCGATCAAAACGGCCATGCGCGCCGTCCAGTCGGGGCGAATTCGTTTACGCTCGCCGCGGGATCCGGACGACAACGGCCCGAACCCATGATCGCCCCGCGCGGATGCATCGACGCGGATCGGCACGATGCGGCGGCGTCGCGGGTTTCGAGTCATGACCGGTCGGCCCGCGGCGCCGCAGGAACGGCGCTGCGCGCGGCCCCGACCGTCGCCGCCCCCTGCCGTCCGGGCCAAGGCAACGCTGTGCCCGTCGCGCTGGGAGCCTTCACAGACGCGCCCTGATCGCGGCCGAGATGGCGATAAGCGGGGCCGAAAGGGTCGCGGCGTGATGAGCTGCTGCCGACCATGGGCAAGGTTTATCCCTCCTCGGGCGCGTCCCGAACTGGGAGCGCTGGTCTGACCGTCCTCAGCCCAAGCGTGACCGACGCAAGCACAACGACGGCCCCGGCGAACTGCAGCGGCGCGAGCGCCTGATCGAGGAGCAGCCAACCGAGGAGCACCGCCATCACGGGGCTGATCATGCCCAGCATCGAGACCGCCGACGGCTCCAGCCGCGCGATGCCCCGGAACCACAGCGCGTAGGTCGCCGCCGCGCCGACGAGTCCGAGGTAGAGCATGCCGCCGACATGCCGCGCCTCCACGGGCGGCAGCGGCGGCTCCAGCAGCAGCGCCAGCGGGGCGAGCAGCAACCCGCCCGCCGTCAGTTGCCAGGCGGTGAAGGTCAGCGGCGGAACCGGCGGGCTCCACTTGCGGCTGAGCACGGTGCCGGCGGCCATCGAGGCGGTGCCGCCAAGCCCCGCCGCAAGACCGAACGGGTCGAGCGCCGCGTCTGGCGTCAGGACAAGCAGGGCCACGCCGACTGCGCCCGCCATCGCCGCGGCCACCGCCGCCAATCGGACTGGCGCGCCGAGCAATCCGCGCGCCAGCGCGATGACCATCAGCGCCTGCGTCGCGCCGAGGGTCGCCGCGACGCCGCCCGGCAACCTGTAAGCCGCCTCGAACAGCAGCCACCAGAACACCGTGAAGTTGAACGCGCCCAGCACCGCGACGCGGACGATCCACTCGATGCCCGGCAAGCGCCGGACAATGAGCAGCAGCAGCAACCCCGCGGGCAGCGCCCGAAGCGCCGCCACCGTCAGCGGGTAGCCCTGCGGCAGGTACTCGGTGGTCACATAGTAGGTGCTGCCCCAGACGGCCGGGGCGAGCGCGGTCAGCAGGATGTCGGCGCCGCGCCGCGCCGGCTCGACCCGAGGCTGCGCGACGCCGCCGGTCATGACGCGATCGGCGGGATGACGTCGGTGAACAGCAGCTGGATCAGCTGCTGGCCCTCGGGCGTCGACCAGTCCTGCGCAAGCTCGGCGATGATCGTGTTGGTCGCGGTCAGGGTGACACCGGCGGCCGCCATGCGCTGGCGCGCCATCTCCTCCGACAGCGCATAGGGCGAGCCGGAGGCGTCCATCACCGCCTGCACCCGATAGCCCTCGGCCACCGCGTCGATGGCGGGGAAGACGAGGCAGACGTCCGTGGTGACACCGGCCATGATCAGGTTGCGCCGCCCGGTCTCCTCGACGGCGGCCTTGAAGGCCGGGTCGGCCCAGGCGTTCACTACGCCCTCGCGCCTCACACGGGTGGCGAAGGCCTCGGGCAGGATCGTCTCCAGATCCGGCAGCAGCGGGCCCTGGATTCGGTCCTCCTGGCTGGCGGTCAGCACCACAGGCATGCCGAGAATGCGCGCGGCCTTGGCGAGCGCGAGGGTGAAGCGCTTGGCGTCCTCCACCGGCATGGTGTGGATCAGCTGCATGGTGCCGATCTGGTGGTCGATCAGCAGCAGCGCGCTGTCTTCGGGGCGGAACGGGGTGGTCATGACGTGGTCTCCTGCTTTTGTTTCCGGATTCATGAGGTGGACGCCTGAGACGGTCGCGGCGCGAGCCGCAGGCCCAGCGCGGTCAGGCCGAGGAAGAGCCCGGCCAGAACGAGGTTGATCGGGACGCCGACGGACCGGAGGGCCTCGCTGGCGTAGACGTCCGTCCCGGGGATCAGGTGGGCGGCGAACAACCCCGGCCAGAAGGTCGCCGGGGCCAGCGCGGCGAGCCATGCCCGCGCCGGAGTGAGCGGGCCGACGAGGGCCCACAGGGAGACCGCCGACACCAGCGCCAGCGTGGTGAATTGCATGCCGATGTGGAACCTGGCGTGGCCGGGCCAGTCCGGGTTGAACAGATGCGTGGCGTTGAAGACATCGGCGACGGCGACGATGGCCACGGTCCCCACGATGCTGAAGCCGAGAAGGCCCCGCGCAAGCGCGCCGCGGTTCATGCCGGGGTTCCGGTCGAGGCGTAGGCCCACGCGGCGGTCACCAGGTCGGTCGCGACCGCCAGCTCGGCGGCATCGCGGGGCGCATAGACCATGACGAGATCCGCCGAGACGGTGGGCAGCCCCGCCATCGGGTGCGGCTCCCCCCCCCCCCCCCCCC
>DAIPIU010000073.1:6134-13971 GCA_036770645.1 Rubrimonas sp. | reverse complement strand
CAAGGGCGCGGGCGTCGACGCCGAATTGACCGCGGCGGCGCGCTGTTGGCAGTATCGCGCCACCCGGACGCCCAGCCTGACCGATCCGACCGGGACCCTTCTTACCGTGACGGAGCTGCGCCGTGCCGACACCCTCGCCTGACCGGCGCAGGCCGCGCCTGATCGCCATCGCCAATCAGAAGGGGGGCGTCGGCAAGACCACCACCGCCATCAACCTCGGCGCCGCGCTCGCGGCGGTCGGGCGCGACGTGCTGGTGATCGATCTCGACCCGCAGGGCAACGCCTCCACCGGCCTCGGCGTCTCGGCCCGCGACCGGCGGCGCAGCACCTATGATGTGCTGACCGGCGGTTGCGGGTTGGCCGACGCCATCGCGCCCACCACGCTGCCGCACCTGTCGGTCAGCCCCGGGACGGTGGCGCTCAGCGGCGTCGACATCGAGCTGATCGATGCCGGGGATCGCGCCCATCGCCTGCGCGAGGCCCTCGCGGGGCCGGCGGCGGGGCGCTTCGACTACGTGCTCATCGACTGCCCGCCGGCGCTCAACCTGTTGACCGTGAACGCGATGGTCGCCGCCCATGCGGTGCTGGTGCCCCTGCAGTGCGAGTTCTTCGCCCTCGAGGGGCTGTCGCAGCTCCTGTCGACCATCGAGCGCGTGAAGAAGGGCCTAAACCCGGCCCTCACCATCCAGGGCGTGGTGCTCACCATGTACGACCGGCGCAACAACCTCTCCGCCCAGGTGGCCGATGATGTGCGCGGGGCGCTGGGCTCGCTGGTCTACGACACCGTCATCCCGCGCAATGTGCGGCTCTCCGAGGCCCCGTCCCACGCGCTTCCCGGCATCGTCTACGACCACGGCTGCGCCGGCAGCCAGGCCTATCTTAAGCTCGCCGGCGAGGTTCTGCGCCGCGAGGCCGACACAGTGGCCGCCTGAGGCCCCAGGGGAGAGCATCCGCCATGAGCGACGCGGGACGGCGCAAGGGGCTTGGGCGCGGACTTGCCGCCCTGATCGACGACATCCGCGCCGGCGACGAGGCCGCCCCCCGCGCCGCCGAGGCGACGGCGCCCATCGAGCTGATCCGCCCCAACCCGGACCAGCCGCGCAAGGCCTTCGACGAGGCCGAGCTCGAGGCGCTGACCGCCTCCATCCGCGAGCGCGGCGTGATCCAGCCCCTCATTGTCCGCCGCGATCCCGACCGCGCCGATGGCTGGCAGATCGTTGCGGGCGAACGCCGCTGGCGCGCGGCGCAGCGGGCGCAGCTCCACGAGCTGCCCATCATCGTTCGGGATTTCTCGGATGCGGATGTCATCGAGATCGCGATTCTCGAGAACGTCCAACGCGCAGATCTCAACCCGCTCGAGGAGGCCGCGGGCTATGCGCAGCTCGTCGAGCGCTTCGGCCACACGCAGGACCAGATCGCCCGCGCCATGGGCCGCAGCCGCAGCCACATCGCCAACGCCTTGCGCCTGCTCACGCTTCCCGATGAGGTGCAGGGGCTGGTGCGCGCCGGCGCCCTGTCGGCCGGGCATGCGCGGGCGCTGGTCGCCACGGCCGATCCCGCCGGGCTCGCCCGGCTGGTCGTGGCGCGCGGCCTGTCGGTGCGGCAGACCGAGGCGCTGGCGCGCGACGGCGCCGCGCGCGCGCCCGACCGCCCGGCCCGGATGGCGGATGCCGACACCCGCGCGCTCGAGGCTGATCTCGGCGCCGCGCTGGGGCTCCGCGTCGCGATCCGCCATCGCGGCGAAGACGGCGGCGTCATCGCCATCGCCTACAAGGATCTCGCCCAGCTCGACGGGCTGTGCCAGTTGCTGATGCGCTGACGCGGCGGGGCGTCGCGCCCAGCCCTCACCGCCCCGGGCGCAGCGCCAGCCGCATCAGCGCCCGCTCGACCACCGCGCCCGGCGGGGCCGCGCTGCCGCCTCGCCCCATGGCGTCGGCCTCCAGCATCTGGCCGATGGCCTCCTCCAGCGCAGCCGGGCCCCAGCGCCGCGCCTGGCGGATCGCCTCGTCTCGGCGCGCACCGTACAGCGGCGGCCGCATCTGCGCCGCCGCCTGCTCCCAGTCGCCGTTCCCGGCCTCGACCGCCAGCCGGTGCAGCAGGCGCAGCCGGCGGAGCGCGGCGATGGCCATGGCGGTGCCGTCCCCGCCGCGCGCCGCGAGCCGCGCCAGCAGCGGCCGCAACGCCTCGGGCCGGCCCTCCAGCGCCGCGGACAGCGCCGCCTCGGCCTCCGCGCCCGGGTCCGGCGGGGCGCAGGCCGCCACGCTCTCCTCGGCCAGCGGCGCCGACGTCGCGCCATGGTGCAGTGCCGTCGTCTCGATCAGCCGAGCAAAGCTCCCGGCATCCATCGCTCGCCCCAGCGCCTCCAGCGCCGCCGCGGCCTCGGGCGAAACGGCGCGCGCGCCGGCGCGCTCCAGGGCCGCCACGATCGTCGCGCGGTCCGGCGGGCCGGCATCCGCCGCGACGGCCGCGGCGCGGGCATGCGCCTCAAAAGCTCTTCGCAGCAGTGACTTGGCAGGCAGGGGACCCGCGGTGACCACCAGCAGCGAAGCGGGTTCCGCGGCCCCATCCAGCGCAGCGAGTATCGGTCGCGCCAGGGCGTCGGTGGCATCGAGCGCCAGCGCGGCGCGCGGCCCCGGAAAGAACCCCTTTGCCCGCAATGCCGCGTCCAGCGCTGCGGCATCGCCGCGGAGCGTCTGCGCCGGCACCCGGTCCAGGCGCATCTCCGCCGCCGCATCCGCGCCCAACGCCGCCGCCAGCAGCGCGTCGCGCAGCGCCGCCACGGCGCCCGCGTCCTCGCCATGGATCAAGGCGCCGATCAGGCCGGCGGGCGGTCGCGCGCAGAAGCCTGCGGCCTCGCGCGCGCCGATCTTCATGCTGCGTTCGCTTCGAGACCGGCGACGATGTCGAACCAGACCCGCGTCGCCAGATCCTCGATCACCCGACGCTCGGCATCCAGCCGCGCCGTGCGCGTCGCATAGGGAGAGGCGAGGGTGTTGTAGCCGGAGGCCGACCGCGCCACCCCCTGCAGCAGTTCCGTCCCGGTGGTGCGCGCTCTGAACGCGTACCGCGCAGCGCCGAGAAGCCCGATCCGCGTGACGTCGTCGCGTTCCGAGATTGCGAGGCCCTCCTCCTCGAGGGTCAGGGCGACATCGATCTGGTACGAGGGTTGCGATCGGGGGTCGCCGATGCGTCGCCGCAGCGCATCCGCGAAGATCCAGCCGTGCCTGCCCCCGCCGGCATCCAGGGCCACGGCACCGCGCAGCGCCTCGCCTGCGCCCGCCTGTCCATGAAGCGGCCGGAACCCGCACGCCCCCAGCGCCGCCGCGGCCGTCAGGGCGGCGATCAGGGCGCGCCGATCAGACGACCACATTGACGATGCGTCCCGGCACCACGATCACCTTGCGCGGCGCAGCGCCGCCCAGCGCCTTCGCCACGTCCGGGTCGGCCAGCGCCGCCGCTTCGACCGTCGCGGCGTCCGCATCGACGGGCACCTCGACCTCCGCGCGCCTCTTGCCGTTCACCTGCACGGGCAGGCGCAGCGTGTCGGCGCGCAGCAGGTCCGGGTCGGCCGCGGGCCACCCCGTCTCGGCCACGAGGCCCGCGCTCCCCAGCGCCGCCCAGATCTCCTCGGCCAGATGCGGCGTCATCGGCGCGCTCAGCAACGCCAGCGCCTCGAACGCCTCGCGCTGCGCCGCCCCCATGCCGGGCGCGTCGGCCGCCGACGCCGCCCTGCCGAGCGCATTCGCGAACTCGTACAGCCGCGCGACAGCCTTGTTGAACGCGAAACCCTCCACATCGGCCGTGACCCCGGCGATGGTGCGGTGCGTGGCCCTTCGCAGCGCCAGGGCCTCGCCCTCTGCCCCCGCCGCGGGCGTGCCGGGCGGCGGAAGGGTCGGCAGCGCTACGCCAAGCATGCGCCACAGCCGCTGCAGGTGGCGCGCCGCGGCGTCGGCCCCCGCAGCGGTCCACTCGACATCGCGCTCCGGCGGGCTGTCGGACAGCATGAACCAGCGTGCCACATCCGCGCCGTGGCTGGCGATGATGCGCTCGGGATCGACGACGTTCTTCTTGGACTTCGACATCTTGACCGACGGGCCGACAGCGACCGGGGCGCCGGTGGCCCGTTCGACCGCCCCGCCATCCCCGCGCGCGACCTCCTCGGGCGTCAGCCAGCGGCCGTCCGCGGCGCGGTAGGTTTCGTGGCAGACCATGCCCTGGGTGAACAGCGCCCCGAAGGGCTCCGAGGCCGAGGCAGGCAGATGCCCGGTCCTCACCATCGCCCGGCTGAAGAATCGCGCATACAGCAGATGCAGGATCGCATGCTCGACCCCGCCGATGTACTGGTCCACATTCATCCAGTAGCCGACCTCCGCGGCGCTGGTCGGCGTCCGGGCCTCCGGCGCCGTGAAGCGCGCGAAATACCATGAACTGTCGGCGAAGGTGTCCATGGTGTCGGTCTCGCGGCGCGCGGGTCCGCCGCAGTCGGGGCAGGCGACGCGGCTCCAGTCCGGATGCCGCTCCAGCGGGTTGCCCGGCCCGTCGAAGCGCACATCCTCCGGCAGCAGCACGGGCAGGTCCGCCGCAGGCACCGGCACGACGCCGCATGCGGGGCAATGGATCACCGGGATCGGGCAGCCCCAGTAGCGCTGGCGCGACACGCCCCAGTCGCGCAGACGGTAATTCACCCGCGGCGCGCCGCGCCCCAGCGCCTCCATGCGCCGCGCCACCTCGGCCTTGGCGGCCTCGATGCTCAGCCCGTCGAGGAAATCTGAGTTGATCAGCCGCCCCGGCCCGGTCCAGGCCGGCGCATCGCCGTCCGCCGTCACGCCCTCGCCGCCCTCGATCACCGGCAGCACGGGCAGGCCGTAGCGCCGCGCGAAGTCGAGGTCGCGCTGGTCATGCGCCGCGCAGCCGAAGATCGCCCCCGTGCCGTAGTCCATCAGGATGAAGTTCGCGACCCAGACCGGCAGCAGCCGCTCCGGCTCGAACGGATGGCGCACCCGCAGCCCGGTGTCGAAGCCGCGCTTCTCGGCCGTCTCCAGTTCGGCCTCCGAGGTGCCCAGCCGCCTGCATTCCGCGCAGAACTCCGGCAGCCCCGGCGTCACCGCCTCCAGCGCCCGCGTCAGCGGGTGATCGGCCGACAGCGCCACGAAGCCCGCGCCGAAGATCGTGTCCGCCCGCGTCGTGTAGACCTCGATCTCGCGCCAGTCCGGCAGCGGGCCGCCCGGGGCGACCTCGAAGCGGAACTGCAGCCCCTCCGACCGCCCGATCCAGTTGCGCTGCATGGCGCGGACCTTCTCCGGCCAGCGCTCAAGCCCGTCGAGCGCGCCCAGCAGGTCCTCCGCCATGTCCGAGATGCGGAAGAACCACTGCGTCAGCTCGCGGCGCTCGACCGGCGCGCCGGACCGCCAGCCCATGCCGTCGATGACCTGCTCGTTGGCGAGCACCGTCATGTCGACCGGATCCCAGTTCACCATCGAGGCGCGGCGATAGACGAGGCCCGCCGCCAGCATGTCGAGGAACAGCCGCTGCTGCTGGCCGTAATAGGACGGGTCGCAGGTGGCGATCTCGCGGCTCCAGTCCAGCGACAGGCCCATCGACTTCAGCTGCGCCCGCATCGCCGCGATGTTGTCGCGCGTCCAGGCAGCGGGGTGCACGCCCCGCTCGATGGCGGCGTTCTCGGCCGGCATGCCGAAGGCGTCCCAACCCATCGGGTGCAGGACAT
Organism: Rubrimonas sp.; assembly: GCA_036770645.1. Lineage (GTDB taxonomy): Bacteria > Pseudomonadota > Alphaproteobacteria > Rhodobacterales > Rhodobacteraceae > Rubrimonas. Next base: position 8,246 of record DAIPIU010000073.1, on the reverse strand, counting down.
TGAAGCCCCGGGCGCGCTTGTAGCGCGCGACCACGTCGCCCATCGCGTAATTGCGCACGTGGCCCATGTGGATGCGTCCCGACGGATACGGGAACATCTCAAGAACATAGTATTTCTGCCGCGCCTCGTCCCGCACGGCGCGGAAGCAGCCCCGCGCCTCCCATTCGGCGCGCCATCGTGCTTCGATCTCGGCATGGTCGTAGCGCTGCATGGCTCGGCTCCGGGCGCGGGGCGGCGCGCGCGGCCGCTCGGCTCTCGTCTTACGCAGCCGGGCCCGGGCGGGCAACGGCGTCCGGCCGTCCGGAAAATCGCGGCGCGGACGCGCCATACTGGCGGCTGCCGGCCGGGCGCGCGGCGGGTCGCCGCCGGGCCATCCGCGACGGGTTCGCGACGGGGCGGACGGCGCCCGGCATCGAGGCGGCCGTCGGCTCAGCCATGTCCCGAGAGGTCGCGGATCGTCGGCGCCCTGCCGGACAGCGGATTGTCCGGGTTCCAGCCGAACGGGATCTCGTCCATGCGTCCCGCGCGCGCGTCGTAGAGCAGCAGCCGCCCCGCGAGGCCCGTGCCGATCCCGAGCAGCTCCTTCAGCGTCTCGACCGCCATCAGCGTGCCGACCACGCCCACCACCGCGCCCAGCACGCCCGCCACGGCGCAGGGCGCCTCGGCGCCCGCGGGCGGCGGTTCGGGGTAGAGGCAGCGATAGCTGGGAAAGGGCGTCCCGTCCGGCCCGGCGAGATGCGGCTTGAAGGTCGAGACCTGTCCCTCGAAGGGTCCGACCGCCCCGTGCACCAGCGTGCGCCGCGCCAGATGGCAGGCGTCGGCCACGAGGTAGCGGGTGGCGAAGTTGTCCGAGCCGTCGACGACCAGTTCATAGGCCTCGATCAGCGCCATCGCGTTCGCCGCGGTCAGGCGGCATTCATGGCCCTCGACGCGCACATGCGGGTTCAGCCGCGCCACGCTCTCCGCGGCGCTGGCGATCTTCGGGCGGCCGACCGAAGCCGTGTCGTGCAGGATCTGCCGCTGCAGGTTGGACAGCGCCACGGTGTCGTCGTCCACGACGCCGAGCGTCCCCACGCCGGCGGCGGCGAGGTAGGACAGCACCGGGCTGCCCAGGCCCCCGGCCCCGACCACCAGCACCCGCGCCGCCTTGAGCCGCGCCTGGCCCGGGCCGCCGACCTCGCGCAGCAGGATGTGCCGCCCGTAGCGCTCGATCTCCGCCTCGCTCAGCGCCATCCGCATCCTCCGTCCCCGCGCCTGCGATCCAGACTACGGGATGCCGTCGACCGGGACGAGGGGCGGGCGCCGGCCGATGGCGGCGCCGCCGCCGTCCGAGGCCGTGGTCCGCGGTCCTCGCGCCCCCGCCGCCCCCCCGCTGCGGGCGGCCGGCCCGCGACCCTGCGCCCCTTCGCCGGGCGCCCCGCCCCGCGCTAACCCTTCGCCCATGGCGGACGCGTGGGAGATGATGGGGATGGGCGCGCGGCGGCTCGACTGGGCGCGGGACGGCGGCGACTGGCCCGGGCGCGTCCACAGCCGCTTCGTGCAGGCCGCGGGGCTGCGCTGGCACGTGCAGGTTTCGGGCGTAGGCGCCGCGCTGCTGCTCGTGCACGGGGCGGGCGGCGCGTCGCATTCCTGGCGCGACGTGGCCCCGCTTCTGGCCGCCGACTTCACGGTGATCGTGCCCGACCTGCCCGGCCATGGCTTCACCGAGGCGGCGCGGCCCGCCCGCATGGCCCTGCCGGCCATGGCCGAGGGGGTTGCCGCGGTCGTGGCTGCGCTCGGGCTGGAACCGGTGCTCGTCGCCGGCCATTCCGCCGGCGCCGCGGTGCTGGCTCAGGCGGCGCTGGAAGGGCGTCTCGCGCCGCGGGCGCTCGTCGCCTTCAACGGGGCCTTCATGCCCTTCCGCGGCGTCGCGGGAGCGCTGTTCCCGCCGATGGCGAAGTTGCTGGCGCTCAACCCCTTCGTGCCGCGTGCCGTTGCCCGGGGAGCGGGCGGATCGGTGGCCGACCGGCTGCTCGGGGCAATGGGGCCGGGGCTCGATGCGCAGGGCCGCGCGCTCTATCGCCGCCTGTTCGCCAGCCCCGGCCATGTCGAGGGCGCGCTGGGGATGATGGC
>DAIPIU010000073.1:0-6034 GCA_036770645.1 Rubrimonas sp. | reverse complement strand
TATGTTGACGCTCAGAGACGCCGCCGCGGGCGGCCTTCCTGCCGGCGGCCCGGGCGATCGTCCGGCCCGCGGCGGCGCGAGCGGGACCGGCCCCCAGGGCCGACCCCGGGCCGTGGTGATCGGCGCAGGCTTCGGCGGGCTGGCCGCGGCCGCGCGCCTCGGCGCGCGCGGTTTCGACGTGACGGTGGCCGAGGCGCTCGACGCCCCGGGCGGGCGCGCCTACGTCTTCCGTCAGGACGGCTTCACCTTCGACGCCGGGCCGACCATCGTCACTGCGCCGACGGTGTTCGAGCACCTCTGGGCGGCCTGCGGGCGCGACTTCCACGCCGACGTGACGCTGAAGAGGCTCGACCCCTTCTACCGCATCCGCTTCGACGACGGCGAGACGCTCGACTGCACGGGCGTGCGCGAGAAGATGTACGCCGAGGTGTCGCGCGTGGCCCCGGATGACCTCGCCGGCTATCGCCGCTTCGAGGCCGACAGCAAGAAGATCCACGACTTCGCCTTCACCATCAAGGCGAACGAGCCGTTCCACCGGCTGATCGACACGGTCAAGATGGCCCCGCGGCTGGCCTGGATGGGCGGCCACTGGTCGGTGCACACCTATGTCGCCCACCGGGTGAAGTCGGACAAGCTGCGCTTCGCGCTGTCTTTCCATCCGCTGTTCGTCGGCGCCGATCCCTTCGCCACCACTTCGTTCTACTGCCTGATCAACCATCTCGAGCAGGGCTGGGGCGTCAACTACGCCATGGGCGGCACGGGCGCGCTGGTGAAGGCGATGACGGAGCTGGTCGGCCATGTCGGCGGGCGCATCCGCTACGGCGCGAGGGTCGCCGAGATCGCCCATGCCGGCGACCGCGCGACCGGGGTGCGGCTCGAGGGCGGCGAGACGCTGCCCGCCGAGGTCGTGGTCTGCAACGCCGACCCCGCCACGGTCTACCGCCGCATGCTGCCCGGCCGCAGGCGCCGCCGCTGGACCGACGCCAAGATCGACCGGATGGATTACTCGATGTCGGTCGTGGTCTGGTATTTCGGCACGAACCGGCGCTGGGAGGAGGTACCGCACCACGCCGTGGTGCTGGGGCCGCGCTACAGGCCGCTGATCAAGGACATCTTCCGCCGCAAGATCGTGGCCGAGGATTTCTCGATGTACCTCCACCGCCCCTCGGCCACGGACCCCTCCGTGGCGCCGGAGGGCTGCGACGCCTTCTACGCGCTGGTCCCGGTGCCGAACCTCGATGGCGGGCAGGACTGGGCGGCGATGGCGGCCCCCTTCCGCGAGCGCATCCTGCGGCGGCTGGAGGAGACGATGCTGCCGGGCCTGCGCGGCCACATCGTCACCGAGCGCATGATCGACCCGCGCTATTTCCGCGACGTGCTGGGCTCGGAACGCGGCGCGGCCTTCGGGATGGAGCCGCAGCTGCTGCAATCGGCGTGGTTCCGGCCGCACAACAAGTCCGAGGAGCTGGACGGCCTCTATTTCGTCGGCGCCGGCACCCATCCCGGGGCGGGCCTGCCGGGCGTGGTGTCGTCGGCGCGCGTGGTCGACGGCCTGATCCCGGAGGCGGCCCGCCTTGTCTGAGCGGCTGTCCAGCCCGCAGGACGCGGCCGCCTGCAAGGCGGCGATCGTCGACGGCTCGCGGTCCTTCCACCTCGCCTCCCTGCTGATGCCGCGGCGCTGCCGCGAGCCGGCCTACGCGCTCTACGCCTTCTGCCGGCTGGCCGACGATGCGGTGGACCTCAGCGCGGGCAAGGCGGCGGCGCTGGCGCGGCTGCGGCTGCGGCTCGACGCGGCCTATGCGCTGCGGCCCTTCGACCACCCCGCCGACCGCGCCTTCGCCGACATGGCCTGGCGCTACGGCATGCCGCGCGCCCTGCCCGAGGCGCTGATCGAGGGGCTGGCTTGGGACGCCGAGTCGCGCCGCTACGCCGACCTGTCCGCCCTGCGCGCCTATGGGGCGCGGGTCGCGGGCGCGGTGGGCGCGATGATGACGGTGCTCATGGGCCCCCGCGACCCGGTGGTGCTGGCGCGCGCCTGCGATCTGGGCGTGGCGATGCAGCTGACCAACATCGCCCGCGACGTGGGCGAGGACGCGCGGGCGGGGCGGCTCTATCTGCCGCTCGACTGGCTGCGCGCCGAGGGGATCGACCCCGAGGACTTCCTCGCCGCCCCGCGCCATTCGCCCGGCCTCGGCGCCGTGGTCGCGGCGCTGCTGGCCGAGGCGGAGCGGCTGTACGACCGCGCGGCCTGGGGGGTGCGCGGCCTGCCGCGGCCCGCCCGGCCCGCGATCCGCGCCGCCCGGCTGCTGTACCGCGAGATCGGCCGCGAGGTGGCGCGGCGCGGTTTCGACAGCGTCGGCAGCCGCGCCGTGGTCGGCGCGGCGACCAAGCGCCGCCTGCTGGCCGCTGCCATGGTCGGCTGGGAAGCCCCCGACGCGGGGCGCGCGGCCCCCGCCCTGCCCGAGACGCAGTGGCTGGTCGATGCCGTCGTCGCGGCGCCCTTGCCGCGCGGGCTGGTCAGGTTCGGCGTCGGGGACCATATCGGGCGCATGGCCGAGATCGTGCTGGCCGCCCATGCGAGGGCTCCGGCGCGCTGAGCGGGCTCGGCCGCCGGGGCGATGATGGGGGCGGCGCATGGACTGGACGCTGATGGGTTTCGTCGCGGTGAATGTCGCCGCGGCGATGAGCGGGGCGGTGTTCAAGCCGGGAGACTGGTACGAGGGCCTCGCGAAACCGTCCTGGAATCCGCCGAAATGGGCGTTCCCGGTGGCCTGGACCATCATCTTCGGCATGATCGCGACCGCCGGCTGGCTGGCGTGGAGCGCGGCCGGCGGGTTCTGGGGCGCGCCGCTGGCCTTCGCGCTCTACGGCCTGCAGCTGGCGCTGAACGCGGGCTGGTCGGCGCTGTTCTTCGGGGTCAAGCGCACCGACCTCGCGCTGTTCGAGGTCGGCGCGATGTGGCTGGCGATCCTCCTGAACACCATCGCCTTCTTCCAGGTCGACGCCACGGCGGGCTGGCTGATGGTGCCCTACCTGCTGTGGACCACCTTCGCCGCGCGGCTGAACCACAAGATCATCATGCTGAACCCCGAGACCGGCCCGCTGGTCGTCGCCGCCGGGCGGGCCGCGTGATGGAGGATGTCGTGATGCTGTTGAAGGCCGCCGCCGCGGTCGGCGTGCTGGTCTGGCTCTGGCGCTCGGCCGACCGTCTGAAGCGGGGCGACGCGGACGAAGGCTGACCCCGCGTCGGGCCGGGCGAAAGGCCAGCCCGGACCTGCCGTCGCCGGGCCGCGCCGTCGGCGCGCCCCCGGCGTTTCGCCCCGCGCGGCGGCGCCGGCGTCAGTTGTTCTTCTGGCGGTAGGTGATGTGGCGCACCGAGCCGGTCTTGGACCGCATCAGGATGGTCTCGGTCTCGAGATATTCGCCGTCGCGCTTGGCGCCGCGCAGGATCGAGCCGTCGGTGACGCCGGTGGCGGCGAAGATCACGTCGCCCTTCACCATCTCGTCGCGGGTGTAGATCTTGTCGAGATCCGCGATGCCGGCGCGCCGGGCGCGCTCGCGCTCGTCGTCGTTGCGGAACCACAGCCGGCCCTGGATCTGGCCGCCCATGCATTTCAGCGCCGCGGCCGCCAGCACGCCCTCCGGCGCGCCGCCCGCGCCCATGTACATGTCGATGCCGGTCGAATCGGAGGCCGCGCAATGGATCACCCCGGCCACGTCGCCGTCGGTGATCAGGTTGATCGCCGCGCCCGCGGCGCGGACCTTCTCGACCATCTCCGCGTGGCGGGGGCGTTCGAGGATGCAGACGGTGATGCCCGACGGCGGCACGCCCTTGGATCTCGCCAGCGCGCGCACCGCCTCGGCCGGGTCCATGTCGAGCGTCACGACGCCCTCGGGATAGCCGGGGCCGACGGCGAGCTTCCACATGTACACGTCGGGCGCATGCAGCATGCTGCCGCGCGGACCCATCGCGATGACCGCGAGCGCGTTGGGCATCGCCTTGGCCGTCAGCGTCGTGCCCTCGAGCGGGTCGAGCGCGATGTCGACCTCGGGGCCGTTGCCCGAGCCGACCTCCTCGCCGATGTAGAGCATCGGGGCCTCGTCGCGCTCGCCCTCGCCGATGACCACGGTGCCCTTGATGTCGAGGAGGTCGAGCTGGGTGCGCATCGCATCGACGGCCGCCTGGTCCGCCGCCTTCTCGTCGCCGCGGCCGATCAGGCGGGCCGCCGCGATCGCCGCGGCCTCCGAGACGCGGGCGAGGCCCAGCGACAGCATCCGATCCTTGAACTCGAAGGCGGTTTTGGGATCGATGGTCATGGGCGGCTCCGGAACGGGCTGTTGTCGGGAAAGGCTCAGGCTTCCTCGATCCGCAGGGCGACCGGCGGACCCAGGCTCACCGGGCTAGCTGCGATGGCGGCCAGCGCCCGGTCAAGGGCGCTGCGGGCGCAGGCGTGAGTCAGGATCAGCACCGTGGCGCCCCCGCCGCCGATGCCCGAAGAATCGTCATGCTGGCGCAGGGCGCGGATCGACACCCCCTCGGCCCCCAGATCGCGCGCGACCTCGGCCAGCGCGCCGGGCCGGTCCTGCACGCTCAGGCGCAGGTAATGGGGCGCGGGCCCGGGCAGCGCATCGCCGGGCGGCGAAAGCATGCGGGCCGGCACGCCGAAGGCCGGGCCCCGCGCGCCGCGCGCGATGTCGATCAGGTCGGCGACGATGGCCGAGGCGGTCGCCCCCTCGCCCGCCCCGGGTCCCTCGAGCACGATCTGGCCCACCGGGTCGGCCTCGCAGACCACGGCGTTGGTCACGCCCGGCAGCTGGCCCACGGCGCTGCCGGTGCGCACGAGGCAGGGGCGCACGGCGCGCTCGACGCCGCCCTCGGTGCGCCGGGCCACGCCCAGCAGCTTGATGCGATAGCCCAGTTCGGCCGCGTGCAGGATGTCGGCGCGGCCGATGCGTTCGATGCCCTCGACCGACACGCCCGCGAAGTCGACGCCGCAGCCGAAGCCCAGCGCCGCCAGCAGCGCCAGCTTGTGCGCGGCGTCGATGCCGCCCACGTCGAAGGTCGGGTCGGCCTCGGCATAGCCCTTGGTCTGCGCCTCGGCCAGGACGGGGCCGTAGTCGCGGCCCGTGCGCTCCATCTCGGTCAGGATGTAGTTGCAGGTGCCGTTCAGCACGCCGTAAAGGCGCGACAGCAGGTTGCCCGCCAGCCCCTCGCCCAGCGCCTTGACCACCGGCACGCCGCCGGCCACCGCCGCCTCGAAGCGCAGGGCGACGCCCGCCTCCTCGGCCGCTTCGGCCAGCCGCTCGCCGTGATGGGCCAGCAGCGCCTTGTTCGCGGTCACGACATGCCGGCCGCAGGCGATGGCCTTCAGGCAGGCCGCCCGCGCCGGCCCGTCCGAGCCGCCGATCACCTCGACCAGCGCGTCGAGGTCGGGCCGCGCGGCCAGCGCCACCGGATCGTCCTCCCACGCGGCGCCGGACAGGTCCACGCCGCGGTCGCGGCCGCGGTTGCGGGCCGAGACCGCGACCAGCCGCACAGGCCGGCCGACCCGGGCCGCAATGAGATCCGCATTGCGCAGCAGGGTCTTGGCCACCCCCGCGCCCACGGTGCCGAGGCCCGCGAGCCCCACCTTGAAACTGTCGTCCACTATTCCGCCGCCTTCAGGTTGGTCGCGTTCGCATAGGTGGGCCAGTCGGGCGCCCAGCCCTCATGCGCCTCGTTGCCCCAGCGGGTCCAGCCCGGCCGCGCGCCGCGGGCGAACAGTTCGAGGAACGGGCCGGGCGAGCAGGCCTCGATGATGGCATACTGGTCCTCGGGCTTGCGGGAATGCTCCTGCTTGCGCGATTCCAGATAGTTCACCTGCCGCCGCCCGGGCGGCAGGGTGCGCGCGTTGGCGCCGCGCACGCCGAACAGGATCATCTCGGTGACGTTGCGGAAATAGAAGCCCACGCCGCGCCCGTCCGACCCGCCGTCCTTGCGCACCTTCCGCCAGATGAGGTTGGTCTTGTAGGAAAAGCCCCAGGCCTGCATGAC
>DAIPIU010000011.1:42489-55049 GCA_036770645.1 Rubrimonas sp. | reverse complement strand
TCAACTTCATCGCCGCCTCGCTGATGATCTGGCTGCTGGTCGACGTGCTGTCGCCGCCGGGCTCGATGAGCCCCGAGACGCGGACCTTCGAGGCCGGGGGGCGGCTGCCGCGGCTCGACGGGCTGATGGCGCTGCTGGGTGTGCGCATCGGCTCGGCTCCGCTGAACGTGTCGCTTCTGGTGGCGCTCGCGGCCTGCGTGGCGGTCTGGGCGCTGATCTGGCGCACGCGGCTCGGCTACGAGATCCGCACCTTCGGGGCCAACCCGGTGGCCGCCGTCTATGCCGGCATCTCGCCGCTGCGCATCACGCTGGTCTCGATGGCGGTCAGCGGCGGGCTGGCCGGGCTGATGGCGCTGAATTCGGTGATGGGCGAGCAGAATCGGCTGCTGTTCGAATTCGTGGGCGGCGCGGGCTTCGTCGGCATCGCGGTCGCGCTGATGGGCCGGGCGCATCCGGCGGGGGTGGCGCTGGCGGCGCTGCTGTTCGGGGTGCTGTATCAGGGGGGGGCGGAACTGGCCTTCGAGACGCCCGCCATCACCCGCGACATGGTGGTGCTGATCCAGGGCCTCGTGATCCTGTTCGCCGGCGCGCTCGAGTTCATGTTCCGCCCCGCGCTCGCGCGGCTGTTCGCGCGGCCGGCGGCGGGGGTCGCGTGATGTTCGAGGCGCTGGTCCTCGTGCTCGACAGCGCGCTGCGCCTGTCCGCGCCGCTGCTGCTGGCCTGCCTCGCCGGGCTCTACAGCGAGCGCGCGGGGGTGTTCGACATCGGGCTCGAGGGCAAGATGCTGCTCGCGGCCTTCGCCGCGGCCGTGACGGCGACGCTGACAGGCTCGGTGCTGCTCGCGCTGGCCGCGGCGATGGCGGGCTCGGTGGCGCTGGCGCTGGTGCACGGCTTCGCCTGCATCACGGCGCGGGGCAACCAGATCGTCTCGGGCGTGGCGGTCAACTTCCTCGCCGCGGGTCTGACGGCGGTGCTGGGCCATGCCTGGTTCGGGCAGGGGGGCAAGACGCCGCCGCTGCCGCCAGCGGGCCGGCTGCTTCCGGTCGAGCTGCCGCTGGCCGAGACGCTGTCGGGCGTGCCGGTGCTGGGCCTGATCTGGGGCGAGCTGATCTCGGGTCACAACATCCTCGTCTATGTGGCTGTCGCGGCTGCACCCCTGACCTGGTGGGTGCTGTGGCGCACCCGCTTCGGGCTGCGGCTGCGGGCGGTGGGCGAGAACCCGGCCGCCGTGGACACGGCCGGGCTGTCGGTCGCGGGGCTGCGCTATCGCGCGGTGATCTGCTGCGGGCTGCTGTGCGGGCTGGCCGGGGCCTATCTCTCGATCGCCCAGAGCGCGGGCTTCATCCCGAACATGAGCGCGGGCAAGGGCTTCATCGCGCTCGCCGCCCTGATCTTTGCCAAATGGCGCCCCCTTCAGGCGATGGCGACCTGCTTCCTGTTCGGCTTTCTCGACGCCGCCGCCATCCGCCTGCAGGGCGTGCCCCTGCCACTGATCGGCCCCGTGCCGGTGCAGGCGATCCAGGTCGCGCCCTATGTGCTGACCGTCGTGCTGCTGGCGGGCTTCATCGGCGCGGCCGTCCCGCCGCGCGCGGGCGGCGTGCCCTATGTGAAGGAGCGGTGATGGACGCGTTGCACAAGGCCGCGGCCGAGGCGCGGGCCCATGCGCACGCCCCCTATTCGCGCTTCGCCGTCGGCGCGGCGCTGCGGACCGAGGATGGTGCGGTCTTCGCAGGGGCCAATGTGGAATGCGCCTCCTACCCCGAGGGCTGGTGCGCCGAGACCTCCGCGCTCGCGGCGATGGTCGCTGCCGGCGGGGCGCGGGTCGTGGTGGAGGTGCTGGTGATCGCAGACCACCCCGAACCCGTCACCCCCTGCGGCGGCTGCCGCCAGCGCCTTGCCGAGTTCGGCACGGCCGCGACCGTGGTGCGCTCGGCCGGGCCGGGGGGCGAGCGCGCGCGCTGGACGCTGGGCGAGCTGCTGCCGGCCGCCTTCGGGCTGCGCCCGTGACCGCCGCCGACGCCATCCGCGCCCGGGCCGGCTCGGAAGCCGTGGCGCTGGCCGTGGTGCTCGGCTCGGGGCTCGGGGGGCTTGCGGCGCGGGTCGAGGGGGCGGTGCGCATCCCCTACGCCGACCTGCCGGGCTTTCCCGCCGCCGGCGTCTCGGGCCATGCCGGCGCGCTGGTGGTCGGCTGGCTGGGCGGGGCGCGCGTCGCGCTGCTCGCCGGGCGGGCGCATTACTACGAGCATGGCGACGCCGGCGCGATGGCGGGCGCGGTCGAGACGCTGGCGCGGCTGGAGGTCGAGGCGGTGCTTCTGTCGAACGCCGCCGGCTCGACACGGCCGGCGATGGGGCCGGGCGCGCTGATGGCCATTGCCGACCACATCGCATGGTCGGGCCGCAACCCGCTGATCGGCGAGGTGGGGGACGGGCGTTTCGTCGACATGACGGATGCTTACGACCCGGCGCTGCGCGCCGGCCTGAAGGCGTTGGATCCGGCCCTGCACGAGGGCCTCTATGCCTGGTTCTCCGGCCCGTCCTTCGAGACGCCGGCCGAGATCCGCGCGGTCGCCATGCTCGGGGCCGATGCGGTGGGCATGTCGACGGTGCCCGAGACCATCCTCTGCCGCCGGCACGGCTTGCGGGTGGCGGGCGTTTCGGTCATCACCAACCTCGCGGCGGGGCTGAGCGCGACGGCGCTGAGCCACGCCCAGACCAAGGCCGAGGCAGACCGCGCCGCCGACCGTTTCGAGGCGCTGGCCGAAGCCTTTGCGGGAGGTTTCGCATGAGCCCCGTCGCCGACAGCGATGCCGCGGTCGCAGCGCGGGCGCTGGCCTGTCTCGACCTCACCGATCTGGCCGAGGCCATGACCGCGGCCGACGCCGATGCGCTGTGCGACCGCGCGCGCACGCCGCACGGGCCGGTCGCCGCCGTGTGCCTGTGGCCGCGCTACGTCGCGCAGGCGCGGGAGAGGCTGGCGGGCACCGGCGTGCGGGTGGCCACGGTGATGAACTTTCCCGCGGGCGGAGAGTGGATCGCCCCCGTCGTGGACGCCACCCTGCAGGCCGCGGCCGACGGCGCCGAGGAGATCGACCTCGTGCTGCCCTATCGCGCTTTCGCCGAGGGGCGCGCGGATGTCGCGGCGCGGCTGGTCGATGCGGTGCGCACCGCCTGCGCGGGGCTGGTGCTGAAGGTCATCCTCGAGACGGGGATGCTGCGCGAGCCGACGCTGATCCGTCGCGCGGCCGACCTCGCGATCGCGGAAGGGGCCGATTTCCTCAAGACCTCGACGGGCAAGGTCGAGGTGAACGCGACGCCGGAGGCCGTTGCCGTGCTGCTGGAGGCGGTGGCGTCGAGCGGGCGGCCGGTCGGGATCAAGGCGTCGGGCGGCATCCGCAGCCTCGACGACGCGCGCGCCTATCTGGCGCTGGCGGACGCGGCGATGGGGCCGGGCTGGGCCGGGCCCCGGACCTTCCGCATCGGGGCGAGCGCCGTGCTGACGGCGCTGCTGGCGGCACTGGACGGGGCGGCCGCGCCGGCGGCGGCACCCGCCCCCTACTGATGCTGCCGCAGGAGATCATCCGCCGCAAACGCGACGGGGCCGCGCTGACGGAGGCCGAGATCGGGTTCTTCGTCAGCGGGTTGACGGAGGGGCGCATCGGCGACGACCAGGCCGCGGCCTTCGCCATGGCGGTGTTCTTCCGCGGCATGACGCTGGACGAACGGGTGGCGCTGACCTGCGCCATGCGCGACAGCGGGGCGGTGCTGGGCTGGGACCTGCCGGGGCCGGTGGTCGACAAGCATTCCACCGGGGGCGTGGGGGACAATGTCTCGCTGATGCTGGCGCCGGCGCTGGCGGCCTGCGGGGCCTATGTGCCGATGATTTCGGGGCGCGGGCTGGGCCACACCGGCGGCACGCTCGACAAGCTCGACAGCGTGCCGGGCTATGCGACGCAGCCCAATTCGGAGACCTTCCGGCGCGTGGTGCGCGAGACGGGGGCGGCGATCATCGGGCAGACGGCGGATCTCGCGCCGGCGGACCGCAAGCTTTATGCGATCCGCGACGTGACGGCGACGGTCGAGAGCATCGACCTGATCACCGCCTCGATCCTGTCCAAGAAGCTCGCGGCGGGGTTGCAGGCCCTTGTTCTGGATGTGAAATGCGGATCGGGCGCGTTCATGGAGAGCGCGGCCGAGGCCGATGCGCTGGCGCGCAGCCTCGTCGGCGTGGCCAATGGGGCGGGTTGCCGGACGGCCGCGCTGTTGACGGACATGAACGAGCCGCTGGCGAGCGCCGCGGGCAACGGCCTCGAGGTCCTCAACGCCTGCGCCTTCCTGACGGGGCACGAGATCGACCCGAGGCTGTGGGACGTGACGGTGGCGCTGGGAGGCGAGGCGCTGGCGCTGGCGGGGCTTGCGGCCGATGCGGACGCAGGGGCGCGCGCCGTCGCGGGTGCCTTCGAGAGCGGCCGGGCGGCGGAACGCTTCGGGCGGATGGCCGCGGCGCTGGGCGCGCCGAAGGACCTCATGGAACGCTTCATGGAACGCATTCCGTGCGCGCCGGTGGCGCGCGACGTCGCCCCGGCGGCGGACGGGATCGTGACGCGGATCGACACCCGGGCCATCGGCCTTGCGGTCATCGGCCTGGGCGGCGGGCGCACCCGGACGGCCGACGCCATCGACCACGCGGTGGGCTTCGACCGGCTGGCGGGGCTGGGCGCGCATGTCGACGCCGACGCCCCCATCGGGCGGGTGCACGCCCGCAGCGTCGAGGCGGCGGACCGCGCGGCGGCGGCGCTGCGGGCGGCCTATGCGACGGGGGAGGCCGCGCCCGATGTCCCCGACCCGGTGCTGGGCCGCATCGGTCCCGGGCAGGCCTGAGATGCCGCGCGCCTTCCTGTTCGTCATGGACAGCGTCGGCATCGGCGGCGCGCCGGATGCGGCGGCCTATGGCGACGAAGGGGCGGACACGCTGGGGCACATCGCCGAGGCCTGCGCGGCGGGGCGGGCGGAGAACGGCAGGACGGGGCCGCTGCGGCTGCCGAACCTCGACAGGCTGGGGCTCGGGGCGGCCTGCGCGCTGGCGACCGGGCGCGTTCCCCCCGGCCTCGGCGCGGCGCCCCGGGGGCTGTGGGGGGCGGCAGTCGAGAGCTCGCGCGGCAAGGACACGCCCTCGGGGCATTGGGAACTCGCGGGCGTGCCGGTGCGCTTCGACTGGGGCGTGTTCCCGCGCACCGTGCCGGCCTTTCCGCCGGAGCTGATCGCGGCGCTCTGCGCCGAATGCGGCCTGCCGGGCGTGCTGGGCCAGCGCCACGCCTCGGGCACCGAGATTCTCGAGGCGCTGGGGGCCGAGCATGTCGCGACCGGCCGGCCCATCCTCTACACCTCGGTCGACAGCGTGCTGCAGATCGCCGCGCATGAGGAGGCCTTCGGCTTGGAGCGCCTGCTGGCCGTCTGCGTGGCGGCGCGGCGTCTGGTCGATCCGCTGTGCATCGGTCGGGTGATCGCGCGGCCCTTCACGGGCGACGCGCGCACGGGGTTCCGCCGCACGCCGAACCGGCGCGATTACGCCACGCCTCCGCCCGAGCCGACGCTGCTCGACCGGGCCGCGGCGGCAGGTCGCGCCGCCATCGCCATCGGCAAGATCGGGGACATCTTCGCCCATCGCGGCGTGACGGAACTGCGCAAGGGACCGTCCGACGCGGCATTGGCCGACATCGCGGCCGCGGCCATCGACGACGCGCCGGAGGGGGCCTTCGTGTTCGCCAATTTCGTCGAGTTCGACAGCCTGCACGGCCATCGCCGCGACGTCGCGGGTTATGCCCGCGCGCTGGAGTGGTTCGACGGGATGGTGCCGCGCTTCGAGGCGGGGCTGCGCGCGGGCGACCTGCTGATCCTGACCGCGGATCACGGCAACGACCCGACATGGCCGGGCACCGACCACACGCGCGAGATGGCGCCTGTGCTGGGCGTCGCCCCCAGCCGGCCCGCGCAGGCGCTGGGGCGGATCGGCTTCGCGGATGTGGGCGAGACGGCCGCCGCCTGGCTGGGCCTGCCGCCCGGCCCGCATGGGCGGGCCGCGCTGTGAGCCCCGCGCGTTTCCCGTATCCCGCCGACGGCCGGCTGGGCCCGGCGATGCTGGAGGCCTGGCTGCGCGACGGCTTCCTGCTGCTGGACGGCTTCGCCGGCCCGGAAGCCTGCGCCCTGCTGCGCGCGCGGGTGCGCGACCTGATCGACGCCTTCGACCCCGACGAGAACCGCGTGCCGTTCTCGCCCCGCGCCCAGCGCCACGCGGCCGAGGATTACTTCCGCGGTTCGGGCGACAAGGTGCGCTTCTTCGTCGAGGAGGAGGCGGTCGCCGAGGATGGCGGGCTCGACCGGCCCAAGCACGCCGCGGTCAACAAGATCGGGCACGCGCTGCACGACCTCGACCCGATATTCGGGCCGTTCTCGCGCGACCCGCGGCTGGCCGAGACCTGCGCCGATCTCGGCCTCGCCGACCCGGTGCTGGCGCAGTCCATGGTCATCTGCAAGCAGCCCGAGATCGGCGGCGAGGTCGACATGCACCAGGACGCGACCTTCCTGCACACCGAGCCGCTGTCGGTGACCGGCTTCTGGGTCGCGCTGGAGCCAGCCGACATCGCCAATGGCTGCCTGCGCGCCATCCCCGGCGCGCATCGCGGCCCGCTGCGCCGGCGCTTCCATTACGAGGGCGAGGCGCTGGTGATGGATGTCGTGGACGACAGCCCATGGGACCTGTCGGCCGAGGTGGCGCTGGAGGCCTTTGAGGGCACGCTGGTGGTGCTGCACGGCCTGCTGCCGCACCGGTCCGGGGCCAATCGCAGCAAGCGCTCGCGCCTCGCCTATGCGCTGCACGCGGTGGACCGCGCCGCGGTCTGGTCGCCCGACAACTGGCTGCGCCGCGCGGAAGGCATGCCGTTCCGGGGCTTCGAGACGTGACGGCGCCGCCGGTTTCCGCGCCGCCCCCGTCGCTGGAGCTGCACCTGCACCTCGAAGGCGCGGCCCCCGCGGCGCTGACCCGCCGGCTGGCGGCCGCGCGGGGGATCGCAGTGGACGACCTGATCGGGGCGGACGGGCGTTACCTGTGGCGCGACTTCACGAGCTTCCTCGCCGCCTATGACCGGGTGGCGGCGATGTATGTGCGGCCGGAGGAGACGCGGGCGCTGGTCGAGGCGGTGCTGCGGGACTGCGCGGCGCATGGGGTGATCTACGCCGAGGTGATCCTGTCCCCGGAACATGCCGGCGGCGGCGACCCGGTCGCCTGGGCCGAGCATCTGGCCGCGGCGGATGCGGGGGCCGCGGCTGCGGAGGCCGCGACGGGGATCGTCGCGCGCTGGATCGTGACCGGCGTGCGCCATGCGGGGCCCGAAGCGGTGCTGCGCGCCGCGCGGCTGGCGGTCGGGGCGGGAGACGCACGCATCGTCGGCTTCGGGCTTGCGGGCGACGAGCGGCAGCTGTCCAAGGCCGCCTTCGCCGGGGCCTTCGCGCTTGCCGGGGAGGCCGGGCTGGGGCTGACGGCGCATGCCGGCGAGTTCGGCGGCCCCGAGAGCGTGCGCGACGCGCTGGATGCGCTGGGCGTGCGCCGCATCGACCATGGCGTGCGCGCTGTCGAGGACCCGGCCCTGGTCGCGCGTCTGGCGGCCGAGGGCGTGGTGCTGGCCACCGCGCCGGGGTCGAACGTGGCGCTGGGGATCTATCCCGACTGGGCCGCCCACCCCGCGCCGAGGCTGCGAGACGCGGGGTGCCGCGTGACGCTGTCGACCGACGACCCGCCCTTCTTCGCCACCGACATGAGCCGCGAGGCCGCGATGGCGTCGGCGCATTGGGGCTGGACGGCGGAGGATCTGCGGGCTGTGGCGCGCGACGCGCTGGACGGGGCCTTCTGCGACGCGGCCACCAAGGCGCGGCTGGCGGCGCAGCTGGACGCGGGCTGAGGGGGGCGCGGGGCGCCTAGGCCGGGAAGGCCGGCCCCTCAGGCGCGGGCGATCCAGCCGCCGCCGAGCACGCGCGTGCCCTCCGGCGCGTAGAACACGCAGGCCTGCCCGGGGGCGACGCCGGCCTCGGCCTCGGCCAGCGCGACCTCGGCGCGCCCGCCGGGCAGGGGGCGCACCCGCGCCGGGCGGGGCGGACGGGTCGAGCGCACCTTCACCTCGATGTCCCAGCCTTCGGGCGGCGCGTCCCCGAAGGATCCGTCGCCCAGCCAGTTGACCTCGGCCAGCGGCACGGTCCGCGTGGCCAGCGCCGCGCGTGGCCCGACCACCACCCGGCGCGCTGCGGCGTCGAGGCGCAGGACGTGCAGCGGCTCGTCCCCGCCGCCGAGGCCGAGGCCCCGCCGCTGGCCCACGGTGTAGTGGATCACGCCGCGGTGCGTGCCGAGGACGCGGCCGGCCTCGTCGACGATGTCGCCGGGTTCGGCCGAGCCGGGGCGCAGGCGCTCGATGACCGCGGCATAATCGCCGTCGGGAGCGAAGCAGATGTCCTGGCTGTCGGGCTTGTCGGCGATCTCGAGCCCGAGCTCCGCCGCCAGCGTCCGGGTCTGCGCCTTGGACGCGACCCCCCCGAGGGGGAAGCGCAGGAACCCCAGCTGGTCGCGGGTGGTGGCGAACAGGAAATAGCTCTGGTCGCGGTCTGGGTCAGCGGCGCGGTGCAGCTCGGGGCCCGCCGGCCCGTCGATTCGGCGGACGTAATGGCCGGTGGCGAGGCATTCGGCCCCAAGGTCGCGCGCGGTGTCGAGAAGGTCGCGGAATTTCACGCGCTGGTTGCAGCGGATGCAGGGCACGGGCGTCGCGCCGGCGAGATACTGGTCGGCGAAATCGTCGATCACCGCCTCGCGGAAACGGCTTTCGTAGTCGAGCACGTAATGGGGGAAGCCACAGGACGCGGCGACCGCCCGTGCATCGCGGATGTCGCGCCCGGCGCAGCAGGCCCCGGGCCGCGCCGCGGCCCCCGGATCGGGGTAGAGCTGCAGCGTGATGCCCACCACCGAGAAGCCCGCCCGGTGCAGGGCCGCGGCGACAACGGCGCTGTCCACCCCGCCGGACATGGCGGCGGCGACGCGGATCGCGCCCGGCTGCAGGCCGGCGGGGACGGGGACGGCTTCGAAGCCGGTGTGGTCGAAAACTAGGTTCATAACTGCTAACTAACTCGCGTTCATCCCATTTTAAAGGCGCCAAGCCAGCTTTCCCCCCTGTATCGCGCCGTTGCGCGAGGCGTGGAGCGCGGGATGGGCGTCATGGAAGGGCCAGCGTCGGGACCGAAGCGGTCCCGTGGCCGAATGTCGATGGCGGACCTGCCGCCGGTCGACACCAAGCGTTGGGTCGCGAGCCGCAAGGCGGCGGTGGTCGCGGCGGTCGATCAGGGGTTGCTGGGCGAGGAGGCCGCCTGCGCGCGATACGGCCTGACGGGGGAGGAGCTGGCGAGCTGGCGGCTTGCGCTCGACGAGCACGGCGTGGGCGCGCTGCGCACCACGAGGCTGCAACTTTACCGTCAGGGCTGAGCGGCGCGACCCCGGGGCGAGTTCGGTGGCGCAACCCTGACGCGAATGGTAAGCTTGCGTTTACCGTTTCGCAGTTAAGGTTGCCAAGTCGAACGCCGTCACACCCAAGGGGGTCTCATGCGCGTCCTGCTGATCGAGGATGACCCGTCCACTTCGCGGAGCATCGAGACCGTGCTGCGCAAGGCGAACTTCAACGTCTATGCCACGGACCTGGGCGAGGAGGGGCTCGATCTGGCCCGCCTCTACGATTACGACCTGATCATACTCGACCTGAACCTGCCCGACATGACGGGCTACGAGGTCCTGCGCAAGCTGCGCCTCGGCCGGGTCGAGACACCGACGCTGATCCTGTCCGGTCTCGACGACATGGACAACAAGATCAAGGGTTTCGGCTTCGGCGCGGATGATTACCTCACCAAGCCCTTCAACCGGGAAGAGCTGATCGCGCGGATTCACGCCATCGTGCGGCGGTCCAAGGGCCATGCCCAGTCGATCATCCAGACCGGCGAGATCCGGGTGAACCTCGACGCCAAGACCGTCGAGGTCCATGGCCAGCCGGTCCACCTGACCGGCAAGGAATACCAGATGCTCGAGCTGCTGAGCCTGCGCAAGGGCACCACGCTGACCAAGGAGATGTTCCTCAACCATCTCTATGGCGGCATGGACGAGCCGGAGCTGAAGATCATCGACGTCTTCATCTGCAAGCTGCGCAAGAAGCTGGCGGCGGCGACCGGCGGCGACAACCACATCGAGACGGTCTGGGGCAGGGGTTACGTGCTGCGCGACCCGCCGCCGGCGATGGCGAGCGCGCCGCGCGCGGCGGCGGGCTGAGGCAGGGACGCGCGATCGGATCGGCGCGCGAGGCTCGTCGGCCGCGGCTTCCGACCCGTGAGGCCCGGGCGCCAGCGCTGGCGGCCTCGGAACCGGCCGTGACCTAGCGCGCCAGCGCGATGCGGCGGGCGTGCTCGGCAAGGTCGGTGCGTTCGTAGACGAAATCGGGAAGCGGCCATGCGGGGGGCGTGTCGAGCGCCCCCCGCATCGCGTTCAGCAGCGCCGCGGCGTCGGCGCGCTTCTGGTCGACCGTGTTGGCCGTCAGCCAGTCCAGTACCGATTCGGCCCGCCCCGGCTCCAGCCCGGCCTCGGCGACCACGCCGGGCCAGGCGCGGTCGGCGTAGAAGATCGCCTTGGCGGCGCGAACCAGGGCCTCGGCTTCCGATTCGGTGACGGTGCCCGCCGCCTGCGCGGCCGCCACGGTGAACCGGGCGTTCGCCATCGGCAGGTTCAGCGTGACCCAGCCGGTCTCGGCCGGGCCATGGGCGATGGCGACCTCGTCGTCGTCGGTCCACGCGCCGTCGCGGAAGGCCTCGAAGATCGCGCCCACGCCCCGCATGCCGAATTCATGCAGTTCGGCCGCGCGCAGGGCCCCCATGGAGGCCGCGCCGAACACCGGCACGCCCTGCGACAGGGCCTCGAGGATCTCCTTGTGCCAGACCGAGGGCGCCTGTTCGAAGGCCCCGTCGACGATGCCGATCATGGCGGGCCGGTCCTGCAACGCGCGCCAGACATCGCCATGGCGCACGGGCGGGCGGTAATCGGCCTCGAGGATGGCGCGCGCCGCGCGTCGGCCGAGGCTGGGGCCTAGGAACACCACGGCGCGGGACGGGTCCATGCGTTCCTCCCCCTCAGGCCGCATGCCGTGCGGCCGCGGCAACGGCCATCGCGCGGGCGCCGGCGTCATAGCGCTCGTGGTCGTGCGGTCCCTCGAGGCCGGGGACCACGAC
The DNA here is from genome assembly GCA_036770645.1 of Rubrimonas sp. Classification (GTDB taxonomy): domain Bacteria; phylum Pseudomonadota; class Alphaproteobacteria; order Rhodobacterales; family Rhodobacteraceae; genus Rubrimonas. The sequence continues at coordinate 43,754 of DAIPIU010000011.1, read as the reverse complement.
GCGCGCCACGGCGATGCCGATCTCCGGCTTCGACAGGTCGATGGCGAAGGCCTCGTCGATCCCGACCGCCTTCAGGCGGCGCAGCAGATGGCCGGCATCCTCGCGAAGGTCGTCCGATTCGAAGCGCGGGGCGGCCGAGAAGAGGCGCGGCGCGCGCCCGTCGCGCAGCAGCGCGCGGCGCAGGTGCTGCACCTCGGGATCGGGGGCCTCGTATTCGGCGTCGCCCAGATCGTCGCGCGCCCCGGCGATGACGGTCAGCCGGTGCTGCGCGGCCTCGGTCAGAGCGCGCGACAGGGCGATCTCGGGGTGCAGGTGGCAGCCCTGGCCGATGGCCGAGCGCGCCGCGCCGCCCACGCCGTCGCTCTCCTCCATCACCCAGGCGAAGAAGCTGGCGACCCCGACATCCGAGGTGGTGTCCCAGACCGCCACCATCAGGCCGGCGGCGCGGAAGCGGTCGATCAGCGCCGCGCAGGCGGGATCGTGGATGCTGCGCGGGTCGACGCGCCGGGCCTCGCGCGCCTCGTCGTCGGCGAAGATCCACAGGGTGGTGGCGTCGCGCTCGATGACCTCGGTCAGGGCGTGCACCAGCGCCTCGGTGGGCGTGTTGCCCGAGGCCAGCCCGTTGGTCGAGGCGAAGAATCGCCCCGAGCCAGGCGGCAGGGGATGGGTGTAGGCGGCATGCACCGTCTCGTAGGGGGCCCAGAGCGGCTCGCCCGTGAACAGGTCCACGCCCTCGATCCACGGGAAGCGCGCCGCACCGTCATGGGGCAGGTCGGCCAGCGGCGGCAGGCGGGCAGTGTCGAGGCCGCGGCCGGGCAGGGCGGCGCGATCGGCGTCGAGCAGGGGGCGCGCGATGGTCTCGGCGTGCCAGCACTCGATCGATTCCATGATCGCCGAGGCGGCCGCATGATCGGGGGTCAGGCCCTTGCCCAGCGAGATCGCGGCCGAGCGGGCGTTGGGGCGGACCGCCATGGCGACCGGTATGCCGACGCGGTCGAGGCCGGTGAGGAATCCGACGCGGGTCAGCCCGATGCGGGGGGCGGCCATCCGGGCGCGCGCGAGCGTGTCGCGCAGCGAGGCCGCCCTGTGCGCGCCTTCGCGCACGACCTTCAGGTCGTTCGCAGTGGCGAAAGGGGCCAGGCCCGGAAACGGCATGGGCGGGATCTCAGGCCTTGGGGGCGATGCGGGCGCCGACGGCGGCGGGGGTGATGCGGGCGCCGGTGGAGGCCGGGGTGATGCGGGCGCCGACGGAGGCGGGGATCATG
>DAIPIU010000011.1:0-42389 GCA_036770645.1 Rubrimonas sp. | reverse complement strand
GCGGGCGCCGGTGGAGGCCGGGGTGATGCGGGCGCCGACGGAGGCGGGGATCATGCTGCGGGTCATGGCGTGTCTCCTGGTCGGATGCGTCAGGCGCGGGGGGCGATGCGGGCGCCGACGGCGGCGGGGGTGATGCGGGCGCCGGTGGAGGCCGGGGTGATGCGGGCGCCGACGGAGGCGGGGATCATGTTATTGGTCATGTGGTTGCTCCAAGTTCTTCATGTGTTGCATCTCGTTGGGATCACATTAGGGCCGGGGTGGCGCAGGCCACAACACGGCGTTTGGCACCTCCCGTCGCGCGCGCGCGCGCGATCACGCGCCCGCAACAGGCGAGCGCGCGGCGGAGGAGTGTCCCGCTGTTCCGGTCACCCTCCGGCTGTCACGATCATTCGCAGATTGCTACCTAGCGCTGCGGATATACCCGCATAATGCAAAATGCGCATCGGGCATGCCGGCTCCGACTCCGCCAATCCCCATGTCCACGCCCGGGGCTGTCCGGATAAGTTTCTGCCTTGCAAGCAAACGATACTTGTCAATCTTCGATATTGACAATTAACTATATTTTAATTGCGATTAAGCACCAAGTTTTAATTGCGGAATGCGACGGATCCGCGCATTGGGGTGCCGTCCGCCTCTTGACCGCATCGCAGTGGCGGCGCACCTCACGATCCGATCGGGAGGGAAGCGCGATGACCGAGCCCGCCGCCGTGGAGGCGCTGACCGAACAGGCCGCAGCGGCCGAACTGGCCCTGTTGGAGGCGCGGCTTTCAGAGGCCGACGCCGCCTATCACGGGCGCGACGCGCCGGTGATCGACGATGCCGCCTATGACGCGCTCAAACGCCGGGCGCTGGCGATCGAGGCGCGGTTCCCGGCGCTGGCGCGGTCCGATGGCGCGGCGCGTCGGGTGGGCATGCCGCCGGCGGAGGGCTTTGCGCCGGTGCGCCATGCCGTGCCGATGCTGTCGCTGCAGAACGCCATGGATGCGGCCGAGGCGCGGGAGTTCGACGCCGGCGCGCGCCGCTTCCTCGGGATAGCGGCCGACGCCCCGCCGCTCGCCTATGTCGCCGAGCCCAAGATCGACGGGCTGTCGCTGTCGCTGCGCTATGAAGGCGGGCGGCTGGTATCGGCGGCCACCCGCGGCGACGGCGAGACGGGCGAGGCGGTCACGGCGAACGCCCGCACCATCGCCGACATCCCCGAAGCGCTGGGGGGCGCGCCTTCGGTGCTGGAGGTGCGCGGCGAAGTGTACATGCGCCACGACGACTTCGCGGCGCTGAACGCGCGGCAGGAGGCGGCGGGGCTGCGCCGCTTCGCCAATCCGCGCAATGCCGCCGCCGGCTCGCTGCGCCAGCTCGACGCAGCGGTGACGGCGGCCCGGCCGCTGCGCTTCTTCGCCTATGGCTGGGGCGAGGTCTCGGAACCGCTCGCGGCGACGCAGTGGGAGGCGCTGCAACGGCTCGGGCGCTTCGGCTTTCCGGTCAACCCGGATGCGCGGCGGGTCGAGGGGATCGAGGCGGCCATCGCGGCGCACGCCGATCTCGAGGCGCGCCGCGCCGCGTTGGGCTACGACCTCGACGGGGTGGTCTACAAGATCGACGATCTGGCGCTGCAGGCGCGGCTCGGGCTGCGCTCGACCACGCCGCGCTGGGCGGTAGCGCACAAGTTCGCGGCGCAGACGGCGGCGACCGTGCTGGAGGCCATCGAGATCCAAGTCGGCCGCACGGGGGCGCTGTCGCCCGTGGCGCGGCTGCGGCCGGTGACGGTGGGCGGCGTCGTGGTCTCGAACGCCACCCTGCACAACGAGGACTACATCGCCGGCCGCGGCGCCGACGGCGCGCCGATCCGCGGCGGGCGCGACCTGCGCGTGGGCGACACGGTGATCGTCTACCGCGCCGGCGACGTGATCCCCAAGGTGCTGGATCTGGCCGAGGGCGCGCCGCGCGGACCCGCGCCCTTCGTCTTCCCCGACCATTGCCCGGAATGCGGTTCGGCCGCCCCGCGCGAGCCCGGCTCTTCGGTGCGGCGCTGCACCGGCGGGCTGGTCTGCCCGGCGCAGGCGGTCGAGCGGCTGAAGCACTTCGTCTCGCGCGACGCCTTCGACATCGAGGGTCTGGGCGCGAAGCAGATCGAGGCGCTGCACCGCGACGGCTGGATCCGCGAACCCGCCGACATCTTCACGCTCGAGGACCGGCACGGGCCGGGGGCGCTGGCGCAGCTGCGCAACCGCGAGGGCTGGGGCGAGAAATCCGCCGCCAACCTGTTCGCCGCAATCAGGGCGCGGCGGGCCATCCCTCTGGACCGGCTGATCTTCGGCCTCGGGATCCGTCATGTCGGCGAGACCACGGCGCGGCTGCTGGCGCGGGCCTATGGCGACTGGACCGGCTTCGTCGCGGCGATGGCGGCGGCGGCCCCGCGCGAGGGCGAGGCCTGGGACCATCTGCTGTCGCTCGACGGCGTGGGCGCGGTGCTGGCCGGGGCGGTCGCGGATTTCTTCGCGGAGGACCACAACGCGCAGGCGCTGGGCCGCCTGCTGCCGCATCTGGAGGTGCAGCCCGTGGAGGCCCGGGCGGGGGGCGGGGCGCTGGCCGGCAAGACCGTGGTGTTCACGGGCAGCCTGGCCGGCATGACGCGCGCCGAGGCCAAGGCGCGGGCCGAGGCGCTGGGGGCGAAAGTGGCGGGATCGGTCAGTGCGCGGACCGATTTCCTCGTGGCCGGGGCCGATGCGGGGTCGAAGGCGGCGAAGGCCGCGGCGCTGGGCGTGACGGTGCTGGACGAGGAGGCCTGGCGGGCGCTCGCGGGGGCGTGACCGTCGGAACCGCGCCGATTGCGGGTTTGTCGCATTTCTGTCATCAAACCTGCATGAACACCGAGATCGAACTGAAGATTCTGCTCGACGAGGCCGGGGAGGCTGCGTTGCGCGCCAGTCCGGCGCTCGCGCGCATGGCCGTGGGCAAACCCGTCAACCGCCTGCTGCACGGCATCTATTTCGACACGCCCGACCGGGCGCTGGCCCGCGCCGGCCTTGCGCTGCGCGTGCGGAAGGAGGGGCGGGGCTGGGTGCAGACGGTCAAGGCGGGCTCCGGCGTGATCGTCGGTCTGTCGACGCCGCGGGAATGCGAGCGGCCGGCCCCGCGCGGGGCGCTGGACATCGACGCCATCGCCGACGAGGACCTGCGCGCGGCGGTGCACGCCGCCCGGGGCGGCGCGGCCCTGTCGCCGGTGTTCGAGACGGTGATCCGGCGCACGCTGCGCAACCTGTCGGGGCCGGCTGGCGGATCGGTCGAACTGGCCATCGACAGCGGCGAGATCGTGGCCGGGGGACGGCGCGCGCCGATCCGCGAGGCGGAACTGGAGCTGAAGGCGGGCGCGGCGGCCGAGCTCTACGGCGTGGCCGAGGCCCTGTTCCCCGAAGGCCCGGTGCGTTTCAGCCGGCGCACCAAGGCCGAGCGCGGCTTCGCGGTCGCCGACGGGCAGCCGGCGGTCGCGCCGCCCGTCGCCGCGCTGGCCGCGCCGGTGCGGCTGGAGCCGGCCATGACCACCGAGGCCGCGGCGCGCGACGTGCTGCGCGGCTGTCTGGACCAGATCGCCGCGAACGCGTCCGTGGCCGCCCTGTCCGACGCGCCGGAGGGGCCGCACCAGCTGCGCGTGGGCTTGCGCCGCCTGCGCACCGCGGCGGTGGTGTTCGCCGAGGCCATCGGCGGCCCGGCGCTCGATGCGCTGTCGGCCGAGGCGCAGGCGCTGGCGGCGGCGGTTGGCGCGGTGCGCGATCTCGACGTGCTGGCGGAGGAGGTCGCCGCCCCCTTCGCGGCGCAGGACGAGGGCTTCGCGGCGCTGGGCGCGGCGCTGACCCTGCGGCGCGCCGCGGCGCGGGAAGACGTGCGGGCGCGGCTGGCGGCGCCCGAGACGCAGCGCCTGATCTTCGGCCTCGGCGCCTTCATCGAGGCGCGCGGCTGGCTGCGCCCCGCCGATTACGGCCAGACCGCGCTGCTGGCCGCCCCGGTGGCGCAGACGGCGGCGGACGCCCTGGAACAGCGCTGGCGCAAGGCCGCGAAGCTGGGCGGGCGCATCGGGACCCTCCAGGGCGAGGCGCGGCACGACCTGCGCAAGGCCCTGAAGAAGCTGCGCTATGCGGTCGAGTTCTTTGCCTCGCTGTGGCCGCGCAGGAAGGTCGCGCCGTTCCTGAAGCGCCTGAAGGCGCTGCAGGAGGATTGCGGTGCGCTGCAGGATGTGGCGATGGCGCGCGAAACCCTGTTCGGGCCCGCCGCCCCGCCCCTGAACGATCCCGGCGCGATCCGCGCCGCGGGCTACGCCGTGGGCTTCCGGCAGGCCGAGGCCGACCGGCTGTGGCAGCGGGTGGTCGCGGACTGGTCCGCCCTTGCCGACGAGCGCCGCTTCTGGCGATAGGGGGGGGCGGCGCCGCGCGGGGCGCGCGGCGGGGGAGGGGTGCCGATGGGCGCGCTGATCGTGGAGCTTGCCGGCACGCCGGCGGGCGATGCGCTGGCCGTGGCGCTGGCGCTGCTGTCCGCGCTGGCCCATGCCGTGTTCGGCGCGATCAACAAGGGCGGGCGCGACCCCTACCTCAACCGCGGGGCCATCAACGTCGCCTATGGCCTGATGGCCGCGCCCTTCGCGCTGTTCGTGTTCCCGTGGCCGACGCCGGAGCTGTGGGGCGCGCTGGCCGGGGTCTATGTCATCCATGTCGTCTATGAATGGCTGCAGGCGCACAGCTATCGCCTCGGCGGCTTCACCGTCGTCTATCCCATCGCCCGCGGCACCGGGCCGCTCGCCACCGTGCTCGCCGCGGGGCTGGTGTTCGGCGAGCGCTTCACCGCGGGGCAGTGGGCCGGGCTGATCCTGCTGACCGGCGGCATCTACGGGCTGGCGGCGGCCAATGTCGCGGCTCTCGGCCGGGCCGATGCCGTGGCCCTGCGCCGGTTGCGAGGGGCGATCCTCACCGCGCTGCTGACCGGCGCCATGATCGCGGTCTACACGATCTGGGACGCCTGGGGCATCCGGCTGGCCGCCGACCCGTTCACCTTCCTTGCGTGGTTCTTCGTCCTCGGCGGCTGCGGCTTTCCGCTGGTCGCGGCGGCGCGCTGGCACCGGCTTTCCCCCGAGGATCGGCCGCCCCTGTCCGATCTGGCGGTGCGCGGCGTTTTCGGGGCGCTGATAGCCTTCCTGTCCTTCGGGGCGGTGATGCTGGCGACCCGGGTGGGGCAGGTGGGCGAGGCGGCGGCCCTGCGCGAGACCTCGATCGTGTTCGCGACCGCCATCGGCGTGCTGATCTTCCGCGAGCGCATCGACCTGCCGCGGCTGGGCCTGATCGCCTGCATCGCCGCCGGCGCGCTGGTGATCAAGCTGGCCTGAGCGCGCCGGCTGGCGCGATCCGGCCCGGCGCCCTACACCCCCCGCACCCCATCGCCGGAGCCGCCATGTCGCCCTTGCTGAAACTGTCGCTCGAGATCGGGCCGCTGGTCGTGTTCTTCGGGGCCTTCCAGTGGTTCCGCGGCGCGCCGGTCGAGATCGCGGGCGTGCAATGGCAGCCGGCCGTCGCCGCGACTGCGCTGTTCATCCCCGCGATCCTCGCCTCGCTGGCGGTGTCGTGGCGCATGACGCGCACGCTGCCGCGCATGGCGGTGGTGACGGCGGTGGTGGTGGTGGTGTTCGGCGGCCTGACCGTGGCGCTGAACGACGACACCTTCATCAAGATGAAGCCCACCATCGTGAACGGACTGTTCGCGCTGGGCCTCGGCGTCGGGCTGCTGCAGGGGCGCAGCTACCTGAAATACCTGATGGAGGACGCGCTGCCGCTGACCGATGCGGGCTGGATGCTGTTCACGCGGCGCTGGATGCTGTTCTTTGTCTTCCTCGCGGCGCTGAACGAGGCGGTATGGCGCACGCAGAGCACCGAATTCTGGGTGTCGTTCAAGACCTTCGCCAACATCCCCATCACGCTGGCCTTCATGGCCAGTCAGGCCCCGCTGCTGCGACGGCACTGGATCGGCTGACCGCCCGGCGTCTTACCCTTCCGACGCCGCACGGATCGCCGGGCGGATGCGGCGTTCCAGATCATCGCCGACGATCGGCCCGACATGCTTGTAGACGATCTCGCCCCGCCCGTTCAGCACGAAGGTCTCCGGCACGCCGTAGACGCCCCATTCAACGCTGGCCCGCCCGTTGCGGTCGACGCCGATCAGCGTGAACGGGTCGCCCAGATCGGCGAGGAAGCCGCGAGCCGCCCCCGGTTCGTCGCGGTGGTTGATCCCGTGCAGCGTCACGCCCTCGGCGGCGAGCGCCATGAGCGCGGGGTGTTCCACCCGGCACGGGCCGCACCAGGATGCCCAGATGTTCACGACCTTGACGCCCGGCGCCGCGAGCGCCGCCTGGTCGAGCCGCGGCGCGCCCTCGTGCAGCGGCGGCAGGTCCGTGGCCGGCGCAGGCCGCCCGATCAGGGTCGAGGGCAGCGCGTCGCGCTGATAGCCGAGCTGGCTGGCGATCAGGTATCCCGCGAACAGCGCCGCCATGACGAGGAAGATCGCCAGCGGCACGAAGCGGGCGAGGCCGGGTTTCGGGGTGCTGTCCGGGGCGTCGGTCATGGCGCGCGCTTTTCGTCGGGACGGGCCGCCGGCCGGCGCGGCCCGCCATCGAGCCGCTCGAGGTCGCGCCGGGCACGGCGGGACTGCAGCGCCGTCAAGGCCACGAGCAGGCCCATGATCGCGAAGGTGGCGGCATAGGCCGCGATCACCGAGCCCCAGTGCGCGCCGGGTTCGAGCGCGCCCATCACGCCGCCTCGCCCACGGCCGCCAGCCGCAGCGCGCGCGCCCGGCGCAGGCGGATCTCGGTGCGCGCGCGCTGCAGCACCAGCGCGATGAAGAACAGGTAGAAGCCCGCGACCGTCAGCAGCAGGGGCCGGTAGAACACCCGGTCGACGTTGGTTTCGGCGTCGAGCGACAGCGAGGCCGGCTGGTGCAGCGTCTGGTCGCCGAAGATCTCGACCGCATAGCGGCTGAACACCGCGAAGACGACGCCGGTGAGGCACAGGATCGAGGCGAGATCGGCGGCCTTGTCGGGGTCCTCGATAGCCGTCCAGAGGCCGATGTAGCCGAGGTAGAAGAACAGCATGATCAGGATCGAGGTGAGCTTGGGGTCCCAGGCCCACCAGGTGCCCCAGGTCGGCTGGCCCCAGATCGCGCCGGTGACGATGGCGGCGAGCGTGAGCCCCGCGCCGATGGGGGCGGCGGCCTTGGCGACGAGGAAGCTGACATGGTGGCGGCGCACGATGCCGATCACCGAGGCGACCGCCATGATGAAGTAGATGTTGATGGCCATCATTGCGGCGGGGACATGGATGTACATGATCCGCACCGTCTCGCCCTGCCGATAGTCGGGCGGGGTGAAGAACAGCCCCCACAGCACCCCGACCGTCAGGGTCGCGGCGGCGAGGCCCCAGGCCCAGGGCAGGATGCGCCCGGACAGGCGCATGAATTCGAGCGGGTTCGCGTATCGCCAGATCGACATGACGAGTGAAATAGCCCCGACCGTCGCGCCCTGCAACGGGACGACCTAGCGCAGGTTGACCCGCAGCGCCGCCGCGGCGGCGAACGGCCCCAGCGCGGCGCTGGCCAGCGTGACCGCGCCGAGCAGCATCAGCGGCGGCGCGGGGTCGAGCCCGAGGCCCGCGCGCTCGATGGCCTTCGCGCCGAACACAAGCGCCGGCACCCACAGCGGCAGCACGAGCAGAGACAGCAGCAGCCCGCCGCGCCGCACGCCCACCGCGATGGCGGCGCCCACCGCGCCCACCAGCGACAGCCCCGGCGTGCCCACGGCCAGCGACAGCACAAGCGCCCCGTAGGCCGACCATGGCAGCTGCAGCGTGATCGCCAGCACCGGGGCGACCGCCAGCAGCGGCAGGCCGGTCGTGACCCAGTGCGCGAGCGCCTTCACCGCCACCTGCGCCTCGAGCGGCAGTGGCGACAGCAGCATGAGGTCCAGCGTCCCGTCCTCGTGGTCGGCCTGGAACAGACGGTCGAGCGACAGGAGGCACGCCAGCAGCGCCGCGACCCACAGCACGCCGCCGGCGATGCGCGCGAGGATCTCCGCCTCTCCGCCGGCGCCGAGCGGGGTCAGCGTGACCACCAGCAGGAAGAAGCCGACTCCCATCGGGCCGCCGCCGCCGATGCGCAGCGCGAGGCGCAGCTCGCGCAGGAACAGCGAGCGGGCCGCGCGCATCACCAGCCCTCGCCCGTGAAGGCCGCGTCGCCTGCGGCAGAGGCAAGCGTCGCCGGCCGCCCGTCGAGCGTCACCACCGGCCCGCCCTCGATGCCCATGGCGACATGGGTCGCCGCCAGCGCCAGCCCCCCGGCGGCCGCGTGGGCGCGCACCGCATCGGCGAAGACGGCCGTCGCAGCCGCGTCCAGCGACACGGTGGGTTCGTCGAGCAGCCACAGCGGCCGGTCGGCCACCAGCAGCCGCGCCAGTCCCAGCCGCCGCTTCTGGCCCGCCGAGCAGTAGCCCGCCGGGTAGTCCGCGATCCGCGCCAGCCCGAAGCGGTCCAGCGCCGCCGCGACCCCGCCGCCGCCGTAGAGATCGGCCCAGAACCGCAGGTTCTCGGCCACCGTCAGCTGCGGCTTCACGGCGTCGAGATGGCCGGCATAGGCGATCATCGCGCTGACGCCCTCGCGCTCGCGCGCCAGCGACACGCCGTTCAGGCGCGCGTCCCCGGCCTCGGGCGGGATCAGCCCCGCCAGCACCCGCAGCAGGCTGGACTTGCCGGCCCCGTTCGGGCCGCGCAGCTGTGCCGCCTCGCCCGCGCGCAGGCCGAAGGACAGCCCCGCGAACACGGTGCGGCCGGCGCGGCGGCAGGCGAGGTTCTCGACGACCAGATCCATGCGCGCAGGCTTAGACCGCCCGCACGGCCCGCGGAAGGCGTTCCGCCGCGCCTCGGTCGGCCGCCGCCGCGACGCCCCGCCGCGGCCCGCCCTCCCGCGCGCGGCGGGGGGCCGCGTTGCGCAGGGGGCGGCCATGGTCCATCACCGTCGCGCATACCCAGCGACAGGCGCGCGCCCGCGCGAGAGGCGCGTCCCCAGCGTCCACCGGAGGGGCTCGATGACGATCACCGTAGGAACCGACACCGCCAAGACCCGGGCTGAGCTGAAGGTGGGCGGGGCGACCTACGCCTACTATTCCATCGACGCCGCCACCAAGGCGGGCCTCGGCGATTTCTCGAAACTGCCGGCGGTGCTGAAGGTCGTGCTCGAGAACATGCTGCGCTTCGAGGACGGCAAGACCGTCACCGTCGACGACATCAGGGCCTTCGCGACCTGGGCGGAGCAGGGCGGCCAGAACGAGCGCGAGATCGCCTACCGCCCCGCGCGCGTGCTGATGCAGGACTTCACCGGCGTGCCCGCGGTCGTGGACCTCGCCGCGATGCGCGACGCCATGGTTGCTCTCGGCGGCGACCCCACCAAGATCAACCCGCTGAACCCGGTCGATCTGGTCATCGACCATTCGGTGATGGTGGACGAGTTCGGCAACCCGCGCGCCTTCCAGCTCAACGTGGACCGCGAATACGAGCGCAACGGCGAGCGCTACGAGTTCCTGAAATGGGGGCAGGGGGCCTTCGCCAATTTCCGCGTGGTGCCGCCGGGCACCGGTATCTGCCACCAGGTCAACCTCGAATACCTCGCCCAGACGGTCTGGACGGACGCCGACCAGACCGGCGCGCCGGTCGCCTATCCCGACACGCTTGTGGGCACCGACAGCCACACGACCATGGTCAACGGCATGGCCGTCCTGGGCTGGGGCGTCGGCGGCATCGAGGCCGAGGCCGCGATGCTGGGCCAGCCGATCTCGATGCTGATCCCGGAGGTGGTCGGCTTCGAGCTGACCGGCAAGCTCAAGGAAGGCGTCACCGCCACCGATCTCGTGCTGGTCGTCACGCAGATGCTGCGCAAGAAGGGCGTGGTGGGCAAGTTCGTCGAATTCTACGGGTCGGGCCTCGACGACCTGCCGCTGGCCGACCGCGCGACCATCGCCAACATGGCCCCCGAATACGGTGCCACCTGCGGCTTCTTCCCGATCGACGCCGAGACCTTGCGCTATCTGCGCGTCTCGGGCCGCGAGGAGGACCGCATCGCGCTGGTGGAGGCCTACGCCAAGGCCAACGGCATGTGGCGCACGGCGGACTACGCGCCGGTCTACACCTCGACGCTGGCGCTCGACATGGGCACGGTCGAGCCCTGCATCTCCGGCCCCAAGCGCCCGCAGGACCGCGTTCTGCTGTCCGAGGCCGCGCCCGCCTTCATCAAGGCCATGGAGACCGAGTTCAAGCGCCCGCTCGACAAGATGGTCCCGGTCGCGGGCGAGGACTACGCCATCAAGTCCGGCTCGGTGGTGATCGCCGCCATCACCTCCTGCACCAACACCTCCAACCCCTATGTCATGATCGCCGCGGGGCTGGTGGCCAAGAAGGCCAATGCGCTGGGCCTGAAGCGCAAGCCCTGGGTCAAGACCTCGCTGGCGCCGGGGTCGCAGGTCGTGACCGAATATCTGGCGGCCGCGGGCCTGCAGGACCATCTCGATGCGCTGGGCTTCAACCTCGTGGGCTATGGCTGCACCACCTGCATCGGCAACTCCGGCCCGCTGCCGGAGAACATCTCCAAGGCGGTGAACGAGGGCGATCTGGTCGCGGTGTCGGTGCTGTCGGGCAACCGCAACTTCGAAGGCCGCGTGAACCCCGACGTGCGGGCGAACTACCTCGCCTCGCCGCCGCTGTGCGTCGCCTACGCCATCGCCGGCGACATGACGATCGACATCACCACGGACCCGATCGCCCACGCGGCCGACGGCAAGCCGGTCTACCTGAAGGACGTCTGGCCGACCCAGCAGGAAGTCGCCGAGCTGGTCGAGCAGACCGTGACGCGCCACGCCTTCCAGTCGAAATACGCCGACGTTTTCAAGGGCGACGAGAAGTGGCGCGAGATCGACACGGTCGATGCGCTGACCTATTCGTGGCCGCCCACCAGCACCTATGTGCAGAACCCGCCCTATTTCCAAGGGATGGGGATGTCGAAGGGCCGGATCACCGACATCGAGGGGGCCAAGGTGCTGGCAATCCTCGCCGATTCGATCACCACCGACCACATCTCGCCCGCGGGGTCGTTCAAGCCGACCACCCCCGCGGGACGCTACCTGTCCGAGGCGCAGGTCCCGGTGCGCGACTTCAACAGCTACGGGGCCCGCCGCGGCAACCATGAGGTGATGATGCGCGGCACCTTCGCCAACATCCGCATCAAGAACGAGATGCTGGACGGCGTGGAGGGCGGCTACACCAAGGGTCCGGACGGCAGCCAGATGGCCATATACGACGCGGCGATGGCCTACATCGAGCAGGGCACGCCGCTGGTGATCTTCGCGGGCAAGGAATACGGCTCGGGCTCGTCGCGCGACTGGGCGGCGAAGGGCACCATGCTGCTGGGCGTCAAGGCGGTGATCGCCGAGAGCTTCGAGCGAATCCACCGCTCGAACCTCGTCGGCATGGGGGTGATCCCCTTCGAGTTCACCGGCGGCGACACCCGCAAGTCGCTGGGCCTGACGGGCGACGAGACCGTGAGCATCCGCGGCCTCGAAGGGGCGCTGAAGCCGCGCCAACTGATCGATTGCGAGATCGTATTCAGCGACGGAACGACAAAGACGATCAAGATCCTGTGCCGAATCGATACCGAGATCGAGATCGAATACGTCGAACATGGCGGCGTGCTGCATTACGTTCTGCGCAATCTCGCGGGTGCTGCCGCCTGAGATCGCCTTGCGGTTGCAGCGATATGACGCCCGGGTAACACCCCGGGCGTTTTCGCGCGATGTGGCGCAGGCCACTTCCAGCGCGCGGTCCACCGCCCCATCCTGACACAACCGGGACTGGCAGCCCTTTGTCGCTGCAAGGTTCCGGTTTGGTGTCGGAGGGATGCGTGATCCGATTTCTTGCATTGATCGTGGCGATTTTCGTCGTCGGCGTCAGGGCCGACGCGGGGGGCGAGCGCCTCGCCGTGCTCGAACTGTTCACGAGCCACGGGTGCAGCGCATGCCCGCCGGCCGATGCATTGCTCGCGGAACTCGCCGGGCGCGACGACGTCCTCGCGCTGTCGTATCACGTCGATTACTGGGATCACCCGGGATCGGTGGATCCGCTGTCGTCAGCCGACAGCACGCGACGCCAGCGCGCCTATGCCGCGCTGTTCGGCGCCCGGGCCGTCTATACGCCGCAGATGGTCGTCAACGGGGCCGAGGCGGTGATCGGCTCGCGACGCAGCGCGGTGCTCGACGCCGTGGCGCGCTCTCTCTCGGCGCCTCTGCCCGTTGCGGTGGCCTTGGGCCGCGCCGACGGGCTCGCGCATGTCGATCTGCGCGGGGGCGCGGAGATTCCGCCCGGGGCGCGGGTCGTGATGATCGGATATCGCCGGGGCGGCGGGCTGATCGTGATCCGTGGCGAGACGCCCGCGCGCCGCCGGCTGTCCGAGAGTTCGGTGCTGTCGGTTGCGGCGTTCGGCGCCGTCGACCGCGGCGCTGCTTCGTTCACGGCGGCGTGGCCGGAGAAGGCGGACGGGATCGCGGTTCTGGTGCAGGCAGCCGACGGCCGCGTCCTCGGGGCCGCGCGCTACGAAGGCGGGCCGGCCCCCGCGATGGTCGCCGTGTCGCTGCCGCCGGCGGCCATGCCGATCCATCCCTGAGCCCTGTCGCTCAGCCGCCAGCGGTTGTGCAGCCAGAACCATTGTCCCGGGCGTTCATCGATCCAGACGTCGAGGCTGCGGTGGATCTCGGCGAACATGGCTTCCGGCGGGCCCGGCTCGACGGGCGGCGCGAAGCGGACGTCGAAGGACAGCCCGTCCGCCTCGCGCAGCGCCACGGCCGGGATCACCGGCGTGCCGAGCCGCGCGGCCAGTCCGGCCACCGCGACGGTCGTCTCGGCCGGCCGGCCCAGGAAGGGCACCAGCGCTCCGCCCGTGCTGCGCTGGTCGACCAGCACCAGCAGCGCCCCGCCCGACCGCAGATGCCCGAACATGCCGCGCAGCGCGTTCGCACCCTTGTGCAGCACCGGCTCGCCGGCCATCCGCACCCGCGCCAGGGCAAGCGCATCGAAATCGGGATTGTTGAAGTGGCGCCGCATCAGGCCCACAGGGATGCCCGCGTCGGCGGCGGCGAGGCGGATCGCCTCCCAGTTGCCCAGATGCGCCGAGACGATCAGCGCGCCGCGCCCCGCCGCCATCGCCTGCGTCAGATGCGCGAGCCCGGTGACGCGCCGCCGGTCGGGCCGCGCCGCCATGTCGGCCATGCGCACGTATTCGGCCAGCACCCGGCCGAAATTGTCGCCCACCCCGGCCGCCACCGCGCGCGCGTCGAGGTCCGGGCGCACCAGCGAAAGGTTGTCGCGAATGCGGCGCGCGGCGGGCGCCAGCGGCAGCAGCCCGCGGCCCAGCGCGCCCATGACACGGATCGCCGCGTCGGCCGGCAGCGCCAGCAGCGGTGCGGCGACGACCGCGAAGGCCGCGGCTGACAGGGCGGAGGCAAAACGGCGGCGGCGGGCCATGGCGGCGTTCCGGGGAAGTGTGGCCGCCTGCATGGCGCGCCCGCGATGCCATGGTCAATCCCGCCGGCGTCGACAGGCTCAGGCGCTCAGGCGCGGGTCGAAGGGGCAGCGCGTCAGGTTCTCGACCCCGGTCTCGGTGACGATGACCTGATCCTCGAGCTTGACGCCCTCGCGCCCGCCCTCGGCCCCGACATAGGCCTCGACGCACAGCGCCATGCCGGGTTCGAGCGCGAAGTCGAAGCCATGGGCCGCGAGGTCCTCCGGATACAGCACCATCGGCCATTCGTCGCACAGGCCGACGCCGTGCATGCGGCAGGAATAGCGGCGCGGCCGGAAGTCGGCGGGCAGCTGGTGGCCGCCCTCGGACAGCTCGCGGAACGTCGCGCCGGGGCGGATCAGCGCCATGTTGGTCGCCACATGCTCCTGCGCCACGGCGTGCAGCTGGCGCTGGGCCGGCGTCGCCTCGCCGTCGCCCATCAGCCAGGTGCGCGAGATGTCGCAGCAGAAGCCGTAGCAGCCGATGAGGTCGGTGTCGAAGGCCAGCAGGTCGCCCGGCCGGATCACCCGCGGGCCGCATTCCTGGTACCATGGGTTCGTGCGCGGTCCGGAGGAAAGGATCCGCGTCTCGATCCATTCGCCGCCGCGGCGGATGTTGCCGGCGTGAAGCACGGCCCAGACGTCGTTCTCGGTCATGCCGGGGGCGGCCGCGGCGCGCATCTCGGCGATGGCGCGTTCGCAGGCGTGCACGGCGCAGCGCATGGCGGCGATCTCGTCGGGCGTCTTGACCGCCCGCGTCCGCTCCATGAGCTCCTCGCCGTCGAGCACCGCGATCCCGCGCGCCTCCAGCGCCCGCAGCCCCGCGATCTGGATCTTGTCGACCGCGAGGCGGCGGCCGGCGCCGCAGCGGCTGCGCAGGATGTCATCGACCTGCGCCGCGAAGGCGGCCGCCTTCTCCTCCGTGCGCTGCGCGGTGACGCAGTAGAAGAAGCCCGCCCCGCCGCGCACCTCGCGCACCAGCGGGTTGTAGTTCGACAGGTGCTCCGCTCCGGCATAGTCCCAAAGGGTGATCCAGCCATCCGCGGTCACGAGGCAGGCGCGGAACGGGTTGTGCGCCGCCCAGAGCTGCATGTTGGTCGTGTCGGTGGCATAGCGGATCGAGATGGGGTCGTAGAGCAGCACCCCCGCCAGATCGCGCGCCGCCAGCCCCGCCACCAGCCGGTCGAGCCGCGCCTGCCGCATGCGCGGCAGGTTGGGCGGCGTCAGCCCCGCCTCGGCCCATTCGGCGAAGGCCAGCGGCGTCGGTCCGATCTCGGCACGGTCGTTGTCGTCGGGGGTGAAGTCGGGGCGCAGCCTGCGGCGCGCGGGGTCGATCTTCGGCGCGCGGATCGTGAAGGGGGACTGATCGTTCATGGCGCGGCTCTCCCGGACGCATCGAGCGTCGGGGCGGCGCCGCCCCGGGTCGCGCCCGCCAGCGACGCCGGCCATGTCGCGGATGGATCAGCCCGCCATGCGCTCCAGCGTCTCGAGCCGGTCGGCCTCGGCCGCGGGCTTGTCCCAGCGGATGCGGCGGATGCGGGGAAAGCGCATCGCGACGCCCGAGCGGTGGCGGGCCGAGCGCTGAACGCCGTCGAAGGCGACCTCGAGCACCAGCGTCGGGACGACGGCCCGCACCGGGCCGAACCGGTCGGTGGTGTTGGCGCGCACGAAGCGGTCGAGCTCGGCCAGCTCGGCGTCGGTGAAGCCGGAATAGGCCTTGCCGACCGGCGCGAGTTCCGGGCCCTCCGCGCCGTCGCGCCAGGCCCCGAAGGTGAAGTCGCTGTAGAAGGACGAGCGCTTGCCGTGGCCGCGCTGGGCATACATCAGCACGCAGTCGGCGGTCAGCGCGCCGCGCTTCCACTTGAACCACGCCCCCATCGGTCGCCCGCCGGTGTAGGGGCTGTCGGCGCGCTTGATCATCAGCCCTTCCTGCCCGGCCTCGCGCGCGACGGCGCGTAGGCGCGCGAGCGTCGTCCAATCGTCGAAGGGCACCAGCGCCGACAGGTCGAGCCGCGCGGGGGAGCGCTCGGCCACCCATGCCTCAAGCCGCCGGCGGCGGTCCGCGAGGGGCAGGGGGCGCAGGTCCGCGCGCCCGTCGTGCAGAAGGTCGTAGGCACGGATCAGCGCCGGGCGCTCGGCCATGTCGCGGGCCGAGGGTTTCCTGCGGTTCAGCCGCTTCTGCAACGCCGCGAAGGGCGCGATGCCGCCCTCCGGCGCTGCCACCAGCAATTCGCCGTCGACGCAGCCCTGCCAGCCCATCGCCGCGATGAGGTCGGGGAAGGCGGCCGAAAGGTCCTCGCCGGTGCGCGACCACAGCGCGCGCCGGCCGCCGTCGGACGCTGCCTGCACCCGGATGCCGTCCCATTTCCATTCCGCCAGATGCGCGGCGGGGTCGAGCCGCGCCTGCAGCCGCGCCAGCGTCTCGGCGTCGGTCGCGGCGTTGTCGCGCTGTTCGGCCGCGGCGTAGAGGAAGGCCTCGACCGGGTGCGCCAGCATCATCGGGCGGAAGGACAGGGCAGGGTCGACTGCGGGCTCCGGCCCGCCTTCCAGCCAGGCGAACAGAGGCGCATAGGGCGCCTCGAGCCCGTGCCAAAGCTCCTCGATTCGCTCGACCGGCACGCCGCCGAGATCGGCCAGCGCCGCCTTCGCCAGCCGCGCCGAGACGCCGACCCGCAGGCCGCCGGCGCAGAGCTTGACCAGCGCGAAGCGTTCCGACGGCCCCATGCGGTCGAACAGCGCAGCGACCGCCGCCGGGCGATCGGGTTTCGGCGTCGCGCGCAGGCCCCGCACCACGGCGTCGAGCGAGGGCGCGTCGCCGTCGGCCCCGCCGCCGGGCCAGATCAGCGACACCGTCTCGGCGAGGTCGCCGACGAAGTCGTAGGACAGGCGGAACAGGTCCGGGTCGACGCGCGATTCGGCCAGCGCCCGGAAGGTCGAGGCGGTGAGGCTGGGCATCTCCAGCCCCCCCGCCAGCGCCGCCAGCGCCCAGCCGCGGTCGGGATCGGGCGTGCGGCGGAAGTAGTCGGTCAGCGCCGCCAGCTTCGCCCCGCGCGCCGGCGTGTGCACGAGCGTCTCCAGAAGGCGGGCGAAAGGCGTCATTAACCGATCCCTGCGCTGATGGGGCTGGCGAGCGCGCGCCACCTGCCGTTATCCTAGGTCATGCTTTCGTATCAGCACGCCTTTCATGCGGGGGGTCCCGCGGATCTTCACAAGCACGCCGCCCTCGCGGCGCTGCTCGCGCTTCTGACGGTCAAGGACCGCCCGATCTCCTACCTCGAAAGCCATGCCGGGCGCGGCCTCTACGACATCGCGTCGCCTCAGGCGCTGAAGACCGGCGAGGCCATGCGCGGCGTGGCGCTGCTGCGGCCGACCGACCACCCCTACACCGACGCGCTGGCGCGGGTGCGCGCCGCGCATGGGCCGACGGCCTATCCGGGCTCGCCGGCGCTTGCGCGCGCGATGCTGCGCCCGCAGGACCGCATGGCGCTGTTGGAGCTGCATCCGGCCGAGCACGCCGCGCTGGCTGCGACCATGGCGGGGGAGGGGGTGGCGATCCACCGCCGCGACGGGCGCGAGGGGCTGCGGGCGCTGACGCCGCCCGATCCGCGGCGCGGGCTGGCGCTGATCGACCCGAGCTACGAGGTGAAGTCGGAATATCTGGAGACCGGGTTGCTGGCGCTCGAGGTCGCGGCGCGCTGGCCGGAGGGCGTGATCGTGGTGTGGTATCCATTGCTCCGCCAGCCCCGGCACGAGGCGCTGCTCGGACCGGTCGAGGCGGTGGCGCCGGGCCTGCTGCGCGACGAGGTGTGGTTCGCCGAGCCGCCCGAGCGCGGCATGGTCGGCTCGGGCCTGCTGGTGATGAATGCGCCTTTCGGGGCCGAGGCAGCGCTGGCCGAGGCGCGGCGAGTGTGCGCGCCCGCCTATGCGGCGGCGGACGCGTCCTCCGCCGCCGCCTGAGGCCGGATCAGCTGGTGCTGCAGGTGTTCATGCCCAGCAGCCTGTAGGCCGGACAGAACTTCATGAAGCCGGTGGCGAGCGCCACGACGCCGACGATGCCGACGACCAGGGCGGCCGTGCCGGTCAGGCCCAGAAGGGCGACCAGCAGCAGCGCGACCCCCGCGCCGAGACGGATCTTCTGGTCCATGGCACCAACATTTGCGGTGAACTCCATCGTCATCTCCTTGCTGTCAGGCCGCATCCCGGGCGGTCTGGACCCGGTCGGCGGCGCGGGTTCGGGCGGCGATATCTGGCGAAAGCGCCGTCATGGCGTCGAACTGCGTCAGGTGCACCTCGCCCGACAGGCTGTCGAGGAAATGCGACTTGCGCAGCCGGTCCATCACCGGCCCCTTCACTTCGGATAGATGGAGCTTGACTTCGGCCGAAGCAAGGCGGGCGTTGATCGCCTCGAGGCTCTCCAGCGCCGAGCTGTCGATGCCGTTCACCGCGGGGCAGTTCAGCACGACATGGCGGATGGCCGGGTTCGCCGCCACCCGGCCCAGCACGCAGTCCTCGAGGAAGCGCGCGTTGGGGAAATACAGGCTTTCGTCGATGCGCAGCGACAGCACCGCCGGGTCGGTGACGACGCGGTGGCGGCGGATGTTGCGGAAATGCTCGGTGCCCGGCACCTGGCCCAGCTCGGCCACATGCGGCCGCGCGGTGCGGTTCATGTGAATCGCGACCGAAAGGCCGACCCCCGCCAAGATGCCGCCCTCGACCCCCAGCCCCAGCGTCGCGACGATGGTGGCCGCCATCGCCGCGGCGTCGCCCTTCGAGTAGCCCCAGGTGCGCCGCAGCGCGCCGAGATCGACCAGCGTCAGGACCGCGACGATGATGGTCGCCGCCAGCGTGGCGGTCGGCAGCCAGGCCAGCACAGGCGTCAGCGTCAGCGTGGCCGCGAGGATGCCCAGCGCCGTGAAGGCTCCGGCCGCCGGCGTGCGCGCGCCGGCGTCGAAGTTCACCACCGACCGCGAGAAGCCGCCGGTGACCGGCAGGCCGCCGCTGAAGGCCGCCCCCATGTTGGCCGCGCCCAGCGCCACAAGCTCCTGATCGGGGTCGATGCGCTGGCGGCGCTTCGCCGCGAAGGTCTGCGCCACCGAGACCGATTCGACGAAGCCCACAACCGAGATCAGCAGCGCCGACACCGCCAGCGAGGCCCAGAGCGTGGGGTCGAGCGGCGGCACCGAGAAGGGGGGCAGGCCCGATGGCACCGCGCCCACCAGCGCCACGCCGAAAGCGTCGAGCCCCAGCAGCCACGCGATTCCGGCCGTGGCCAGCACCGCGGCCACCGGCCCGGTCTTGGCCGCGAGGTCGGCGAGCCACGGCTTCACGCCGCGCGCGGCCAGCAGCGGCCGCAGCCGCCGGCGCACGAACACCAGCCAGCCAAGCGCCGCCGACCCGACGGCAAGCGTCGCGAGGTTGGTCTGCGGCAGCGCCGCCCACAGCCCGTCCGCGATCTCGGGCAGCGTGTCGCCCGCCACGCGGACGCCGAGGATGTGCTTCATCTGGCTGGCCGCAATCAGCAGCCCCGAGGCGGTCATGAAGCCGGCGACGACGGGATGGCTGAGGAAATTGGCGATGGCGCCGAGGCGGAACAGCCCCATCGCCGCGAGCATCAGCCCCGACAGCGCCGCGAGCGCGAGGCCCGCGGCGAGGTATTCCGGCGTGCCCTGCGCCGCGAGCTTGCCCACCGCGGCGGCCGTCATCAGCGAGGTCACCGCGGCAGGCCCGACCGCCAGCGCGCCGGAGGTGCCGAAGATGCCGTAGAGCACCAGCGGCAGGATCGAGGCGTAGAGGCCGGTCTCGGGCGGCATGCCGGCCAGCATCGCATAGGCCAGCGACTGCGGGATCAGCATCAGCGTGACGATGCAGGCCGCCACGAGATCGGCCCCGAAGGTGGCCCCGTCGTAGCGACGGCCCCAGTCGAGGACCGGCAGGTACCGGGCGAGCACCTCAGGCCCGCGCCGGTTCCTGCGGGGCCGCCAGCCCGCGCGCCAGGCTCATGCCCGCGAGCATCGCCAGCAGGAACACCGCCACCGGCCAGCCGCCGAAGGCCAGCGCCGGCACCACCGCGCCGGGGCACAGGCCCACGATCCCCCAGCCCGCGCCGAACAGAGCCGCCCCGCCCAGCAGCCGCGCGTCGATGACGGAGGAGGCCGGGCCGGGCAGGGCGCAGCCCAGCGCGCTGTCGCGCATCCCCGCGCGCACCCGCCAGGCGACCGCCATGGGCAGCAGCGCCCCGCCCATGACGAAGGCGAGCGTCGGGTCCCATGCCCCTGCCACGTCGAAGAAACCCAGCACGCGCGCGGGGTTCGTCATCCCCGACAGCGTCATGCCCACCCCGAACACCGCGCCCGCCGCGAGCGCCGCAAGAACCCGGATCATCGCGTCACCCCATCACATGGCGGGTCAGGAACACGACGGCCGCGGTGGCCGCCATGAAGGTCAGCGTGGCCGCGATCGAGCGCACCGAGAGGCGCGACATGCCGCAGACGCCGTGGCCGCTGGTGCAGCCGTTCGACAGGGTGACGCCCGCGCCCACCAGCAGGCCGCTGGCCAGAAGGGCGGGCAGCGAGGCCGTCACGCTGATCTCCGGCGTGAAGACCAGCGCGGAAACCCCCAGCGCCGCGCCGAAGGCCCCGAGCAGGAAGGCTCCGGCCAGCCGCCCGGATTCGTCGCCCTGCAGGCGCAGCAGCGACGCCATCATCCCCGACGTGCCCGCGATGCGCCCGTTCAGCAGCAGGTGCATCGCCGAGGCCGCGCCGATCAGCAGACCGCCGACCAGCCCCATGATCCAGGCCGTCTCCATTCGTCCCCTCCCTTGCGTGTCAGCGGCCGCGGCCGATCAGAGCGTGTTGAGCGGCACCTTGAGGTAGACCGTGCCGTTGTCCTCGGCCGGGGGCATCTGCCCGGCGCGCATGTTGACCTGGATCGACGGGATGATGAGGCGCGGCATGTCGAGCGTGGCGTCGCGTTCGGTGCGCATCTTCACGAACTGCTCCCGCGTGATCCCGGCCCCGACATGGACGTTGTGAGCCTTCTCCTCGGCGACCGTGGTTTCCCAGCGGTAGTCGTCGCGGCCCGGGGCCTTGTAGTCGTGGCACAGGAAGATGCGGGTCTCGTCGGGCAGGCTGAGCACCTTCTGGATCGAGTCCCACATCGTCTCGGCCGAGCCGCCGGGAAAGTCGCAGCGCGCGGTGCCGTAGTCGGGCATGAACAGCGTGTCGCCGACGAAGGCCGCGTCGCCGATGACGTAGGTCAGGCAGGCCGGGGTGTGGCCGGGCGTGTGCAGCACCTGGCCCGACAGCGCGCCGATCCCGAAGCGGTCCTGCTCGCGGAACAGCCGGTCGAACTGCGAGCCGTCGCGTTCGAACTCCGTCCCGGCGTTGAACACCTTGCCGAAGATGCCCTGCACCACGGTGATGTTCTCGCCGATGCCGATCTTCCCGCCCAGCGCGCGCTGGAGATAGGGGGCGGCGGAGAGGTGGTCCGCGTGGACATGCGTTTCGAGCAGCCATTCCACGCGCAGGCCATGCGCGCGGACATGGGCGATGATGGCGTCGGCCGAGGCCGTGGCTGTGCGGCCGGCGGCGTAGTCGAGGTCGAGCACGCTGTCGACGATGGCGCAGGCGGAGCCGTCGGGCTCGCGCACCACATACGACACGGTGTTGGTCGGCTCGTCGAAGAAGGCGGTCACGTCGGGACGCATGGGTTCCCCCCGGGTCGGATGGCATCGGATGCACAGATGCGCATGTGTCCACGATTTTACAATGCGGCACCGTGTTGTCCTGCTGCGGTGCCGCGCGGCTTGCCCCTTGCGCCGCCGCGCCGCCCGCGCTAACCCCTTTCGCTGTTCCCGGACATCGGAGGCCGCCCATGGCGCGCGTGACCGTCGAAGATTGCGTCGACAAGGTGCCCAACCGCTTCGACCTCGTGATGATGGCGGCCCATCGCGCGCGCGAGATCTCGTCCGGCTCTGCCCTGACCGTGGCGCGCGACCGCGACAAGAACCCTGTGGTCGCCCTGCGCGAGATCGCCGAGGAGACCATCCCGGTCGAGGATCTGCGGGAGCGCTCGATCGAGGCGCTGCAGCGCCAGAACGAGGTGGACGAGCCGGAGGAGGACAAGATGTCCATGCTCATGGCCGCGCCCGCGCAGGACCGTCCCGTGGACGATCTGTCCGAGGAACAACTCCTTCGCGCCCTGCTGGCCGAGCAGGGCGGGCGCTGAGGGCGGCCGCGCGGCGCCGGCGACGGGGGGCGCAGGCCGCGCCGAAGGGGAGCGGGGGCCTGCGGTGATCCGCCAGTTCGAGCTGATCGATCGGGTCAAGGCCTACAACCCCAAGGCCGACGAGGCGCTGCTGAACCGCGCCTATGTCTATGGCGCGAAAGCCCATGCCACCCAGACGCGTGCGAGCGGCGAGCCGTATTTCGGCCATCCGCTCGAGGTCGCGGGCATCCTGACCGACCTGCGTCTCGACGATGCCAGCATCGTGACCGCACTGCTGCACGACACCATCGAGGACACCACCGCCACCCGCGACGAGATCGCCGCCCTGTTCGGCGAGGAGATCGCGGCGCTGGTCGACGGCGTCACCAAGCTGACCCGGCTGGAACTGGGCAGCAAGGAGGCCGCGCAGGCCGAGAACTTCCGCAAGCTGCTGATCGCCATGTCCAAGGACGTGCGCGTGCTGCTGGTCAAGCTGGCCGACCGGCTGCACAACATGCGCACGCTTGATGCCCTGCGGCCCGAGAAGCGCCAGCGCATCGCCCGCGAGACCATGGAGATCTACGCCCCGCTGGCGGGCCGCATGGGCATGCAGCGCATCCGCGAGGAACTCGAGGACCTGGCCTTCGCGGTGCTGAACCCCGAGGCCCGCACCTCGATCCTGCGCCGCTTCCTGAAGCTGCGGCGCGAGACCGGCGACCTGATCCCCGTCATCTCGAAGCAGATCGAGGCCGTGCTGTGGGAGGCCGGCATCGAGGCCGAGGTCAAGGGCCGCGAGAAGCGGCCCTATTCGGTCTGGCGCAAGATGGAGGAAAAGCGCGTCGGCTTCAGCCAGCTCTCCGACATCTACGGCTTCCGCGTCATCACCCGCACGCTGCCCGACTGCTACGGGGCGCTGGGGGTGATCCACGGCCGCTGGCGCTGCGTGCCGGGGCGGCTGAAGGACTACATCTCGAACCCAAAGCAGAACGGATACCGCTCGCTGCACAGCACCGTCAGCGGGCTTCAGGGCATGCGCGTCGAGGTGCAGATCCGCACGCGGGAGATGCACGAGGTCGCCGAGGCCGGCGTGGCGGCGCATTGGACCTACCGCGACGGCCGCAAGGTCGCCAACCCCTTCGCCGACGATCCATTCCACTGGCTGCGCGACCTGGTGGACAGGATCGAGAAGGGCGACGCGCCGCAGGAATTCCTCGAACACGTCAAGCTCGACATGTTCCTCGACCAGGTGTTCTGCTTCACCCCCAAGGGCGACGTGATCCCCCTGCCGCGCGGAGCGACGCCGATCGATCTCGCCTACGCCATCCATTCGCGCATCGGCGACAGCTGCGTGGGCGCCAAGGTCGACGGCCGCCGCGCGCCGCTGTGGACCCGGCTGCGCAACGGCCAGGCCATCGAGATCCTGCGCGCCGACGCCCAGCGGCCCAGCCCCGTCTGGCTGGACATGGCGGTGACCGGTCGCGCCAAGGCCGCCATCCGCCGCGCCCTGCGCGAGGACGCGCGCGAGGACACGGTGCGCATCGGCCGCGAGATCGCGCGCCAGGCCTTCGCGCGGCGCGGGCGCGAGGCCACCGACCGCGCGCTGGAGACCGCGGCGCGCAAGCTCGGGCGCGGATCGGCTGAGGAGGTGCTGCAGGCGCTGGGGGCGGGCGAGCTGGGCGGCCAGCGCGTGGTCGAGGCGGTCTATCCCCCGCAGGACGGCGAGACGCCCGCCTTCCGCGCGGACCCCGGCGCGCCCACCGTGCGCGGCGTGCGGCGCGGGAGCGTGCTGCGCTTCGCCCCCTGCTGCCGCCCGGTGCCCGGCGACCGCATCGTGGGGCTGCGCGAGGATGGCGGGGTCACGGTCCACGCCATCGACTGCGCGGCGCTGGCGCGGCACGAGCGCGCGCTCGACCGCTGGGTGGACCTCCGATGGGACGACGACGCCGCGCTCGCGCCCGCCCATGTGGCGCGCATCGAGGTGACGCTTGCCAACGAGCCCGGGGCGCTGGCGGCCGTCTGCGGCCTGATCGCCGAGCAGCGCGCCAACATCGACTACCTCGTGACGCAGGACCGAACGCCGGATTTCTTCCGCATCCTCGTGGACGTGGAGGTAAGGGACGTCAAACATCTGACGGGGATTCTCACCGTGCTGGAGGCCCAGCCGATGGTGAGCGCCGTGGCGCGGGCCCGCGCGGGGGCCGAGGACGACGAGGCCGGCGACGAGGGCGCCGGGAGACACGCGGCCGGGGACCGGGGGGCCGGGGACGGCGGGCCGAGGGAGACGGGCACCCGGGACGACCGGGCGGAAAGGGCCGTGCATGGAGCGTGAGTCGGTGCTGGCGGAATTCCGGGCGGCGGGTGCGCTGCTGGAGGGGCATTTCGTGCTGTCCTCGGGCCTGCGCAGCCCGGTCTACCTGCAATGCGCGCGCGTTCTGATGGACCCGGCACGCGCCGGGCGGCTGTGCGCGGCGCTGGCGATCCGGGCGCGGGCGCTGGTCGCATCCCTGGACGAGGGGATCGACCTCTGCGTGTCGCCCGCCATGGGCGGCGTGATCGTCGGCTACGAGACCGCGCGCCATCTGGGGGTGGCGTCGCTGTTCGCCGAGCGCGTGGAGGGCGCCTTCGCCCTGCGCCGGGGCTTCGCCATCGAGCCCGGCGCGCGGGTGCTGATGGTCGAGGACGTGGTGACCACCGGCCTGTCCTCGCGCGAGTGCATCGCCGCCATCGCCGCCGCGGGCGGACGCACGGTCGCCGCAGCCTGCCTTGTGGACCGTTCGGCCGGCGAGGCCGACCTGGGCGTGCCGCTGGCGGCGCTTCTGGCGCTGAAGGTGCCCTCCTACGCCCCCGAAGACCTGCCGCCCGAGCTTGCCGCCCTGCCGCCTGTCAAGCCGGGCAGCCGCGGCCTGCGGGCCTGAGGGGCCGGCGGGATGATCTTCGGTCGGCGCGCGCGGCTGGGGTTCTGGGGACGGCTTCGCAGCCTGATGACGCCGCGGAAAAGCTGGCGGCGCGGCTTCGAATACATCGGCCGTCGCGTTCAGCGCCTGCCCGACAATCCGCACCGCATCGCGCTGGGCTTCGCCTGCGGGGTGCTGGCGTCCTTCACGCCGTTCTTCACCCTGCACTTCGTGGTCGCGGTGGCGCTGGCCTGGTTGCTGCGCGCCAACCTGATCGCCGCGGCCTTCGGCACCGCCTTCGGCAACCCGCTGACCTTTCCGGTCATCGCCGGCGTGTCCCTGGAACTCGGCGGCCGGATGCTGGGGGTCGAGAAGAAGGTCGCGGGCTTCAATCCGGGCCTCGTTTTCACCGATTTCGAGCGGTTCATGGACCGCATCTTCCTGCCCTATCTGGCCGGCGGGCTTCTGCCGGGGCTGGCCTGCGCGGCGGCGTGCTATCTGCTGCTGCGCCCCGTGATCGCCGCCTATCAGGACCGCCGTCGCGCGAGGCTGGTGGCCGCGGCGCGCGCGCGGGTCGCGGCCCATCTCGCGGACCGAAGGCCCAAGACCAACCCGGTCGCCGAACCGGCGGAGTAGGGCTATCTCTGCGCAAAACCAAGGCGGGGAGGGCTGACGGATGACGCTGACGGGACCCCTGGGGCGGCTGCGCCTCGGCGTGAACATCGACCATGTGGCGACCATCCGCAACGCCCGCGGCGGCGCGCATCCCGATCCGGTGCGCGCGGCCCGCGCGGCTGCGGCGGCAGGCGCCGACGGCATCACCGCGCATCTGCGCGAGGACCGCCGCCACATCACCGACGCCGACATCGAGGCGCTGACCCGCACGCTGGCCGAACTCGGCCTGCCGCTGAACTTCGAGATGGCGGCGACGTCCGAGATGCAGGCCATCGCCCTGCGCCACCGGCCCCACGCCGTGTGCATCGTGCCGGAACGGCGCGAGGAGCGCACCACCGAGGGCGGGCTCGAGGTGGCGCGGGAGGAGAACCGGCTGGCGCATTTCATCGCCCCGCTGGCCGAGGCCGGATGCCGCGTGTCGATCTTCATCGCCGCAGACGAGCGGCAGATCGAGGCCGCCGCGCGCATCGGCACCCCGGTGATCGAGCTGCACACCGGGGCCTATTGCGAGCTGCATCACGAGGGCCGCGCGGCCGAGCGCGACGCGGAGCTGGCGCGGCTCGCCCGCTGCGCCGCCTTCGCGCATGGCCTCGGCCTCGAGGTGCACGCCGGCCACGGCCTGAGCTACGAGACCGCCGGGCCGGTGGCGGCCTTCCCCGAGGTCATGGAGCTGAACATCGGCCATTACCTTGTCGGCGAGGCGATCTTCTCGGGCCTCGACAGCGCCGTGCGACGCATGCGCGACGCGATGGACCGGGCGCGCCGCGCGGCGTTCGGCGAGGGGGCCGCGTGACGGAGGCGACCGGCGGACCGCCGCGGCGGCGCTGGCTGCGCCGGGCCGCCGCGGCGGGATGGCTTGCCGCGGGCCTCGGCGGCTTTGCCCTGAGCGCGGCGATGACGCTGTCGGGCGCGGTGTTCGAGGCGGTGGCGACGACGGTGCGCGCCGCGACCGGACTTGCGACCGTGGCCGCGAGCCCGGCCATCCGCTATCGCGGGGCCGTGCGCCCGCTGCGCGAGGCGGTGGCGGACACGACGCGGCGGGTCGCTGCGCGGACGGCCCGGGGTGCGGCGCGCAGTGTCGCCTCGGCCGCGGGGCAGGCCGTTCCGGTCGCCGGCGCCGCGGTGGTGGCGAGCGTGACGGTCTGGGAGCTTTACGATGCCTGCGAGACCATGAAGGACCTCCGCGCGCTGGAGGCTGCCCTCGGCGGCCCCGACGACCCCGATGTGGGCAGCGTCTGCGGGCTTGAAGCGCCGTCGCTCGACCCGCTGCGCGCGTGGTCGCCGGCCGCGGCCCAAGCCGTGCCCGGGGCCGCGCCGTGATCCTGGGCATCGGGGCAGATCTCGCCGACATCCGCCGGGTGGAACGCACGCTCGAGCGCTGGGGCGAACGCTTCGTCGCCCGCGTGTTCACCGATGTCGAGCAGGCGGTGTCCGAGCGGCGGCGCGACCGCGCGGCCTCCTACGCCCGCCGCTGGGCCGCCAAGGAGGCCTGCGCCAAGGCGCTGGGCACCGGCCTGTCGATGGGCGTCGCCTGGCGCGAGATGGGGGTGATCAACCTGTCCTCCGGCCAGCCCACCATGGCTCTGACCGGCGGGGCCGCGGCGCGGCTGGCCGGCATGCTGCCCGCCGGGCTGGCGGCGCGGCTGCATGTTTCGCTGACCGACGATTTCCCCTATGCGCAGGCCTTCGTGGTGATCGAGGCGGTTCAGAGCCGCGCGTAGACGTCGCCCGAATTGTCCGAGTCCGGCATCGCCGCCAGCATCGAAGCCATCGCCTGCGCCTCGACCCACTCGCTGTTCCAGGCATGCGCCTCGCCCAGCGACAGGCGGAATTCGCGGTAGCCGAGCGCGTGGGCGCGCGCCAGCGCGGCAAGGCCCGCCTGCCGCGCCGCCGTCACCACCTCGAAAGAAAGGGCCGGCGGCAGGTCGCGGGTCAGGCCGGCCAGCACCTCGGCCTCGAAGCCCTCGACGTCGATCTTGACGAAGGCCGGCCGTCCATGGGCGGCGATGACCGCATCGAGCGTGTCGCCGGCCACGCGTTCGGTGTGGTCCCAGACCTGCCCCTCCCAGCCCGGCGCGCCGGCGGCGGCGGCGAGGAAGGCCTCCGACCGGGTGGTGACGGTGGGGTTGGCGGTGTTCACCCGCAGCACGGCCTCGCCCGGCGCGGGCCCGAGCGCGCAGCGCAGCACGGTGACGCCCGGATCCCGCCCGTGCAGCAGGCGCAGGATGGCGGCGAGCCGCGCCTGCGGCTCGACCGCCACCACCCGCGCGCCGAGCGCCCGGAAGGCCGCGACGCGGTCGCCGACATGCGCGCCCACGTCGATCACGAGGTCGCCGGGGCCGACGAAGGGAGCGTAGAGCCGCCGCAGCCCGGCGGCATGGGCGCGGTCCAGCCGGTAGACGCGCAGGCTGCGCGCCACGCCGCGCCAGCCGCGCCACGCGCGGCGGATGGGTGCAACGGGCATGGCGTCAGTCGTCCCGCCGCGGCAGCCAGGGCAGCGGCGCGACCGGCACGCCGTCCTCGACCAGCGCCTCGGCCTCGGCCGCGGTCGCCTCGCCCCAGATCGCGCGCTCGGTCTCGCCCTCGGCATGCAGGCGCCGGGCCTCGGCGGCGAAGCGGGGGCCGACATAATCCGCGTTCTCCTCGACGCGCCGCCGCAGGTCGGCCAGGGCGCGGCCCAGCGCGCCGTCCGGGGCCGCCGACAGCGCGGGCGCGGTGACGGGCGCTGTGGGCGGGCCGGGGTCGGCGATCGCGGCAGCGGCGTTGCGCAGGGCCGGGGTCATCAACTGCTTCTGGACGTCGGTCGATCCGCACAGCGCGCAGGCGACCTGCCCCGCTGCGGCCTGCGTGTCGTAGGCGGCGCTGTCGCGGAACCACGCGTCGAAGCCGTGGCCGCGGGCGCAGCGGAGGTCGTAGCGGATCATCGGTCGGTCCCCGGGGCTGCCGCAGCGCTGCACCAGATATATGACGGCGCGGTGAAAGCCATGCCGCTTCTTGAGCGCTCCGCGTCGTGCTAGGAGAGCGCGGTTTGTCGTCACAGGGTTACATGGCATGGGCGCGGGTGCCGGCGCGATGGCGATGATTGCCCTGGGCGCGGGCAGCGCGGCGCTGATCGCCGGCGGCGGCGCGTGGCCGGCGCTGGCGGCCGGGCTGGCGGCGGCGCTGACCGCGGACATGGCGGCGCGGCGCGCCCGGCCCCCGGCCGGGCCGCCGGCCCCGCGCCAGCCCTCGCCGCCGCCGCTCGATGTCGGGCTGCCGCCCGGCCTGGGGCGCGACCTGCTCGACCGCCTGCCGCTGGGTCTGCTGGTGCTCGACGGCGCGGGGCGCGTGATCTACGAGAACGATGCCGCGGTCGACATCGTCGGCAGGCGCAGCGTGGGACTGGCCGGGCAGGCCGCCCTGCGCGCGCCGGCGATCAGCGAGGCGCTTGCCGCCGCGCTGCGCCAGCGGCGCGACAGCGAGATCGACGCGACGCTGCAGCGCGGGGCGGAGCGGGTGCTGCGTGCCTTTGTGCGCGCCCTTCCTCAGCAGCGCGATGGCGCGCGCGCGGAGGCCGCCCCGGACTCGGCCACGGCGCCTTCGGTTCTGGTGCTGCTCGAGGACCGCACTGGCGCGGCGCGGGCCGAGGCGCTGCGCCAGGATTTCGTGGCCAACGCAAGCCATGAGTTGCGAACGCCGCTCGCCTCGATCACCGGCTTCATCGAGACCCTGCAGGGCCACGCCCGCAACGACCCAGAAGCCGCCGAACGCTTTCTGCGCATCATGGCCGCGCAGGCCGACCGCATGAAGCGCCTGATCGACGATCTGCTGTCGCTGAACCGCATCGAGGTGAACGAGCACGTCCAGCCCCGCGACGTGGTCGATGTGGCCGAGACCGTGCGCGAAGTCGTCTCGGCGCTCGGGCCGCTGGCGGCGATGGAGGGCGCGCAGTTGGCGGTCGAGCTGCCGGAGGCCGGCCTGCGGGTGCGCGGCAGCGCCGACGAACTGGCGCAGGTGTTCGTGAACCTGCTCGACAATGCCGTGAAGTACGCCGGCGCCGACGGTCCGGTCCGCATCCTGCTCGAGCCGCCGAACCCGGCCCGCCCCGGCATGATCGGCCTCAGCGTCGCCGACAGCGGCCCGGGCATCGCGCGCGAGCACCTGCCGCGGCTGACCGAGCGCTTCTACCGCGTCAGCGCCGCGCGCTCGCGCGAGCGGGGAGGGACGGGCCTCGGCCTCGCCATCGCCAAGCACATCCTGAACCGCCACCGCGGCGAGTTGAGCGTGACCAGCGCCCCGGGGCAGGGCAGCCGCTTCACGGTCTGGCTGCCAGCGCTGCCGGTCGAGATCCGCGCCCCCGCGGCCTGAGTCGGACGCGATGCGGGCGCCGCGACCGGGAGACAGCGATCCGGACTGCGACCGCGCCGCCATTGCGCCGCCGGCGCGCGGAGCGTAACTCTGGAATCATTCCAGATCAGGACCAGCCATGCTCGCCACCCTCGCCGGACGCCGCCGCTTCTCCGAGCTTTCCGAGCAGGAGGTGCTGGCCCTCGCCATCTCGGCCGAGGAGGAGGACGCCCGCATCTATCGCTGGTACGGCGACCGCCTGCGCGCCGATGCGCCCGACAGCGCCGCGCTGTTCGACCGCATGGCGCAGGAGGAGGATCTGCATCGCAAGCGCCTGCTCACGATGCATGAAATCCGTTTCGGCAGCGCGATCCCGCCCATCCGGCGCGACCATGTCTCGGGCTTCTACGCCCGCCGTCCCGCATGGCTGGTGGCGCAGCTCGGCCTCGACCGCATGCGCGACGAGGCGGCGCGGATGGAGTCCGAGGCCCGCGCGTTCTACCTGCGCGCCGCCCAGTCCAGCACCGATGCGCCGACCCGCCGGCTGCTGGGCGATCTCGCCGCGGCCGAGGGCGGGCATCAGGCCGCCTGGACCCACGCCGAGCGGCGGCTGCTGCCCGAGGGCGCGCGGGCGGCCGAGGACGAGGCGGCGCATCGCCGGTTCGTGCTGACCTATGTGCAGCCGGGACTCGCGGGGCTGATGGACGGCTCGGTCTCGACGCTCGCGCCGATCTTCGCCGCGGCCTTCGCGACCGGGGACACCTGGCAGACCTTCCTCGTCGGGCTCGCGGCCTCGGTCGGCGCGGGCATCTCGATGGGCTTCACCGAGGCCGCCTCGGACGACGGGGTGATCTCGGGCCGCGGCTCGCCGCTGGTGCGCGGCGTGGTGACCGGGGTGATGACCATGCTCGGCGGGCTCGGGCATGCGCTGCCCTACCTGATTCCCGATTTCGCGACCGCGACCGCCATCGCCATCGCCGTGGTGTTCGTCGAGCTGTGGGCCATCGCATGGATCCAGAACCGCTACATGCAGACGCCGTTCTGGCGGGCGACGCTGCAGGTCGTGGTCGGCGGCGCGCTGGTGCTGGGCGCGGGGATGCTGATCGGACTGGCGTGACGCCGCATCGTGTTCGTGGTATGTTCCAAGCGTCAGGGACGATTCGGGGGGCGGACGATGGACATCAGGGAAATGGCCGCGGCCTTCGCGGCGCTGCTTGCGGCGGGGCGGGACCGCGAGGCGGCGGAGAGCTACTGGGCCGATGACGTGGTCAGCCGCGAGGCCATGGACGGGCCGATGGCCGTGGCCCGGGGGCGCGAGGCGATCTTCGCCAAGCATGACTGGTGGGCCGAGAACCACGAGATCCACGACACCACCGTGTCCGCGCCGATGGTCAACGGCGACCAGTTCGCTCTGCGCTTCACCATGGATGTGACGCCGAAGGGTGGCGCGCGCATGCAGATGGAGGAGGTGGGCCTCTACACGGTGCGCGACGGGAAAATCGTCGAGGAGCGGTTCTTCTACTGAACCGCGCCCCGACCTTGGCTCAGCTTCGGATGCGCTGGCGGTCGCGGTCCCGGCGGCTGGACATGGGCTGGAAGGCCACGGCGACGTGGGCCGCGCAATACGGCTTGCCCGGCACGGCCGGCAGGCCGCAGAAGTGGAAATCGGAGTCGGTCGGGTCGCCGATCGGCCACTTGCACACCCGCTCGGTCAGTTCGAGCAGCGAGACCCTGCGCGCCGTCTTCTCGAGCTCCGCCAGCGTGGCGAGCGTCTCGCGTCGCTCGTCGCTGATCGGGGTGGGCTCGCGGCGACCGGCGTCGCGGCCGCCCGGGCGGAACACGGCGGGCGCGGAGGGGGCCTCGGGCACGGCCTCGACCTCGGGCTCCGGTTCGGGTTCCGAGGGCGAGGCGACCGCCTCGGCGTCGGCGTCGCCGAGGACGGCTTCGACGCTCTCCTCGCCGTCGAGGATCTCGTCGCCGCCCGGCTTGCCCGGCGCCGCCCGGTTGGACAGGCCCAGACGGTGCACCTTGCCGATGACCGCGTTGCGGGTGACGCCACCGAGCGTCTTGGCGATCTGCGCCGCCGAGAGGCCCTCGGCCCACATCTCCTGCAGCTTCTCGACCCGCTCGTCGGTCCAGGACATGCCGTCGCTCCCGCCAGTTGAGGGGGCACGGGGTCGCGATCTGCGACACGCCGCACCCGAGTGCGGCGCATCTTCTACACTGGCCGGGCGCGGCTGGGAACCGCCGCGATTCGCGCCGTTGACGGCCCGGGGCGCGCGACTTAACCCTTGATGCGGCCCGTCGCGCCGGCAGCGCGACGGGCTTTCGCTTTCGCGGACGGCTGCCGTCCGCGCTGGGATCGCCGGAGATGAGGCCATGATCGACCCCGTCCTGCCAACCTATGCGCGCGCCCCCATCGCCGTCGAGCGCGGCGAGGGCTGCTGGCTGGTGGACGATGCGGGCCGACGCTACCTCGATTTCGGCGCGGGCATCGCGGTCAACGCCTTCGGCCACGCGCACCCGCGCCTCGTCGCGGCGCTGACGGAGCAGGCGGGCCGCATCTGGCACAGCGCCAACCTCTACCGCGTGCCAGGGCAGGAGCGGCTGGCGCGCGCGCTGATCGAGGCGAGCTTCGCGGACACGGTTTTCTTCACCAATTCCGGTGCCGAGGCTATGGAATGCGCGATCAAGATGGCGCGCAAGTTCCAGTCGTGGACCGGCGCGCCGGAGCGGTTCCGCATGATCGCCTTCGAGGGCTCGTTCCACGGCCGCACGCTTGCCACCATCGCGCTGGCGGGGGCGGAGAAGCTGACTGCGGGCTTCGGGCCGATGCCGGACGGCTTCGACCATGTGCCCTTCGGCGACCACGCGGCGCTCGAGGCGGCCATCGGCCCGCATACCGCGGCCATCGTGATCGAGCCCGTCCAGGGCGAGGGGGGCATCCGCCCGGTGCCGGCGCAATGTCTGCGCGGCCTGCGCGAGCTGTGCGACCGGCACGGCATCCTGCTGGTGTTCGACGAGATTCAGTGCGGCTATGGCCGGACCGGCCGGCTGTTCGCGCATGAATGGGCCGGCGTGACGCCGGACATCCTTGCGGCGGCCAAGGGCATCGGCGGCGGCTTTCCGCTGGGCGCCTGTCTCGCGACCGAGCGCGCGGCCTCCGGCATGGTGGCGGGAACGCATGGCTCGACCAATGGCGGCAACCCGCTGGCGATGGCCGTGGGCGAGGCTGTGCTGGGCATGATCCGCGAGGAGGGCTTCCTAGATCGGGTCCGCGCCGCTTCCGGCCGGCTGCGCCAGCGGCTCGAGGGCGTGGCCGCCGCGCACCCGTCGGTGCTTGCCTGGGTTCGCGGCGAAGGGCTGATGCTGGGCCTGCGCTGCGTCGCGCCCAACACCGCCGTCGTCGCCGCGGCCCGCGACCATGGGCTGCTGCTCGTCGGCGCGGGCGACAACGTGGCGCGCGTGCTGCCGCCGCTGATCGTCTCGGACGCCGAGATCGATGAGGGTGCTGCGCGCCTCGACGCCGCCTGCGCGGCCGTCGCGGCCGCTGCGGCCTGAGTTCAAGCTATGCCGGATTTCCTCGATCTGTCAGGCATTTCCGCATCAGACCTTCGAGTGATGCTGGAGGCAGCGCGCGCCATGAAGACCGCGCGCGCCGGCCTCCCGCGCGGCGAGGCCGACGCCGACCGCCCGCTGGCGGGCCGGATGCTGGCGATGATCTTCGAGAAGCCCTCGACCCGCACCCGCGTCAGCTTCGACATGGCCATGCGCCAGCTCGGCGGCGAGACGATGCTGCTGAACGGCGCCGACATGCAGCTTGGCCGCGGCGAGACGCTGGCCGACACCGGCAGGGTCCTGTCGCGCTATGTCGACGCCATCATGATCCGCACCACGGCGCATGCGAACCTGCTTGAACTGGCCGACGCGGCGACGGTGCCGGTCATCAACGCGCTGACCGACGACAGCCACCCCTGCCAGGTCATGGCCGACGTCATGACCATCGAGGAGCATCGCGGCCCCATCGCCGGCAAGCGCCTCGCCTGGACCGGCGACGGCAACAACATGGCGCAGACCCTGATCGAGGCCGCGCACCGCTTCGGATTCGGGCTGCGGCTGGCGGTGCCCGAGGCGCTGGACGTGCAGCCGCGCTATCTCGACCATGCGCGGGCCGAGGGCGCGGATGTGGCCGTGACCCGCGACCCGCGCGTGGCCGTGGCCGGGGCGGATGCGGTCATCACCGACACGTGGCTGTCGATGGGCCATCAGGGCGAGGCGCGCGAGCGCCGGCACAACCTGCTTCGTCCCTATCAGGTCGACGAGGCGCTGATGGCCTGCGCGAAGCCCGACGCGCTGTTCCTGCACTGCCTGCCCGCGCATCGCGGCGAGGAGGCGACGGCGGCAGTGATGGACGGGCCGCATTCGGTGATCTTCGACGAGGCCGAGAACCGCCTGCACGCGCAGAAGGGCGTGCTGCGCTGGTGTCTCGGGGCTCTCTGACCGTCCGTCGAAGGGAAGCGGGCGGGGCCGGGCGCGCCGCGGCGCCCCCTCGCGGGGACGGCCGCGCTCGGCTAGCCTGAAGGCGACATCCGCCGCGAGGAAACGCCCGTGCCGACCGCCCGCCCCGACGTGCTCGATTTCCTTCTGACGCGCCGCTCGCGCCCGGCGCGCAGCCTGACCGAACCCGGCCCCTCGCGCGCCGAGCTTGCCGTGCTGCTGACAGCCGCCGCGCGCGTGCCCGACCACGGCAAGCTGGAGCCCTGGCGTTTCATCGTGATCGAGGGCGCGGCGCGTGCCCGCATCGCGACAGCGGTGGCCGCGCGCGGGCAGGCGCTGGGGATGACGGCGGAGGCGGTCGACAAGGCTGCCGCGGGGTTCCGGCAGGGCAGCCATGTCGTCGCCGTCGTGGCCTCGCCCAAGCCGTCCGAGAAGATCCCGGTCCACGAGCAGACGCTGTCGGCCGGGGCGGTGTGCCTGACCCTGCTGAACGCCGCGCTGGCCGCGGGCTGGGGGGCGAACTGGCTGTCGGGCTGGGCCGCGACCGACCGGCCGCTGCTGGAGGGCGCCCTCGGCCTTTCGCCGCAGGAATGGGTCGCGGGCTTCATCCATATCGGGACCGAGACCGCCGCGCCGCCGGACCGGCCGCGCCCGGACATCCCGGCGCTGACCGCCTGGATCGCGGACTGACGCTGATGTGGGGCGACGCCGCCCGCGCGCTCGACGAGCTGCGCGACCCGGCCTTCTGGGGCGTGGCCCTGAAATCCGTCGCGCTGACGGCGGCGCTGCTGGCGGTGTCGTTCTGGGGCCTCGGCTGGATGCTGGGCGTCGGCGATGGCTGGTCGCTGACGGTCCCATGGCTGGGCGAGATCGGCCTGTCGGGGGGCGTTGGGGTGGCGCTGTGGGTCGCATTCGCGCTTGCGGCCTCGGCGTTCCTGATGCTGCCGGTCGCCGCGGCCTTCATCGGGGTGTTCCTCGACGCCATCGTGGATTCGGTCGAGCGGCGGCGGTATCCCGGCCTGCCGCCCGCCCGCCCCGTGCCGCCGGCGCGGCAGCTGCGCGCGGCCGCCGGGCTGCTGGCGGCGATGGTCGTCGGCAACCTGCTGGGCGCGGCGGTCTGGATCCTGCTGCCGCCGCTGGCGCCCTTCGCCTTCGTCGGCATCAACGGCTGGCTCATCGGGCGCGAGTATTTCGAGACGGTGGCGCTGCGCCGGCTCGACCGCGCCGCCGCGCGCGCGCTGCGCGCGCTCTGGGGCTGGTCGGCGACGGGCATCGGCGCGCTGGTCGCCGCGGCGCTGGCGCTGCCTCTGGCGAACCTGTTCGCGCCGCTGCTGGGCGTCGCCGCCATGACGCATCTGGTGCATCGCGCGCGCGCGGCGGCGTGAGCCGTGCCCGCGGCGGCGTGAGCCGTGCCCGCGACCCGGCAGGGGCGCCGCGTCGCGGGGTTCCTCGCTTGCCGCAGCGCAGCGCGGGGCATAGGCTCGCGCATCGGCGCATGACAGGCGCAGCGGAGAGCCCCATGGACATCAGGACGGTCGGCGTCATCGGCGCGGGACAGATGGGCAACGGCATCGCCCACGTCTTCGCGCTCGCGGGCTACGACGTGATCCTGCAGGACGTCTCGGAAGAGGCCATCGGCCGCGCGCTGGCGACGATCGAGAAGAACATGGCGCGCCAGGTCGCAAAGGGCCAGATCGCGGCCGAGGCCAAGGCCGCGGCGCAGGCCCGCATCGCCACCGCGCTTGCGCCCGACGCGCTGGCCCCCTGCGACCTGGTCGTCGAGTCCGCCACGGAGAACGAGGGCATCAAGCGGAAGATCTTCGAGGGCGTGATTCCGCATCTCGCCCCGCATGCCCTGCTGACTTCCAACACCTCGTCGATCTCGATCACGCGCCTCGCCTCGGCCACCGACAGGCCGGAAAAGTTCATGGGCTTCCACTTCATGAACCCGGTGCCGCTGATGCCGCTGGTCGAGCTGATCCGGGGCATCGCCACCGATGAGGGCACCTATGCCACGCTGCGCGACCTGGTCGCGAAGCTTGGCAAGACTTCGGCGAGTTCCGAGGATTTCCCCGCCTTCATCGTCAACCGCATCCTGCTGCCGATGATCAACGAGGCCGCCTACACCCTGTACGAGGGGGTCGGCAGCGTCGAGGCCATCGACACGGCCATGAGGCTCGGCGCCAATCATCCCATGGGCCCGCTGCAACTGGCCGACTTCATCGGACTGGACACCTGCCTTGCGATCATGCACGTCTTGCACGATGGGTTGGCAGACACCAAATACCGACCTTGTCCGCTGCTGGTGAAGTATGTCGAGGCGGGCTGGCTGGGCCGCAAGACTCAACGCGGCTTCTATGACTACCGGGGCGAGAAACCGGTCCCGACTCGCTGATGCGTGTGAAATTGGTTGACGCGTCACGCGCATGGATTGCAAGTCGCGACGCATCCCGCCTGACAATCTTGGCCCGTCGATCAATTTCCGGTGGGTCGATCTTGCGCTGTCGCGGCCGAGGTGCGACAGGACAATCCGCAAGCAGGCAGGGGTGTGCCGCTTGCAGGCCTTTGGAGACATCATGTTCTATCGGGACGAGCGCCTCGCGCTTTTCATCGATGGCTCGAACCTTTACGCGGCCGCCAGGGCGCTTGGCTTCGACATCGACTACAAACTGCTGCGTTCCGAGTTCCTGCGACGCGGCAAGCTGGTGCGGGCTTTCTACTACACGGCGTTGCTCGAGGATCAGGAATACTCCCCGATCCGGCCGCTGGTGGACTGGCTCGACTACAATGGCTTCATGATGGTCACGAAGCCCGCGAAGGAATTCACCGACAGCCTCGGCCGCCGCAAGGTCAAGGGCAACATGGACATCGAACTCGCGGTTCACGCCATGGAGATGGCGGAGCGCATCGATCACATGGTGCTGTTCTCGGGCGACGGCGATTTCCGGCCTCTGGTCGAGGGCGTCCAGCGGAAGGGCGTGCGCGTTTCGGTGGTCTCGACCATCCGCTCGCAGCCGCCGATGATCGCCGACGACCTGCGCCGACAGGCCGACAACTTCATCGAGCTCGACGAGCTGCGGGAGGTGATCGGCCGTCCGCCGCGTCCTGCGCGCGACGGCGCCGTCGCGCAGGCGACGCAGGCCGAGGCCACCAGCGACACCGACGCGGCGTGAGCGGCGGCGCGGCGGAGGCACCGGCCGATTGCCGCCGCTGTCCCCGCCTCGCAGATTTCCGCGACGGGTGGGCAGCGCGCGAACCGGGCTGGCGCAACGCGCCGGTGCCGAGCTTCGGCGACCCGGAGGCCGCGCTGCTGGTGGTCGGCCTCGCGCCCGGGCTGCGCGGTGCCAACCGCACCGGCCGGCCCTTCACGGGCGATCATGCGGGAGACCTGCTCTACGCCACGCTGCTGCGCCATGGGTTCGCGCAGGGCGCGTACGGGGCGCGGCCGGATGACGGGCTGCGCCTGACCGGGGCGATGGTCACCAACGCCGTGCGCTGCGTGCCGCCCGCCAACAAGCCGACCGGGGGGGAGATCGCGGCCTGCCGGCCCTTCCTCGCCGCCCGCATCGCAGCCCTGCCGCGTCTGCGCGCGGTGGTGACGCTGGGACGCATCGCGCATGACAGCGCCCTGAGGGCGCTGGGCGCCCGAGCGGCCGCGGCGCCCTTCGGCCATGGGGCGCAGGCGCAGTTCGGCCCGCTGCGGCTGTTCGCGAGCTATCACTGCTCGCGCTACAACACGAACACCGGGCGCCTGACCGAGCCGATGTTCGACGCGGTGTTCGCCGCCGCCCGCGACTGGCTCGACGCGGCGGCGTGACGCGCCGGGGTGACGCGGGGCGGCGCGGGCCGTAGAACGGGTCGCGCCGCGCCCGAGGAGGCCCCGATGACCGACCGCCCCCCCCTGCACCTGCTGCTCGCCGCGCCGCGGGGCTTCTGCGCCGGGGTCGACCGGGCGATCCGCATCGTCGAGATGGCGCTCGAGAAATGGGGCGCGCCGGTCTATGTCCGTCACGAGATCGTGCACAACGCCCATGTGGTGGAGGGTCTGCGCGCGCGGGGGGCGGTGTTCGTCGACGAACTCGACGACTGCCCGCCCGACCGGCCGGTGATCTTCTCGGCCCATGGCGTGCCGAAATCTGTGCCGGCCGAGGCGGAGCGGCGGCGCATGCTGTATGTCGATGCGACCTGCCCGCTGGTCAGCAAGGTGCACATCGAGGCGACCCGCCACCACGAGGCCGGGCTGCAGATGGTGATGATCGGCCATGCCGGCCACCCCGAGACCATCGGCACCATGGGCCAGCTGCCCGAGGGCGAGGTGCTGCTGGTGGAGACCCCCGAGGACGTGGCGGGCCTGACGGTGCGCGACCCCGGGCGGCTCGCCTACCTGACCCAGACCACCCTGTCGGTGGACGACACGGCCGGCATCGTCGCGGCGCTGGTGGCGCGCTTTCCCGCCATCATCGGCCCGCATAAGGAGGACATCTGCTACGCCACCACCAACCGCCAGGCGGCGGTCAAGGCGATGGCCCCGCGGATCGAGGCGCTGCTGGTGGTGGGCGCGGCGAATTCGTCGAACTCGCTGCGCCTGGTCGAGGTCGGCCGCGCCGCCGGCTGCCCCTATGCCCAGCTGATCCGCGACGCGGGCGACATCGACTGGCGCGCGCTGGAGGGGGCGCGGACGATCGGCCTGACCGCCGGCGCCTCCGCCCCCGAGGCGCTGGTCGAGGGCGTGATCGCCGCCCTGCGCGACCGCTTCGCCCTGACGGTCGAGACGGTGACCACGGCGGTCGAGGACGTCGAATTCAAGGTGCCCCGGGTGCTGCGCGAGGGCGCGCCCGCGTGATCCTGCTCGCCTTCACCGACGGGGCCTGTTCGGGCAATCCCGGGCCGGGGGGCTGGGGCGCGCTGCTGCAGGCGCGCGAGGGCGAGGCGGTGCTTCGCGAGCGGGAACTGTCGGGCGGCGAGGGGCTGACCACCAACAACCGCATGGAGTTGCAGGCCGCCATCGCCGCGCTCGAGGCGCTGGAGAAACCCTCCGAGATCACTGTCGTCACCGACAGCGCCTATGTGAAGGGCGGGGTGACGGGCTGGATCCATGGCTGGAAGCGCAATGGCTGGCGCACAGCGGACAGGAAGCCGGTGAAGAACGAGGACCTGTGGCGCAGGCTGGACGCCGCCGCGTCCCGCCACCGGGTGAGGTGGGAATGGGTCAAGGGCCATGCCGGCCACCCGGAGAACGAGCGCGCCGACGCGCTGGCCCGCGCAGGCATGGCCCCGTTCAAGGCCCTGCGCTGACGCCGGCCGCGGCCAGCGCCGGCGGCGGGGCGCCCGCGATCTCGAGGATCAGCTTGCGGCGCACGGCGTCGGCGAAGGCGGCGTCGCCGTCCGCGGTCACCACGAAATGGCCGGGGCCGCCCACGATGCGCTCCGCGAAGGCGGCCTCGAGGTCGTAGCCCGCCGCGCGCCCGCTGTCGCAGGACCGGCACAGGATGGCGAGCCCGTTGACGGTGATGCCGGCCGCGAGCGCGGCCTGCCGCCCCTCCTCGATGGACGGCCCGTTCCAGTTGTTGGCGCTGTCGGCCGACAGGTCGATCACCTTGCGGAAGCCTTCGTGATCGTTGCCCTCGATCATCGCCACGCCCTTCATCAGCGCCGCGCCGATGGCGTTGCGGCCATGGGCGCGGCGCGGGGCCTGCGCGAGGCGACGGCCGAACTCGGCCGCGGCGCTGGGGCCGTCGACCACCATCCAGTCCGACACGACGTCCTGCGAGACGGCGTCGGCCCATTCCACATAGGCGACCGCGATGCGGCCGTGCGCGCCCTGCGCGATGGCCCCGAGCACCGCCGGATCGGCCATCGCCTCGGCATAGCCGCGGCGCTGGAAGGCGATCTCGTCCTCGCTGATCGAGCCCGTGGCGTCGGCCAGCAGCACAAGCTCGAGGTCCACGTCCTCGGCGCGGAGCTCCCCCGCCGCAAGGGCCGCGAGCAGGGCGAGGGCGGCGGCCAGTGTGTCGGGCAGGGCGCGCATGGGCGTCTCCGTCGGCTTGCACCTGCGCCTGATGGTAGCGCGGATCGCGCCCGCGTCTCGACCGCCATGCCCGGCCGCGCTATCGCAGCGTCGGATGCGCAGCGCGGCGGAGGGCGAGGATGGGCGCGGTGGCGGTGGCCGATCTGGCGGCGGTTCTGGTGTTCGCGGTGTCGGGCGCGCTGCTGGCCGGGCGCAAGGGGCTCGACCTGTTCGGGATGTTCGTCGCCGCCTTCGTGACCGGCGTCGGCGGCGGCACGCTGCGCGACCTGCTGCTGGACCGTCCGGTGTTCTGGACAGCGGACGGGCGCTACCTCCTCGCCGCGATGGCCGCGACGGGCGCGGTGTTCGTCTGGGGGCCCTGGGTCGAGGCGCGCGGCCGCGCCCTGTCCTGGGCCGATGCGCTGGGCCTCGCCGTCGCCGCGCCGCTTGGAGTGGCCGCGGCGCGCGAGACCGGCGCCGCCTGGCCCATCCTCATCGCGATGGGTGTCGCCACCGCCAGTTTCGGCGGCATGATTCGAGACGTGCTGTGCGGCGCGCCCCCGATGATCCTGCACCGCGAGGTCTATGCGACCGCGGCCATGGCGGGGTGCCTCGCCAATGTGCTGGGCTATGCCGCGACCGGTTCGGACGCGCTGGCCGCGGCGTTGTGCGCCGCCGTCACCTTCGGCGTGCGCGCGGGCGCTATCCGCTACGGCTGGGCAGCCCCGCGCTACGGCGGGCCGGCGGGCTGACGCCGCGCCTTCAGACCGAGAAGCTGGTGCCGCAGCCGCAGGAGGAGGTGGCGTTGGGGTTCTGGATCACGAACTTCGCGCCGATCAGCTTTTCCTCGTAGTCGACCACGGATCCGCCGAGGAACGGCATCGAGTCGCCATCGATCAGCACCCGGCCGCCCACCACGGCGTCGCCTTCGGCGGGCCGCTCCTCCAGCCGGAACTCGTACTGGAAGCCCGAGCAGCCGCCGCCGAGCACCGCGACGCGCAGCAGGCGCGGCGCGCCCTCGGCGGCCGCGATCTCGTCGATGCGCGAAAGGGCGCGGGGGGTGACCTCGACGGGCAGGGTGAGCATGGCTGTCGCCCTCGGTTGGAGAATGCTACTCCACCACATCTAGGCGGCCTGCGCCGCGCCGCCAAGCCGTGCGGAGGGGCAAGCCGATGATACGATGGCCCGAGCGCGCCCCCTGGGCCGCCGATCCCGCCGCCAGCCGCGGACGCCTGCACCATGAGCCCGAAAGCGCGCACCGCAGTCCGTTCCAGCGCGACCGCGACCGCATCATCCATTGCGGGGCCTTCCGGCGCCTCAAGCACAAGACGCAGGTGTTCGTCGAACACGAGGGCGATCATTACCGCACGCGGCTGACCCATTCGATCGAGGTGGCGCAGATCGCGCGCACGCTGGCGCGCGTGCTGGGGCTGGACGAGGATCTGGCCGAGGCGGTGGCGCTGGCCCATGACCTCGGGCACACGCCCTTCGGCCACACCGGCGAGGATGCGCTGGCGGACTGCATGGCGGCGTGGGGCGGGTTCGACCACAACGCGCAGGCCCTGAAGATCGTCACGACGCTCGAGCGGAAATACCCCGGCTTCGACGGGCTGAACCTGAGCTGGGAGGCGCTGGAGGGCATCGCCAAGCACAACGGCCCGCTGCTGGCCGGCCCCGACGCGCCGCGGGACGGGCTGCCGGGCTTCATCGCCGCCTACGATGCGCGGCATGGGCTCGACCTCTGGACCCATGCCTCCGCCGAGGCGCAGGTCGCGGCCCTGTCGGACGACATCGCCTACAACAACCACGACCTCGACGACGGGCTGCGCGCCGGG
Organism: Rubrimonas sp.; assembly: GCA_036770645.1. Lineage (GTDB taxonomy): Bacteria > Pseudomonadota > Alphaproteobacteria > Rhodobacterales > Rhodobacteraceae > Rubrimonas. The sequence continues at coordinate 331 of DAIPIU010000011.1, read as the reverse complement.
CTGTTCACCGAGGACGAGGCGCGCGCGCTGCCCATCGTGGCGCGCGGCTTCGCCGAGGCCGCCGCCGACTGGCCGGAGGCAGAGCCGCACCGGCTGCGCTTCGAGGCGCTGCGACGGGTGTTCGGCTGGATGGTCGACGACGTCGTGGCCGAGAGCCGCCGCCGCCTCGACGCCGCCGCCCCGGCCTCGGCCGGCGCCGTGCGGGCGCTGGGGCGCCCCGTCGTCGCGTTCTCGGCCCCGATGCAGGCGGAGATCGCCGGCATGCGCCGCTTCCTGATGGGGCGGATGTACCGCCACTGGCGCGTCGCGCGCATGCGGGTCAAGGCCGCGA